>DXYB01000006.1 GCA_019416065.1 Acidaminococcus sp. | reverse complement strand
ATACCCAAGGGGAATCTCTAACCATATCCAACTAACAAAAAACTAACGCCGTCATGGATTGATTTTTTAATAGCGCGGTCATTAAATCTGTGTTAAGATTAGACATAAGGGACCGACCTCCTTTGTGTTTTGGTGCTACTTAACACTATACAGGAAATCGGTTCCTTTTACCATAATTAAAATCAGGTACCGTTTACACAAGATATTTTATACTATCCATTAAATAATAAACATGGTTTATCGTACATTAACAAAGACAATGTAAACACATAGTTTGAAATTTTTCAATTAAACTGTCTTTTATTAATAAAATTCTACTGCTCATTTGCCGAGAAACTCATTCTTCCTGGTCAAAGCAATCATGGAAGACATCCGCAAAAGCCCTGGTAAGTTTTGTCCTACCAATTCTTGGCGACCAAGCAAGTGCCAGTTCTACATAAAGCGGATTCGGTTTGAACGTGATGGAGCATACCTGACCATGAAATTTTGACCAGCTGTAATAAGACAGGGTAATTCCAATCCCAGACTGTACTACTGACGCTGCCAGAAAAGGAGAGAGCGTAGTTGGATAAGGATTGATTTCCAGCTGATGATTTTGAATCAGGTTCCGGGCAGCCTGCCCCAGAATTGTATTTTTTTCTCCAAGAATCATTGTTTCACCATTTAAGGCATCTATGGATATATATGGTTTTTCCATATTTTCACTAAAAGATACCTTTTTCATGATTGGATTCGAATATGATGCAATCAAGCATATTTCATCATTCATCAAGTGCTCCCAATATATATTTTTTGAATGCTTCAACGGAAGAGCCACCAATGCCAGATCAACTCGTCCAGCCAAAAGTTCTTCCTCCAACTTCCAGCTGCTCAATTCAACAATTTCTACACTGATACCAGGGTATAGCTTTGTAAATTTTTTCAATACCTCTGACAAGATGTAGGTACCGCGAAATGTACCGATTCCAAAATTTACGTGTCCGTTACGGAGTTCTTCCAAATCAGATATCCTTCGTTTCGCGAGTTCATATTCCTGCTTCATGTTGCGCATATGCTCAACCAGAATCTTTCCGGATTCCGTCAATTGAATTCCTCGTGGAGACCGATTGAAAATCTGTATTCCAAGAGACCTTTCCATTTCCTGTATGAAATGTGTCAGACTGGATTGTGCCATATATAATTTTTCGGCTGCCCGTGAAATATTCCCCTCGTCAGCCAGTGTTATAAGATATTCTATTTCTTTAAATTCCATATCTTGGATTTATCGGGCATCCTTTCTTACCCATTAAAAGCTAGTTAACCCATTCTTTCCGAATGAGTTTAAACAGATCAGTCATGTGTAACCGTGTGAATGTCAATAAAAAGCGAGTCACACGCATTAATCTCTGAGCCTTTGTATGACTATTTCGGTTCGATAAATAAATGTTGGGGAGGAACCAATATTTTATTTATAGAACCGAAATAAGCGCACCCCGTCTGGGAATGCGCTTTTTCCTTGGATAATTTTTCGGTAATATGCAGTGTGGATTACCGCTTGCTGAACTGGGAAGCTTTTCTTGCTTTTTTCAAGCCATATTTGCGACGTTCTTTTTCCCGAGGATCACGGGTCAAAAGGCCAGCTTTTTTCAGCAAGGGACGGAAGTCTGCATCAACTTTCAGCAGGGCTCTGGCAATCCCGTGCCGGATAGCACCGGCCTGGCCGGAGACTCCGCCGCCCACTACGTTAGCAGACACATCATATTTACCCACGGTTTCGGTAGCTTCCAGCGGTTGCTTTACTACCAATTCCAGCGTTTTCAGGCCAAAATACGAATCCAGTTCGCGGCCATTGATCACAATCTTGCCTTCGCCCGGAACAAGGCGAACACGGGCAACAGAGCTTTTGCGGCTGCCAGTTGCATCATAAGTAACTTTTGCCATTTCCTAGTTCTCCTCTCCTCTTAGCGAATATCGATGGTCAACACTTCAGGCTTTTGTGCAGCATGAGGATGTTCAGAACCAGCGTATACATGCAGTTTTTTGAAAATCTGGCTGCCTAGACGGTTATGGGGAACCATACCCTTAACAGCCATTTCTACCATTCTCACAGGGTCCTTTTTCAGCATATCCCCTGCTTTGGTATATTTGTCACCACCCAGATATCCGGAATGACGGAAGTAAACCTTCTGCACCAGTTTTTTACCGGTCAGTTTTACTTGACCTGCATTGATGATGATCACATGATCACCAGTATCCATATGGGGGGTAAAAGTCGGTTTATTTTTGCCACGGAGCACTTTTGCCACTTCGGCAGCCAGGCGGCCCAAAGTTTTATCGGCGGCATCCACTACGTACCATTTGCGTTCAATGGTAGCCGGAGTAGCCATATATGTTTTCATCCTGATTCCTCCTAAATACTTTTAACAAACTCGTATCCAGTGATGAGTCTTTGGGATGCTGCCGGGGCTAACGGCATAGTCTCAAAGTGATACCTATATATTGTAAGCATTTTAACAGTCGCTGTCAAGGTATATTTCTTTACAGATGGTATTTTTTCTCTCGTGCCAGAAAATTGTACAAGGCGCCGATTAGACCCGCATCATTTCCCAAGTTGGCAAAAGCAAATTCTGTTTCTTCCCGTACCACCGGAATCAATTCTTTATCCAATGCTTTCTTTAGCATGGGTTCCAGTAGTTCTTTTTGGGCCATGATTCCCCCGCCTAATATCACCCGCTGGGGATTTAGAATCAGGCATACACCAGCAATCCCTATCGCCCAATGATGCACCGTTTCCCGCAGGATTCTGACAGCAGTTTTATCTCCGCGACGTACGGCTTCACAGATCAGTTTGCCGTTTAGGGTAGTTTTGTCGATGCCTTTTGCTTTGGCCGTCTTTTCTACCAGGGCCGTGACAGAAGCTGCTTCTTCCCAGGAAATCTTGCTTCCCAGTTTGGCTTGTCCCACTTCCCCTGCGGAAAAGGTATGTCCATGCCATAATTTTCCGTTTAGCAAAAACGCCCCGCCGATTCCTGTGCCCACTGTCATGCAAAAGAGACTTTCCGCACCTCGGCCAGCACCCAGCCAATATTCTCCCAGGGTCGCTGCATTCACATCATTTTCTACCCAACAGGGCAGGCGAAGGGTTTCCGTGACCATCTGGGCCAAATTCTTCCCACTCAGGCCTGGAAAATGTGGTGTGGCATAAGCAATATGGCCGCTAACAGGATTAATAATCCCTGCCATAGAAATAGCCGCTCCCTGGACCTTGAAATATTTCTGATAGGAAGCAATCAATCCTAGTACACGATCCAGAAAAACGTCCACCCCTTCTTGTTCAATACTATTGGGAATGCTGTCCTTATTAAAGAGTCGTCCCCGGCTGTCTGCCAAGCCATACTTAATGGACGTTCCTCCTATGTCCAGACAGATGTATTTATCCACGATCTTACCCCTGTGCTTGAATAAAGGCAATGGCCTTATCCAGCCGTTCCAGTGTCTTTTCCCGTCCCAGAAGCACCATCACATCAAACATTCCCGGGCTAAACACACGGCCCGTTAAGGCCAGCCGGCTGGGATGAATTATTTTCCCAAAGGAATTTCCTAGTTCGTCCGCCACCTTATGATAGCAGGCTTCCGTAGATGCCAATGTAAATTCCGGAAGTGCGGCCAAGGCATCCCGGCATTTTTTTAAAAGAGCAGCAGCTTCCGGCTGAAAGGATTTTTTTACGCCCTTTTCGTCATAGCTGGTAAAGTCTTTAAAGAAATAGCTGGATCCATCGGCCAGTTCTTCCAGGGTTTTGACTCGTACCCGTACTACATCCACCAAATGGTCAAAATAGTCCTGGTGAGATGGCAGGTAACTGTCATCAATAAGGCCGGCCTTTTTAAAAAAAGGCACTGCGGCATCTACAATTTCCCGCAGCGGCTGGCTGGAAAGGTACTGTCCATTCAGCCAGGTGAGTTTTTTCACATCATACACGGCGGCTTTCCTGGACATTTTACTAAAATCAAACTGCTTCACCGTATCTTCCAATGAGAAGATCTCCTGGTCATTGCCAGGTGCCCAGCCTAAAAGTGTAAGATAGTTAATGATGGCCTGAGGCAAGTATCCCTTATCCCGAAACTCTTCCACGCTGGTAGCCCCATGGCGCTTACTCAATTTGCTCCGATCCGGCGCCAAAATCATGGGCATATGTCCAAACTGTGGTACTTCATACCCCAATGCCTGATAAATAATGATTTGTTTTGGGGTATTGGACAGATGCTCTTCTGCCCGCAGAACATGGGTAATCTGCATCCCATGGTCATCCACCACCACAGCAAAATTGTAGGTAGGGATTCCATTGCTTTTCATAATCACAAAATCATCATATTGGTCCCAGTTAAAGGTAACATCCCCATGGATCATATCGTGAACCGTAATAGTTCCTTCCCGGGGTACTTTAACACGGATAGAATAGGGTTCCCCTGCTTCCACTCGTTTTTTAGCCTCTGCCGGATCCAGGTCACGACAGGTTCCTGCATAATGGAAAGGCTGTTTAAGTGCTCTTTGTTTTTCTCTCTGCTTTTCCAGTTCTTCTGCAGAACAGAAACAATAGTAGGCTTTACCGTTATCTACCAGTTCTTGACAGATTTTACGGTACAGATCTAGCCGTTGGGATTGGTAATACGGTCCATATGGACCTCCTACTTCCGGCCCCTCATCCCAACTTAAGCCCAGCCAATGTAAGCTGCGGAGAATCTGGGATACAGAATCTTCTTTCAACCGTTCTATGTCTGTGTCTTCAATCCGCAGTACCAGTTTGCCACCCTGGCTTTTCGCAAACAGCCAGTTAAAAAGAGCCGTACGGGCTCCTCCGATATGCAAATACCCCGTAGGACTGGGGGCAAAGCGTACACGTACTTCACTCATTTGTGACACCTCTTCCGCTTGATTCAAATTCTAATTTAGTATTATACCATGGATCGGCCGACGCTAAAAGACAAATACACCGCCTTATTTCCGTTTCTGTTTCCGGGACGCTTCTGCATATTTGGTTCCCCGTTTATTAGACCCGACAGCGGATTTTCCACGCTTTACTATGCGCTTTTTTCTCGGGCGAGGTGGTTTGCTGACCCTGCGCACCGTTTCTCCTGCCAGGTTTTCCCGGATAAGGGTGATATGGAGTTTTTTCTCCAAATGCAGCAGCCACTTGGTTTCTTCCGCCGTATAAAAAGTATAGGCTGTCCCTTCGTTGCCAGCTCTGCCCGTGCGGCCAATCCGATGCACGTACCAGTCCGGATCGTGGGGGATATCATAATTAACGACCTGGGTAATGCCTTCCACATCCAGCCCCCGTGCTGCGATATCACTGGCCACAAGGATCTGGAGCCTGGCTTTACGGAAGTTTTCCATGACCTGCCGTCGTTTGTTCTGGCTCATATCTCCATGAAGCACATCTGCATTAAAGCCTTTTTCCTGTAGCCAGTCACACAAGGCGATGGCTCTTTCTTTGCTAAAGCAGAACACCAGCATTAGAAAAGGATTTAGTCGCTCAATCAGCGCGGCCAGGCTTTCTGCTTTATGCTCGGCGCTTACTTTGATACAGATCTGTTTAATCGTGCCCGCCGTAGCCATTAAGGGATCTACATCAATCAATACAGGATTTTTTGTCAGTTTCCGGCTGATTTTTTTTACCTCTTCGTCCAGCGTAGCAGAACACAGCATGGTCTGGTGCATCGGTGGCAAAAGGGACAAAATCGTTTCAATATCTTGGGCAAAGCCCTGCCGCACCATTTCATCTACTTCGTCTAAGACAAAATAACGAACGGCCCCTAAGCTGGTATTGCCTTTGCGCAAATGATCCAACAATCTTCCTGGTGTACTCACCAGAATTTGCGCACGGTCACCGATCTTTCGTTTTTCTTCCTCAAAATCCCTTCCCCCAGTGACGGTAAGAATGGAAAATTCCGGTTCCCCGTTAAGCTTGCGAATCTCTCTTGTGGTCTGCTGAGCCAGTTCCCGTGTGGGAGATAAAATAACGGCCTGTACATAGTGTTTTTCCACATCCAACTGGGAAAACAAGGGGATCACAAAAGATAAGGTTTTCCCTACGCCCGTCTGTGCCCGGCAGATAACATCTCGTCCGGATAACAGCGCGGGTATGGCCTGCTCCTGAACGGGTGTGGGAACTGTTTTCCCCGTTTGATGCAATTTTTCCACCAAGACGGGACTGATAGTAAATTGGGTAAATCCAGCTGCCATACGTTTTTATTCCTCTCTAAATACCTATCTATCTTAGGGTACCCTAAGATGAAATAAAAACGGAACGTGCTTTCCGTTCCGTCTTGAACAACCCGTTATTTTCTTCCCGGATAGGCTTGCAATCCTTCCGATAAAATCCGCATAGCCTTTTGTAAGTCTTGGCAGTTTAGCACGTAGGCCAGTCGACATTCATCCTTGCCACTTTCCGGATCAGAAGCGTAGAAGCCGTTCCCTGGGGTAATCATCACCGTTTCCCCATCAATGGAAAAATCTGTAAGGAGCCAGGCAGCAAATTTCTCCATGTCATCCACGGGCATTTTTGCCATGACATAAAAGGCGCCTTTTGGTTGGGAAGTGATAACACCGGGCATAGCTGCAAGGGCGGCTTGAATGCAATCCCGCCGTTTTGCGTATTCTTTTTTGACTTCCACCCAATAAGATTTAGGGGTGGTATAAAGCGCTGCCGCACCCGCCTGCTCAATCCGGGGGCAGGAAAGACGCGCCTGACAGCACTTTAAAAGTTCTGCATGAATCGCCTTATTCCGGCTGATAACAGCCCCGCTCCGGGCTCCACAAGCGCTATAGCGCTTAGACACGGAATCAATTAGAATAAGGAGATCATCCAATTCCCGCATCTGAGCAAAACTCTTGTACTGCCCATCATATACAAATTCCCGGTACACTTCGTCTGCGATCAGTGCCAAATTATGACGCCGGGCAATGCAGCTGAGCCGATCCATTTCTTCCGGCGTGTAAATCACGCCCGTGGGATTACCAGGATGACACACTAAAATGGCCTTCGTCCGTGCGTCAATATGTTTTTCTATGGTTGCTTCATCCGGGAGACGATACCCCGTCTTGGGATCGGTGGGTACCCCATTGATTTTTACGTCATAGGCATAGATAAAACTTTTATAATTGGCATAGAATGGTTCAAACAAAAGAACGTTATCCCCTACGTCACAAGTAACCTGGACAGCAAAAGAAATCGCCTCGCTACCTCCATTGGTGACATAGATATCGTCCAAGGCAAAATCAATGTTCCAGCCTTTGTAATAGTTTTGTATGGAACGCAACAGGGGCGCATCCCCTTGGCTTTTACCATATTCCAATACCCGGGAATGAAAATTGCGTACCCCTTCAAAAAAGCTTTCCGGTGTTGTAATATCCGGCTGCCCGATATTCAGGTGATACACCTTTTTAGTTTTCTCCACTTCATTGGCAATGGGTGCCAATTTCCGAATAGGGGAAGTGGGGATATGCAAGGTTCTTTTTGAAATTTGCATGGCCTTCTCCCTTTCTTACAGTAAATCCCCAAAAATAGAATGCCCCGTAAACTCGCGAATGATGGAATTATTGGGAATTGCCTCGTCATCAATCGGTTCCACAATCTTTAACATTTCTAAAAATGTATGGGCGTAAGTAAATTCCGGTGCACTCGGGGGAATTTTTTCCAAAAGAGGCACCGTATATTTTTTAAACACGGCGAGCTCATAGATCAGGGTGGTATTAAACATGATATCCGCTTCCTCACTGAAAGGGAAAATGTTCTTCTCCTCTCCCTCTCGGACCTTGGGCCAATCACGAATGGTCTCTAACGCATTATGGCTGCGAAATTGGGAATCCCGTACCATCCGTCTTAGCAGCCGCATATCCGTAGTAGGAATCCGGTTGTAGTCATCAAAAGAAAGCGGTGTCAAAGCACTAATATAAATCTTGATCTTGTTCCGCCGCCGTACCCGCTGGCTAAGCCGTTCGTTCAAGCCATGAATACCTTCCACGACCAAAACTCCCTCTTCTCCCAAGGATACCTTCTGCCCACGATATTCTCTGTGCCCTGTTTTAAAATTATAGTAAGGCAGTTCGACTTCGTGTCCCTTTAACAACTCTTCTGCTTGCTCATTAAAAAGTTCCAGATCCAGTGCGTCTATAGATTCAAAATCATAGCTGCCATCCGGTAAAAGGGGCGTATCTTTCCGCTCCTTGAAAAAGTTATCCAGGGAAATAGGAATAGGGCGCAAGCCATTTACCCGCATCTGCACAGAAAGGCGCTGGGAAAACGTAGTTTTACCGGAAGAAGACGGACCGGCAATCAGTACCAGTCGGATATTATTCTCATCTGCCTTAATTTCATCGGCAATCTGGGCAATTCGTTTTTCGTGATAGGCCTCACACATCTGGATAATACCCCGGCTGTTTCCCTGTTTGATGTATCGATTTAGGGCCGCTACCGTGGGGCAATGAATCACCCGTCCCAAGCGCTCTTCTTCCCCATAAACACTGGCCAATTTTTTCCGTTCATGATAGGGACGCAGCGTATTCAAGTTTTCCCGCCCGCCATAGCGAAGCAGGATGCCGGTATTCATCCATACCAGTTCGAATTTTTTTAAGTAGCCAATATCCGGCAAAAGGGGCGTTACAAAGTAAGCAGATTCCCCTTCCAGATGGTAGATATAAATCCGGGTATCTTCAGGAAGCACTGCTAAAAGCGGTGCTTCATCCTGATAAAATTGTGGTTTGATGTAGGAAGCTGCCTTACTTTGGCAAATGCTCTCCAGCCCTATGGGCTCCTTGCTACGGATCATTTGCTCCATATAGGCGCTCACATCTTCCAGATCGTACTTGCTCAGGAAAATCTTGTTTTTAATATCGCAATAAATACCGCTGCCAAACGTATTCATGACTTCCAGACGAATCTCTGGCCGCCGTTTGGCCATGGCCGCGATAAGAACAAACTGAAACGTAGCGATATACGCCCGATAGCCTATTTCACTGTCCAGTTCATAAAAATCCACATGATCCCCATCCTGGGGAATCACTTGCAGCGGTGTAAGCGCACCGTTTAACGCCGCCACGGCAATGGGACTTTGATAGCAATGCTGGTAGGTTTTTCCGACTTCCCAGAGAGTAGTCCCTTCTGCGAAATTCTTTTCTTTACCATCCGGTCCATAAATTTTCATGGACGTTTCTTCTTACTCCTCTCCGCAGGCCACCATGGCTTCCTTGATTTTCTTTGCCAGGCCGTAAATTTTCTTTTTGGGAACGCCGCACACCGCCACCCGCACGCCAGCAGCCAAAGGTACACAGTAGATATTATCTTCGTGCAGCTTATTGCAGACAGCCATGGAATCTTTTGCAGGAATGGACAGGAAGAACCCGGAGATATAGGGAACCATGTTGAGCCCGCATGCCTTAGCTTCTTCCGTAAAAATATCGCCTCGTTCCTGGATCATTGTATAATAATGGGCCCGTTCTTTCTGGATGGTATCTAACAACTTTGGATCACTATAAATCATATCCAGCGTATCCATAGCGCCCCGGTTGCAGTTAGACCAGCAGGCACGGCTACTGTATTTGTTGGCATTCACAAATTCCTCAATCTGCTTTTGGTCACTGCTGACTCCGATCAAGGCCCCGCAGCGCTGACCATACATGGTGAAGCTCTTAGAAAGGCTGTAGGCAATCAGGCCAAACATATTCTCTGGGAGATTGGAAAGCTCTTTAAAAATTTTCCGCACTTCTTCCCGGTCACCAGCATAATCAATATAGGCCACATCCAGACACAACACAGCTTTTTTATTTGTTCCTGCGATGGCGTTTTTCAACATCTCCAGAACATCGTGAATATCTTGGGGTGTTAAGGAAAATCCCGTGGGGTTATGGGCCGGGGTATTGATAATGAGGAGGACTCGATCCTGATGGGCAATAACTTCCTCAACTTTTGCCCGGCACGCTTCCAAATTAAATTTGTCATCTTCTGTGACCATGGGATACGTAGCTAAATGCCGTCCCATATCTTCACAAATTTGTTTATAAGCGCCCCAATACCACGCACTGGTTATAATGGTATCGCCCATTTCCGCATAATTCCACACAGCATGATGGATGGCGCCGGTTCCACCGGCAGTAGCGACCGCTGCGGTATACCCTTCAGGACGGCTTTCTCCGAAGCAAGCATTTTGTACCAGTTTCAAAAAGTCAGGCAACCCCATAATGGGGGCATATGCAAAATATTCCGGATCCGTAAGAGACCGATAAATTTTGCTCACAGTGGGCAGGACCACAAAGTTTTCGTCATTGTCATAAATACTGCCAATGGTAGCATTAACAACTTTTTCGGGGCCGATCTCTGCAATGCGTGCCTTGCAAGCGGCGCTGGCGCCGAAAATACGATCCTCCGATGCCGGTCTCTGGGCGTGAGGTGCTACACAACTAATGGACATAATTAGGATCCTCCCCTCAAGATTTTTAGATAGGATGAATAGAATGGATCAGTATACACTAAAACTTCCGATATTTTTTATTATACTCGTTACTATCCGTACGGGTCAACCAATTCCAGGAAATTCTACCCTCTTTTGCTAAGCCCGGTCTTATAGTCAATCCGAATACCGGGCTGGTTATTGTACACATAGACGTTAAAGGAAATGGCTTCTCCCTTGTCTTCCACACTATACCCTTCCATTTGGACCCCCCGGGCCACCAATTCGTCGCCTTGAAATATCGGCGTCACCCGGTACAAAACATGTCCATTGGTTTCTTTGATATAGTCGGCTACCATATTTTCAAATGGCAGCATACCGGTCACGTTCAGGTAGCGGGTCCCTGTGATTAGGTTTTTAGGATTGGCATTTTCTGCTGTCAGCTGATAGCCAATCAGGTGGCAGCGGTTATATAAATACTTGCCGTCGATAAAATCATACTTTTTGGTTTGCCATCCACTGGGTTTGATACTCCCAATAGGGCCCCTTTTTTGTGTGGGCATTAAATCTCGTCCAATATTGGCATAGGCAGCCCCACAGCGTCCCAATCGATCCAAAGCACTATAGTGCTCAAAGGAGGTTGTGGTTTTATCCTTGTCAGGGAAATTAGGAACATTGTTATGCAATACCACAAATGGCTTGTTGGCAAAATCCGGTATATGGGACAAATCAAAAGATTGTACCTTGGGTTTGGTCGTTTCTGCTTCTACGCCGGGCAGGCTGGTCTTAACAGTTTGGAGGGTATCCTTTACAGCGGCGGAGTTTCCACAGCCGGAGAGCACCATACTGGCAGAAAGTACCAGGGATCCCAGAAAATGGCTGATTGGCTTTAGCTTCATCTGCCGTACACCTCCCACGTGATGTTCTCATGGCTGGACCCAGCAAAGTCTTCCACACATTCTCGTTTCCACTTCGTATTGATATCCAGCGTTAACCATTGATCTGCCGGATAGGTCCGATTCCAACGCACTAGGATGAGTTTTTCTATATCACTTAGATACGGGGTCGGATCTTCTTTTTCCGTCCAGGCCCAATCCCCTGCCCCCGCTTCCTTTAAAAAGGTATCACTCACATGGAGCTGTTTCTGCTCTTCGGGAGAAAAGAGCTGGGCCGTATAGGGCGCCACATACAGAAGGTGTCCCTGTGCTTTTTCCAAAAGCTTGGCCCGCATAGCCCGGTCCATCGTTTGACGACGGCCGTTAAACAGCATGCCGCCTGTATCATCCACCGCAACAATCAAATACATGGTTCCTCCTTATAAAAAGAGAGCTGCTGCTGCAGCTCCCTATACATTATCTTTTTTATAAATCATCCACACCCCAAATACCCCGCACAAAAGATTAGGGAATACCGCCGCCAGAATGGGGGGAATCACGCCGCCCTGTCCCAAACCGGTCATAAACGTCATAATGGAGTAATAAATAAAAATAATCACAACGGAAAATCCCAGCCCCATAGACGTACCACTGCGCTGGCTCTGCACCCCCAGCGGCACCCCAATTAAGGCGAAGAAAAAGCTGGCCAGCGGTACCGTAAAGCGGCTGAACATTTCCATCTGGTATTTGCTGGTAGGCTGGTATTGCCGCTGCAAAATTCCAATGTACATTTTCAGTTCACCAATTGTCATTTCATCCGGATCTTTCTGGTCCAACGTAATGACTTTAGGATCCTCTGCAATAGGCAGTACTTGTTTATCAAACGTCATATGCCGGGCCACCCCATCTTTGCCCGTCAAATCTGTAATGGTTCCGCCCTCCATAATCCAGGTCCCGTCCGTCCACTTGGCTTGGGGGGTCTGCTGGATGCGAACTACTTTGTCGTTATCCCAATCTTCAATGGTAATGTCTTTCAAAAGACCATTTTTTTCGTCAAAGGTCCGGGCATAGGTGAGCCGTACCAATTTACCATGAGAAATCTGTTTTAAGACTACATGATCCTGGGTTTTGGGTTTTGTATCCCGTTTGATTTCCTGGTCAATAATCCGTTGGTATTCGGCTTTAGCCGGTGGCACAACCTTTTCTGCCCACACCACGGAAAACAAACTTACGACGAACCCAGCCGCCAGAATGGGCATGGCAATTCTTCGAAAAGAAAGTCCACCGCTGCGCATGGCGGTCACTTCACTGTTGCCGGACAATTGTCCCATGGTCAATAGGGCACTGAGCAGCATACTCATAGGAAACGTATAGTTGATCACTTCCGGCATCAAGCATAAAAACAGCCGGAATAAAGAAGCATAGGATGCACCGTATTCCGTAATATACTGGGTCACCCGGAATAAAAAAGAGCTGGCTACGAAAATCGTGGAAAACGCGGCTACTCCAAAGGCAAATGGCTGCAGCATCTGTTTTAATATATATTTATCTAAAATGCTCATAGCCAGCCTCACATCCTAAAGTTTTCGCCCAAATAGAATTTTCTGGCCACCGGGTCTTCTGCCACTTGGGCATTGGTCCCTTCTACAAGGATTTTGCCAGAGCTTAAAATATACGCCCGGTTCACAATACTTAGGGTTTCCCGTACGTTGTGGTCGGTAATCAAAACACCGATTCCCCGGTTTGCCAGATGGGCCACCATCACCTGTATATCGGCCACCGCCAGGGGATCAATTCCGGCAAAGGGTTCATCCAACAAAATAAAACCTGGATCGGTTGCCAGCGCACGGGCAATTTCTACCCGCCGGCGTTCTCCACCGGATAGTGCGCTTCCTTTGCTTTTGCGAATATGGTCAATCCGGAATTCTTCAATCAGGGCGTTCATTTTTTCAATACGCTTTCCGTGATCCGGTTCCACCTGTTCCAGAATCGCCATGATATTATCTTCCACGGTTAGTTTTCGAAAAATTGATGCTTCCTGTGGAAGATAGCCTATCCCCGCCAGTGCCCGTTTATACATAGGGAGCGCCGTAACATCCTGGTCATCTAGAAAAACATGCCCCGAATCCGGATGCTCCAAGCCTACAATCATATAAAAGGTAGTGGTTTTTCCAGCGCCATTGGGGCCCAAAAGTCCCACGATGGTCCCTTGTTCCACTTCCAGGCTCACATTATTGACCACTCGGCGGCCATCATATTCTTTTATTAAATTCCGCGCCTTGATCTTCAATCCTGTTCTCCCCTATGCCAGGTCTATGTTCCCCAAGGTCATGGGTTCACCCGGCCAATTGTAGAATTTGTAAATCCATTTTGGAATGATGGAACGCCCGGCAATGGCAGCAGCAGGTTCCACACTACTACCTCCTGCTGCTTGCTGCTCAGACTGTGGAATCACAACCATTTTTACATTGCCTTCTCCCATGGCAATCTTCCCGCCGGCCCCTTTGATGGTCAGAGTGTCCCCGCTCACCGTATCATCATTCTGGGTAGCCGTAGCATGCCCAAATAGTTGAATGGTACCATCATCTGCCCGGGTATTGTACACAGCATTGTCCGCCCTTGCCGTAAGGTTACGCGGGGGACTAATCAGCCTCACATTCCCATTGGCATGGGCAATACCGGTTTTATCGCTATAATTCATATTGGAGGAATCAATAGAGGAACCATCTGTCATGGTCATTTGTGCCCAGTCCCCAATGGTTTCTGCGTACTGGGTGTCCGAGTCATAATTGACCTGGGACGCACGCAAAGTCTTATCCGCTTTAACCAGTACAGCATTACCAATGGCTGACAAGTAGTGCCCTTCTTTTTTGAGAATGAGCTCACTGCTGGTTAAATGGGCATCGTCTTGATCAGCAACCACGCTGCCGGTTAATTTGCCTTCTCCACTTTTTGTATTATAGTCCGCATCCTGCGCGGTAGCTGTCCCCTTATCATGGCGAATTTTTACACTGCCAGTAGCAGTGGCTTGTCCGGTGCGGAAATCATAGTCCACCTTATCTGCAGATATAGAATTCGCCGCAAAGCAAGCCGTGGTTACGGACAGAAGGCCTGCCAGGATCCCCAGCATCGCGATTTTTTTGAATTTCAGCATTAAAATTCTCCCTTCTGTACGTAGGCATCTTTTTCCAAGGTAGCATAATCCATGGCCACATTAAACGTAGCTTTATAAGCAGTGGCTTTTACATCCCCTTTACGTAGATGGGCATTGCCTTCTGCTAATACCAGTTGCTTATCATTCAGCCAAGTGATTTTGTCGGCGGTAACTTCTCCATCATCACTGGTAATTCCCTTGGGATTTTTTGTCAGCACCACACTTTTGGTATCCACATGAACTTCTCCTTCATCTGCGGTTACCGTCATCGTTCGTCCATCCTCTTGATAAAAGGTTCCTTTTATGCCCTTCATATGATCAATTTGTTTTTTTCTGTCGTAAAGCATGGATTCCACGGTCAGCTCCCAGACTTTTTTCCCATTCTTTACTTCCTGGATGGTGGAATTATTGACCTGCTGCATGGTTCCTTCTTTAACTTCCTGCACAGGCGCATCCGTAGGTTTACTGCTCAGCAGCCAGCCAATGACGCCGGCCATGAGCAGCACGGCAGCCGCAGCAACCAAGATGGCTTTTTTCTGTGGTTTTTGTGCGTGCATAAAGGCGTCCTTTCTTTATCCCTTCCAAGGGGTATTCCAACGATGCTGAAACCAAATCCAATTATCGGGATACTGCCGGATAATTTTCTCCACTTCCTGTGTCATTTTTAGGGTAACCCGGTAATCATCTCTCTTGCGGTCACCGGTATCTTCATAATAAATAGGGTCTTTCACAAAGACCTGATGTCCATATCCACGGGGTTTACGTACAATAAAAATGGGAACGATCGGCGCTTGGAATTTCCTAGCAAAATAGGCAGGACCTTCCGGCGTAGATGCCATTTTCCCGAAAAATGGGACGAAAATTCCCCCAGGGCCGCCATCTTGATCGGCTATCAGTCCCAGCATACGGCCTTTGCGCATGGCTCTCGCGCATCCCAGGATTTCATTGGTGCCACGGGCAAAAATTTCCTGTCCCACGCCCCGGCGCAATTCATTCATAAAATCACTGTACACCGGATTCGGTTGTGGTTTCTCTACGGCGCTAAGGGGAAATCCATTAAGTGCCAGGGCTGCCCCCAGCCATTCCCAGTTATCCATATGGCAGGCTAGCATCACTACACCATGTTTTTGTGCCAGGGCTTCCCACAAAATATCCGGACGGTCGAAACTCACCAGGCCACGAATATTATCCCTGTTTAGCGCTGGCATGTAGAACATTTCCATAGCACTCATGCCCAGGTTTAAAAACAGCCGGTAAATAATGGCTCGTGCCTGCCGGGGTGTTACCCCCATGCGCTCACGGATCGTTTCTTCTCCCCGAATGCGTTGTTTTTTTGCAATACGCCAATATAGTTTACCACAATTCCGCCCCAGCTGCACTACGAATTTGTAAGGCAGGTGGGAAAGGACCCAGCTGATCCCCTTTAGCAATCCATAGAGCATTATTGTCGATCTCCCTGTCCTTTTTGGTCATAGCTTTTTACAATCTGTTGCCACAGCCCTTTGGCTTTTAAAATTGCTTCAATCACTTCCCGCACGGCACCATGTCCCCCGCAGGCACAAGTTGTATAATCTGCCCGGCTACGCACTTCTTCTGCTGCATCAGCCGGTGCAAAGGAAAATGCTGCCTGTCCAAACGCTGGCAAATCATTAAGATCGTCCCCCATAAAAGCCGTCGCTTCTAAAGGGACCTCCAGTTCATGGGCAGCCTTTACGAGAACCGCTGCCTTATCGGTGACATTTTCATATACGGAACTAATCCCCAGTTCCATGGCACGATGCAGCACAATCTCGCTATGCCTGCCAGTAATCAGAGCAATCTGGATGCCGTGACGCAGGGCAAGACTAATCCCCATGCCATCTCGGGCATCAAAATGTTTACTCAGTTCCCCGTCCTGCCCGATAATGATACTACCATCGGTCAAAACACCATCTACATCTAGCCCTAAAAGCTGAATCTTTGCCAATTGTTCTTGGCTTACCATCATACCACTCCCTGATGCACCAGATCGGTAATATGCAAGAGTCCCGCTACGGTTCCATCTGCCTCCAGAACGGGCAGCACTGTAATGGGACGGGGTTTATTGGATTCCATCAAATGAAGCGCTTCTGCAGCCAATTTATGCCGCGCAATCGTCTTGGGATGTTTTGTCATCATTTCCGCCACCGGACGATTGAGACAATCCAAATTCTTTGCGATCCCCCGGCGAATATCCCCATCGGTCAAAAGACCCAATAGATGATTCTTAGCATCCACAACAGAAACCGCGCCCACCCCTTTATCGGTAATCACAAACAGGGCATCTTTTACGGCCACATCCGCAGGCACCAGAGGATTTCCTTCTCCTTTGTGCATCATATCATCCACAGTTAAAAGCAATTGTTTACCCAGGCTGCCACCAGGATGAAAAATGGCGAATTTTTCCGTGGTAAAATGCCGGGCACTTAATAGTTCCATAGCAAGGGCATCTCCAAAAGCTAATGCTGCTGTAGTAGAACTAGTTGGTGCCAGCCCCAAAGGACAAGCTTCCTGTTTCACCCCCACATTGAGCACAATGTCTGCATTTTTTGCCAACGTGGAATCTGGGTGCCCCACCATAGCAATCAATTTTGCACCAATCCGGCGAATAGAGGGCAAAATATTTAAGACTTCCCTGGTTTCTCCGCTATTGGATAGTGCCAGCACCACATCGCCCTCGGTAACCATCCCTAAGTCTCCATGGATTGCTTCCGCTGGATGAAGGAAAAAGGAAGGCGTCCCGGTACTTGCTAACGTCGCTGCAATCTTTCGCCCGATAATACCGCTCTTGCCCATACCGGTTACAATCGTCCGCCCTTTGCACTGCTGTATCATAGACAGCGCAGCCGCAAAATGTTCATCGACACGGGGAATCAGTGACAAAATGGCATCGGCCTCAATTTTTAATGCTTTTTTTGCTTCCTCCAGCATAGTTTCACACTCCCCGAACGATCTTATCAATGGCTTTGGCATCGGACAATACTTTTTCCAAATCATCCAGCGCCACCATATTCGGCCCGTCGGACAACGCTTCTGCAGGATTATCATGGACTTCCAAAAAGAGTCCATCTACACCAGCAGCCACTGCGGCGCGTGCCATGCAAGGAGCAAATTGGCTTTGCCCACCGCTTTTTGTACCTTGCCCGCCAGGAATTTGCACAGAATGGGTCACATCCATAATGACGGGGAACCCCATATCCCGCATAATAGGGAAGCTACGCATATCTACAACCAAGTTGTTATACCCAAAACTAGCGCCCCGCTCTGTCAATAGTAACTGCGTGCAACCACTGCCGGTAAGTTTGTTAACCACATTCTGCATATCCCATGGCGCTAAAAATTGGCCTTTTTTAACATTGACCACTTTTCCAGTATGGGCTGCCGCTACCAAAAGATCCGTTTGCCGGCACAAAAAAGCCGGAATTTGGATAATATCCAGTACTTCGGCAGCTTTTTCGACTTGCCAGGTTTCGTGTACATCGCTGACAATCGGCACTTGCAGCTCTTTTTTTATCTGGGCAAGAATCTTAAGCCCTTCTTCCATACCAGGGCCTCGAAAGCTGGTGAGAGCAGAGCGGTTTGCCTTATCAAAAGAAGCTTTAAATACGTACGGCAATCCCAATTTCTCGCAAATCGCCTTGGCGCGTTTGCCAATCATCAGGCTTCTTTTGTAGCCTTCTAAAACACAGGGACCTGCCATAATCAGCAGAGGATATCCCTGTCCCACTTGGTAGTTTCCAATGGTTACGGTTTGCCTATTCACGCTTGTCCCCCTATCTTTTCGTCTTCCGCTTCCTGCTGGGCAAAAATCGCATTGGCACGGTCCAAATCAGCCTGGGTATCAATCCCTACGCCTTGAAAATCCGTGGTCAGCACCTTGATTTTTGTTCCATTCTCCAAAGCCCGCAACTGTTCCAACCCTTCCACTTGTTCCAATGGGGTAGGCAAAAGGGCAGCAAACTTCAACAGATAATCCCGTTTGTAGGCATAGATTCCAATATGCTTATAGACCTTTGCCTCTGGAACCTGATTGCGCGGATAGGGAATCAAGCTACGAGAAAAATACAACGCAAACCCATTCTGGTCCGTTACCACTTTGACGGCGTTAGGATTGGTATAGTCTTCCGGCTGCATTTCCGTTTTCATCGTTGCCATTTCCAGTTCCGGGTCATTGTCGAAAGCCTGGGCCAGGTCATCTATTACTTGTGGGGGAATCATGGGTTCATCCCCTTGCACATTGATAATCACGTCCATATCATCATAGGAAAGCGTGGCTTCTGCCAAACGATCCGTCCCACTAGGATGATCGGGGCTGGTCATAATTGCTTTGCCGCCAAAACCTTCCACGCACGCAACAATCCGAGTGTCATCTGTAGCAACCACAACTTCACTGGGAATACGGGCTAGGGATGCTCGTTCATACACCCGTTGGATCACGGTTTTTCCCTGAATCATTTTAAGGGGTTTACCGGGCAGACGGGTAGACCCATAACGGGCAGGAATCACACATAATACTTTCATTTCTTTTGTTGCTCCTTCTGTATAGCACTTCTGATAGTCTCAGCAAATGCTTTTTCGCCGCTGGTAATTTGAATTTCCATATCTAAGATATACAAAGGTACATCCCGATGAAGGTAGATAAACTCTGTAGGAATTTTTACCGCATCTTTCCCTGTTGTCACTAGGGCTTTAACCCCCCGTTTGACAGCACGATCCATAATGTACTGCATTTCCACCATACCATAATCATGGTGATCGGGATAGCGAATCGCTTCCACAATATTTAGTCCGGAAGCAGCTAAGGTCTGCTCAAAACTGGACGGATTGCCGATGGCAGAAAAGACCATGGCTTGCTGCCCGGAAAGGGCATCCAGGGATAGTGTTTTCGTCAGATCGTTTTTATACCAATCTGCAATTTCCACATACGCACGGGGTTTATGAATACTTTCTACAATCGGTGCAGCCGGTGCATACTTGTGGAGTGTATCGCATAGCGTCGCCCGAGAAATAGGAGAACTTTGATCGCACTTGGTCAAAAGAAATAGTCCAGCCCGGCTGAGATTTTTCAACGGTTCCCGCAGGGTGCCTCGGGGCAAAATGCGACCATTGCCAAACATATTCAAGGTGTCCACCAGCACCACATCCAAATCCCGTTTCAGTTGCCAATGCTGGTATCCATCATCCAGGATCAACACTTCTGCCTGGAATTTATCCACGGCAAATTGACCAGTAATGGCACGTTCTTTTCCAATGACTACGGGAATACCAGGAAGCTGCTTTGCCATCAAGAAGGCTTCATCTCCGGCTTCATAGGCCGTCATAAAAATCTTTTGACCATCGGAAACCACACCGATGCGTTCTTCCCAGTGAGAGCGATAGCCTCGGTTTAAAATCACCACACGATAGCCCATTTTTTTGATCATCAAGGCTACTTTTTGGGCCGTTGGAGTTTTTCCCGTTCCTCCTACCGTAATATTACCGATACTGATAACGCAGCAGTCTAATTGGGTTCGGGGCAGAATCCCGAAATGATATCCGGAAAGTTTCAGCCAAACGCCCGCTTCATAGAGAACGGATAGTCCTCGGAGAAATGCCAAAACGCACCAGTCCAAAATCCCATTATCCTCTCCGTGGGACAGTTGGATCAAATATTGGGTCACCGCATCCGTGGGCCGCATTTTGGGGCTCACTTCGTCATTGATATTTCGGGTATTAATTCGGTAATGGGTATTCACCATGCTTTCCGTTGCCGTCAGTTGAAGCAGCTCCTGGAGATAGCCTATGGTACGAACAGCAGCGCCCCGGTTTTCCTTAATCACTTGCAGGGCTGCATCCCCCATTTTCTGACGAAGAGCGTTATCCCGAAAAATTTTCAAGAAAACATCTGTCAACTCTTTGCCGTCTTTGATTTGGATACAAGCGCCTGCTTTATGAAGCAGTGCAAAGGAATCCTTGAAGTTATTCATACTGGGACCCACTACAATGGGTTTGGCATGAGCAGCTGGTTCCAGCACATTATGTCCACCGTGCCGGATCAGGCTACCGCCCACAAAAACGGCATCGCCCACTGCATAAATCCGTCCCAGTTCCCCGATGGTATCAATGAGCACTACATCGTAACTAGGACGGGGGCTACTCATACCTTTTAATTCAGAGCGCAGCCCCATAGATAAACCATATTGCCCCGCCAATCGCCCGATTTCCTGAACCCGGCCAGGTTTACGAGGTGCAATGACGATGCGAGCCTTGGGAAACTCTTTTTTTATCACCTGGAAGCTTTGAAATAAAGTCTCTTCTTCTGTAGGATGAGTACTTCCTGCCACAAGAACTGGATAGTCATTCCCCAGTCCCAATTCTTCCCGGTATTGTTTTAAATCTTCCGGTGTTACCTCCGCATAGGTCTGATCAAATTTGGTGTTTCCAGTTACAAAAATACGCCGTTTTTCTGCACCCAGATGTTCAATATAGGCAGCATCAATGGACGACTGCATACAAAAGCGGCTGACACTCCCCATCATATCTGCCAAAATACCAAACAAATACCGGTAGCTTTTCACAGATTTATCAGAGATGCGTCCATTGACCATCATAACAGGTATTCGGCGTAATTTGATGGCCCGCAAAAAATTAGGCCACAATTCCGTTTCTACCGGCATAAAAATCCGGGGCATGATCCGTTTCACAAAGGATTCGGAAACAAATGGAAGATCTAAAGGAAAATAGATGATGGCATCCGCTTCTGGAATGATCTGGTGTGCCATGTTGTAGCCCCCGGTTGTCACAGCGGATACCAGTATTTTTGCTTCCGGCATGGCCTTGCGGATTTCTTTGACCAAGGGGCTTGTGGCCACAATTTCTCCAACGGAAGCCCCATGGATCCAAATACAGTTTTTATGGGCCACACTGGCAATTTCCTCGTCCCGTAAAAAGCCCAGGCTCTGCCTAAACCGGCGAGGAAATCCTTTTTCACGGAAATAGCGTACTGTAAAATAGGGCAGAATCCCTACGATAAACAGAAAGCAGGCCAAGAAATTATAAATATAATACATGCTTTGACCTCGCTTCCTCTAGTATTCTTCTAACATCTTTTCTTCCTTTTTCTCTTCGTTCTCCCGGAATTGAATATCATGGAGATGGGCATACAGGCCATGTTTTCGCATCAGCTCTTCATGGGTACCAGATTCCACGATTTCCCCATGGTCCAGAACAAGAATATTACTGGCATTTTGAATGGTGGAAAGACGGTGAGCAATCACAAAGGAAGTCCGCCCTACCATTAACCGATCTAGTGCTTCCTGTACAATCCGTTCGCTTTCCGTATCCAGAGCAGAAGTTGCTTCGTCCAAAATCAGGATGCGGGGATTTTTCAATATCGCACGGGCAATGGCAATACGCTGCCGCTGTCCGCCGGAAACGTTTACCCCACGATCTCCCAGATAGGTTTGATAGCCATCGGGAAGTTGCCGGATAAACACATCGGCATTGGCTGCCTTGGCCGCTTCCATCACTTCTTCTTCGGTAGCATCTAAGCGCCCGTAAAGGATGTTGTTATAGACGGTATCATTAAACAGATTGGTTTCCTGGGGCACAATCCCTACCTGCTCCCGCAAAGAAGCAATGGTCACATCCCGTACGTCATTCCCATCAATACGGATCGCACCCCCTGTCACATCATAAAAGCGTGGGAGCAAATTGGCAATGGTGGATTTACCGGCACCGCTAGGGCCCACTAAGGCAATGGCCTGGCCGGGTTTAGATTCAAAGTTCAAATGTTTCAAGATAGGTTCGTTAGGATTATAGGAAAAAGAAACATCATCAAATACCACATTTCCCTGTACAGGAGGAAGGGGTATAGCATTCTCTTTTTCCGGGATTTCCATTTTTAAATCCAAGATACTAAACACACGGTCTGCTGCCGCCAGCGCCTTTTGGATGCTTCCCAGCACACGGGCAATCCGTTTAATCGGGTTAGAAATATTGACAGCGTAAACCAGAAAGGCAATCAAAGAGCCGGCCGTGATATCCCCGGATAAAACACTGCGTCCGCCATACCAGATGATCGCCGTTACGCCTAGTGCTGCAACAAACTCAATCACTGGGGACAGCGTCCCCATGAGGCGCACGCTTTTCATATTGGCATCAAAGTTTTTGCGATTGGTTTTCTCGAAACGCTGGATTTCAAAAGGTTCCCGCACAAAGGACTTGACCACACGCACAGAAGACAGCGTTTCCTGCAGAACAGAAGTAATATCCGCCGTAGCCTGCTGGATTCTGTGCCCAGTTTTACGAATCTTTTTCCCAAAGTAATCCATAAAAAACAGCACTACAGGGAACGTGCAGAACGTAAACAGGGTGAGTTTCCAGTCCAGGTAAACCATGGCACCAATAGAACCGATGAGAACGGAAGTTTCCGTTATAATTTCCACGGAATTGTCCACCATAGCATTCTGCATGGCGCCCACATCATTGGTCACATAGCTCATAATGGTACCCAGTTTATTTGTATCATAGAACCGTGTATCCAGCTCCATCATTTTCCGGAAAACCTTGGCACGGATATCAATGACCACACTTTCTCCCACGTAGTTCATAAGATAATTCTGCCCATAATAGGTTATGCCTCGGGCAAAAAAGATGACCACAATGCCCATGGCGATCAGGTTTAGCAGCTGGCTGTCGTTATTCATGAATACTTTATCAATTACATCCCGCACAATCCAAGGAACATACAGATTAGCGGCACTGGTGAGGACAGTGCAAACCCCTGCCAAAAGCAACCGGGGAATATAGGGTTTAACAAACGCCATAATACGCAGATATAAGTTCATTGATTCTCCTTTTGGGCAGCAGCAAGGATGAGGCTAGCCGTCCGTTTTACAGCACCAGGGTCGCCCAACTTGGCTACGGCTTCTGCCATTTCTTGTTTAATTTTGCGATTGGCTTCTGGCTCTAAAAATCGCAGCGCATACTTTGCCATATTATCAGGAGTCATTTTTTCCTGAATTAATTCCGGGAAAATTTCTTTGCCTGCTAATATATTAGGCAACCCGGCATATTTCACATACACAAGACGACGGGCTAACCAGATACTAAAGGCACTGGCATGATAGCATAAAACCGTGGGGAGCCCACACAAAGCAGCCTCTAAGGTCACCGTCCCACTGGTTGCAAGGGCCACATCGCTGACCGACATCACATCGTAATTGTTGCCTTCCACGACTTTTACAGGCACCATGCTGCGATGTAGAATAGATTGCAAGAGTTCGGCATCAATAGAAGCTGCTTTCTCCAGAACAAAGTCCGCTTCCGGGCATTTTTTCTGGATGAGAGGCAATGCCTGCAGCATTTTGGGCAACACCCCGGTGATCTCTTTTTTCCGACTTCCGGGCAAGAGTAAAATCAGGGGATGAGCAGCCCGTTTGCCAGCAATTTCTTCAGCCCTTGCTCGAGAAAGGGTCGGATGCACAATGTCCACCAATGGATTACCGACAAATTCCGCAGGGGCACCCGCTTCCTGGTAAACCTTCGCCGCAAAGGGATATATACACGCCACTTTATCAGCAAAGGTAGCCACATCTTTTGCACGGCCTCTCCGCCAAGCCCATGCCGAGGGAGGAATAAAGCAAAAAACAGGGATTCCCATTTGGTGCACGGATTTTGCTACCCGCATATTAAATTCCGGATAATCAATGGTCACGAAAAGATCTGGTTTGCGCTTACGAATTTCTTCCTGAAAAGCTTTTTTCAGGGCAAACAGTTTGGGCAAGGCCTGCAAGGCTTCGCCAAACCCCATTACACTGTATTCTTTATAATCAAACACCACTTCCCCGCCAGCCTTGCGGAACGCTTCTCCCCCCATGCCGAAAACCTGGGCCGTGGGATCTTGTTCCAAAATAGCACGGGTGAGTGCGGCAGCATGCAAATCCCCGGATAATTCCCCGGCAGAAATGAAAATGCGTGTCACTTGTGTCTCCTTTCATGAAAAGAACAGAATCATTCAGTCTATTTTACCACAAAGAACAATTAGGGGCCAATACTTCCTATAAATAAATCATCCCAGTATCCTTCTTCGAGTATTCCGTACAAGTCTTCGCAGCTACCACTAGAAAAAGCCCGCATCCACTGGGGTTGCGAGCTTTAGTTCTCTTATTTAGCATTGTGAGTTAATCGAAAAGAAATTTTATATAGATTGCTACAGCGTGTATATATCACAGTGGCCATTTTTAGAAATAAAAATTTCTTTATATAAATTGCTGTATTTTCATTGTTTTTTTGCCGTATTTTTGCCGGATGTAATAGCTTGCCGCAAATCCTGTCCTACTGCTTGCCAATCGGATGCAAGGGCTTGAAAATCAGTTTGGGAAGGTGTCGCCGAATGGTTAAAGTTATAGATAGTTGCACCAATGTCTAACACAGATGCAGCGCCTAAGGTGAAAGCATTAATTTGTTTTGAATTCTTGGTGTTCATTACATGCACCCCCTCTTTAATATTTCCATTATATCAGAAACGTGGAATGGTAAAGTCCGTATAATGGTGTAAATTAAAAAATAAGAAGAGCCAAAAGCTCGCCTCTTAGGTATAATGTAATTCACGACAATCAACATAATACTTAGGAGGACAAACTAATGGCTCACCTTAATATTACATTGAATCAGGAAGAAATTCTACAACTTCTTTCAAAAGACCGTGATCACGCATTCCGGGAATTACTGCAGAACTGTCTCAACAGCATCCTTATGGCTGAATCCAGTGCACAGCTGAAAGCTGAACCTTACGAACGATCCGAAGAGCGTACAGACAGCCGCAACGGCGTAAGAGAACGGGAGCTTACGACGCGGATTGGCCGCATTACACTGACTGTCCCCAGACACCGTAATGTCCCTTTTAAGACCATGGTCTTTGATAACTACTGCCGGAGCGAGGCTGCACTAATTTCCAGCATGGCAGAAATGGTCGTGAACGGTGTAGCCACCAGGAAAGTTTCAAAAGTTATGGAAACCCTTTGTGGGACTAGTTTCTCCAAGTCATCTGTTTCAGAGGTCTGCAAAGAGCTTGATAAGAAGGTACAAGAATTCCGGACACGCCCATTGACCGGCTATTACCCGTTTCTGACCGTTGATTCGACTTACTTTAAAGTCAGAGTTAACCATAGAATTATCTCCAGAGCATTTATGATTGCCTATGGAACCAACCAATTTGGGCATCGTGAAATTCTTGGATTTGACGTATATAATAACGAGTCCAAACCTACTTGGAATGCTTTTTTCAAAAGCTTGAAAAATCGAGGATTAAAAGGTGTCCTGATGATTACCTCGGATGCTCATGAAGGGATTCTGGATGCCGTTAACAATGCTTTCACTGATGTTCCTTGGCAGCGCTGCCAGTTCCATTTCTCTAAGAACATTTCGGAGAAAGCACCCAAGAAGTACCAAACTGGTATCCGTGCGGATCTACAAAGTATGTGGAGCTGCAAAACCATTGAAGATGCTCGTAAAAAGCGGGATGAAATCATTGCTGACTACAAAGACGTAGCAGAATCTGCTATGGCCTGTCTGGATGAAGGATTTGAAAGTGCTATGACTGTTATGACCGTACCAAAAGCTCTGCGGCGTTACTTCCGGACTTTAAACCATATTGAACGGCTTAATAAGGAACTCAAACGTCGTTCTTCTGTGATTGGAATATTTCCTAACGAGGAATCACTGCTCCGCCTTATGGGCTCTGTATTATTAGAAAGAGATGAGGTTGTAACTAATGGGAAAGCACTCTTTAGTCAAGCAACATACAAGAAACTGCTGGGTTCTGAGTCTATCCAACAGCTCGCTGAACTAGCCAGTGAGCAGCGAAAATTACAGGCGGCATGAAATAGCATTCTTTCAGCAACTGTCAAGGGAACCTCTTTGAGGCGCTATGCGCCCTTGACAGTACCTTCAAGAATGCTAAATCTCAACTAAGGGATGCAGAGCATCCCCAACGATACAAGTACCTAAGAGCAAAAGATCAATTTACACACAAATTTGGGCTTGACTCGTGGAATTCAGCAAGGCAAAATTTTCCATGTAGTCGTTTTGTTTCTATATTTTCCGGTTTTCCTCTAAGGCTTCTACAGCTTTCAAACACTCTTCTTTTTTAGAAGTCTTTACCAGTTTAGAAAATCGTTTTATAATATCCCACTCATCTTCAAATGCTCTTACTTGGTGCTGCTTTCTCTGGATGCTGTAACCTTTTGTAGTTCCTTTTGGGCGGCCAGCGCCTGCCCTACGGCCGCCCCATTGTTTCTTTTCCTCATTCATGGCCTTTTCTCCAGTCTAAAACTCTGCATACAACATAAATTACGGTACATGCCCAAATAAGATAGCTTATATTATCTACAGAACGGATAGAACTAATTAAACAGATTAGTATTAACAAGTCTGTCATTTTTAATTTCATTTGATATCCCTACCTTTTCATGATATGATACCTCTAGAAGAGGTGGGCGGATATCCCGCCGCCCTTCGGCCGTGAGGGTCGCTAGCTTAACAATTCTTTTAGAAGTTTGAGGGCTTCAAGAATTAAGATAAGCAATGCGGCCCATTTCTTTATTTTCTTTCGCTTTTTCTTCATCTATCCACCTCCCTCTTGATGGTTATATAATATCATATTTTGATTATTTTGTCAATATTATTTCAAGATAAATTTAAATAAAAATACCCGTAGAGCCAGATTATTTCTAGCTCTACGGGTATTTGTGTACTTCCACTATTTACGGTTTAGTTTTTCTCTACAGCTGTCTTATTCAATACAGTCTTTACTAACCATAGTCCGATGTTAATGACCATAGGCAACACAATACTGTCTCTGACTTTGTTCCAGCCATTTTCCTTGCCGGCTTCTGCCTGAATCTGACTTACAAATTTTGCTGCTACTGCTTCCAGTGCAGGGACGCCCTCAGACAGTAAACTTGCGGTCATTTGCTGCTTTAAGTTTTCCGTTACGGTATCAACGTCCAGGGCTTCCAGAACGCCGTCCCGGATATCTGTCCATTTACTCATAGCTTATGCTCCCTTCTTTTCTTGTGCTCTGTACCAGTTGGCTTTTCCTCTCAGTACATCGCCGCCACGGCTTCCATCTGTAGCATAGGGATTAAAACGCGGGCTTTCACTGGTGCCTAAAAATTCCAAATCCCACCGCTCACAAGTGGTTTTCGGTCCGTACGGTTCGCCGGCCCAGAGTCCATCCTCGTTATCCGCTGCCTCTCCATGCGTCATGACGTGAGGCTTATCAATGGTTAGCCACAAGGCGTCTGCAAGGGCTGTAATAACTTGTGCCATGGTTTCAATTTGTGCACCTGTTGGCGCATAGTCGCCTAAGTCGTTCGTGGTCGCTCCATACGCACAGTCAAGCGCTACGCCAATGCTGCCCGTGTTCCTGTGCCACGTGTGTGCTAATGTCTCGCTTAAATCATCCGTGGTGATAAAAATTTTACCGTCCCCATGAATACAAACGTGGTAATCTTTGAAGTCGGTGTCATATCGGCCCGCCGTCCAATGCAGGTAAATTTTTGGTTCCCGTCCCATGTTGCGGGCTTCCTCCCAGATTTGCGGCCGCTGTGTTGCAGCCATACTTTTTAGCTCAGTAAGACTAACTTGTCTTGTCATCTCTGTCACCTCCTTTCTGTGAAGGCCTCGTTACGCTGCCTCCTATGTACCCTAGTAAGCCGGTTACTATACTCATGGCTAGGTTGTCCAGGCTATAAAAAATGGCCATTATCAGGCTTACTGATAAGGCCACAATCACCAGTATGTTTTCCAGGTCGATTTTTTCAAACTGAAACAAAGGGTATCACCTCTTTGCCTGTACATGAGGCAGTGCTACGAACTTCTTATACAGTTCTGTTACTAGCCCGTTCCCGCCTAAATTGTGATACGCCATGTACATTGAGCCCATGATTTCCACCGTGCTAATAGGTGCACACCCTTTTGCGATACAGTCGTCCATACCGAAAATCAAACGGTCACGCAGAAGGGCTTCTACCCCTTTAACAAGGGCTTCGTGTTTTTGCTCTTGGCTTGCTTCTTCTTCCTTGCTTTGTGTCCGTTGCTGCTTCCATTCGTAAAGCAGGATCCCGGAAAACAAGGAGGAGAGAGCAGCTGCTAGGTAAGGTACTATCTCCCACCATGTCATGCTTTTGCTTTATCCTCCGTTTTTGTATCCCCTTGCTTTTTCTCAGGAACATACATTACACATTTAGGATTCTGACAAGTTCCATCCTCACGTAAAACTTTCAAACAGCGTACACATCTTTTCTTGAGCTTAAATGCCATAATCATATTCCTCCTTATTCATCTAATGCTTTCATATCCATGTCAAACTGAGCATCTAAATCAGACAGTTCCTGCTTTAATTCGGTCTGCGTATCTGTATCCCCGGCAATAGCGGCAGACAGATAATACTTCATAAGTTCTTCTTTATCTGCTTCGTATAAAGATTGTAAAGTGGCCTTCTTAGCTGCTTGTTTCTCTTCTGCTGTTGGTTCCGGTGCCGTATAAGCGGTTGGAGCCCCATCTGTACCACGAATATAAGTTCCTGTCAGATATTTGTTGTAATCTTCCGCGGAAACGACTTCAATCACCGAAGCACCAGAAAACATGGAAGCCGCTTTATCTTTTAATGCGGTCAGTTTATCCGCATTTTTATTCTTTGTCGGATCGAACTCACAGATAAGAGAACCTACCCGCTTACCTTCCGCATCAAAACCGGAAATATAATAATCAACATTTGTTCCGCTCATTTACTTCATCCTCCTGTATTAAAATAGCCTCCATAAAGGAGGTTTAATTATTATGCGTAAACCAAATGGATACGGATGTATCAAGAAATTATCAGGAAACCGTAGGCGCCCGTTTGCTTTTGTAATATCTGAAAACGGTAAGCAAAAACCTGTTGAATACTTCACTAACCAGATTGACGCTGAAATATTTCAAGCTGACTACAACAAAACTCATAACCATCGCTCCCTTCCTGGGCATCAAATCACATTGGAAGAACTGTACCATCGGTGGTTGCCAGCACACACGGCAGATACCGCGCCATCAAAATCGACACTGTGCAGCTATGAAAATTCATTCAAGCATCTATCATCCCTGCACCAGGAACCGTTTGTCAGTCTGAAATACATGGACTATCAAAGAATCATCGATGACATGAGAAAAAGCCGGTGATTATGACTACCAACCTGGAGTTTTCTCAATGGGTGAATGTACTGTATGATGAGCGGATGACCACGGCACTAATTGGACGGCTGACCCACCATGTGGAGCTGATACTGTTCCCGGGAAGCAATAACCGTCTGCGGGAATCCAGCCTGAATGACAGAATGGTCCGTGCCAGCCAGCAACACGCAGGGGCGCAGTATTAAGACGTTAATTCAAGACTTCATAGCTTGCATGAAAAATGCCAGCCAAAACGGCTGGCAGCGAGTTTGCAACATTCTCCATTTTGGAGATGCAACAACCTCCAAATTTATTTTGCAACTTTCTCCAAAAAGGGCTTGCAAAAAACACAGATATTGGACCCTCTGGAGTTCATGGCTCCGGAGATGCTATGTTTGCCATCGTAATCGGCAAATAATCAATTAAGTAAGTTAAGTATTTATATCCCAATTATGACGACTCTCACGTTTTGTCCTTGCCGAAGAATTGAACCATTCTCAACTATCCATTTTGACAATATGTTAGCTTTGGCATTTGACGCTGTAATAATATCTGCTCCAGCTATGGCAATACCATTTATATTATTGTTCCATCCTGCGGGATCGCCTTCAGTTGTCACAATTACAAAAGGCTTGTTTTTTAGCGAAATTGGATATGTGATTGCGGATAGACCGTTTGCGTTGTCATAATCTCCCCACTGTATAATTAGGCCACCAAAAAATGAGCCCAAACATACGTATCCGTTCTGTGCGATATTGTATTTTACACCAGATGCAGTCAGCACCATTTTCAACAGCTGTCCAAACCAGCTATTAGTCTGTAAAGCATTGACGCCCCCAATGGTAGTGGTTAGTGCTAATTTTTTAATAAGTCCATCAGCAAAGTCTGTAATCTGGGACGTTTTGAAGTTAGTGAAAGTACTTAGCAGATTCTGTACCCATGATTGTGCAGCCATGCCACTAGTGCCGTTACTTACCTGCTCCCGTACCCATGCAGGAGTAGCAGCCTTATTGTCCGCTGTGCTGGCACCAGTTCCATCGTCTGCTTTCGTCTCAAGGTCGCCAAACGTTAGCAGCTGCTTGCTGTCCAGTACCGCTGTAACGTTTCCGGTATTACTAAATGTCAATGCCAACGTTAACCGCTTTGACACAATCGTAGTGCTGCCTTCTGCGGGCAGGGTGTCAGGGTCTTGGTCAATCATATATGCATACATAATTTCGCCTTCGTCCGGGTCCTGCGCATACAGGCCCATTTCCCGTTCTTTGAAGGCTTTTTGCACGCCCTCATTGGTCAGCGTAGTAACGATTTTTACCAGCTGCCCTTCAGGCGTAATGCTGCCTATAGTTAAATCTTTTTCTTTTTGTACTAAGTTGCTCGGTACTCCGTTACCCGCCACGCCGCTGCCAATGCTGATTTTTGTAAACTTCAGCATTGCTTTCCCTGCGTTGATTTTTGCCTGCAGAGCAAACCCTTTGTCCGTTAATGAAAATCCTTGCCAGTTTGCCATTTTTCTGCCTCCTATTTAAAATCTACAGCACTATATACTGTAGTTTCCGTGTCTTCCAGCACCGTCGCACCAAGATATACATTCTTATTGAAGTTAAATGATTCATCAAAGCTGCTCGATAAAGTTAACTCTGTATCATCAACAACGGCGCCGCCGATAAAAATGTTTCCTGTTGTCTCTCGCTCAAACTGTATTTCATCACACCAACTGCGCAGATTCTTTGATTTCACAATCAGGTCTACCAGCTTATTTATTCGGCTTTTATTTTGCAGCGTTTCTGTTAGTCCGTTAATATGGAAATGGTACGGGTTGCCGCCGTACTCTTGCCATTCTTCTACCTGCCCTGTATTAAATACGGATTGCAAAGCAGATTCTACAGCATATTTAGTCCCTCTGTAGCGGTGCCGCAGAATGCTATTCCGTATTAGCTGTACCCGCTGTGCTTTGGATAGTGATGAATCATATAAATCAACGTGCAGCTGCCATGCAAGATTTGAAAGTTTTGCGTCGTCGTAGTTTGGCAGCTGCTCCCATAGCAAAATTAGCTTTGTGTCATCGTTTACTTGCAGTAGCTTTTCCGTTACAACTTTAGCAATAGCTTTTACGTTCTTGTCTTCAGCTATGGAAGAGGGGAGCAAGACTTCTACATTCAATGTATCCAGTTTATTCATCTTCCAAGCCTCCATATTTTATCGTGTTGTTGCCACTATTCTTAGCAAGGCCTACGATATACCCATCTGCCTTAGTGCCCTCTTTAATTCTGGCAAATACAGGTGCTGTAATTGCTACCCGTTTAGCACCTGCTGCAAGGCATAACTGAACCAGCTTATCTGGGTTTATATCTCTGCCCATCTTTGTATCTTGCCACGACAGGTATTCCTTTATTGCTGCCTCGATCCTGCTTTGTGTTTCTTCGACAGCTGCGCCATCAGACAAGTAATACGTCATGTTCACGTCGTATTTCACAACTTCCGGGGCCTTAGTACTAACTTTGTCCGTCAACGGCCGCCGTTTGTCATCTGATAAAAACGTTAGAACTGTTTTCAGTAATTCTTCACCAGGAACAGCACCGTCTTTTTCAAGCAGATACACATCAACACATCCCGGTTCCGGTGAAACTGCCTTTGCCTGTGTAATCCTTGCTGATACTGCTTTGGCCCAAAACTCATACGCTCCGGACGGGCCTGCCGTTGAAAAGCTTTCTGGTGCTTCCGCTGTTCGAAGTCTTAAGGCATCGTCTGTTTCTTCATCAGCTCCGCCTTCTGACGTGGTTACATTCTTCACGCTTGCAATATAAGCAATGGGATCTACTAACGTAGTAACAATACCGGGTGTAAACCCGTTCCCCGTTTCTCCTACCTGCTGGCAGGTACAGGATACTTTCCCCTGTGTGTCACCTATTTTAATTACCAGTGTATCATCAGTAGCAAAATAAATTTGCCCACCATTGCTAACCCGTGTTCCCTTAGGAATCACAACGTTAAACGGCATAACAGCGGATAACGTAAATTCTTCAGTCAGTTTCGCCGCCGCTCCCGGTATCCGTTCTACACCATAGAATGCTGCAAGGTTGTCCAGGTTTCCGCCTGTGGCGTATCTAACCATGTTCTGCTTGCCCGTTTCATTGATTTTATTTAGCAGCATGACCACTACATAGGCAATGGTTAAAATGAAAAGTCTTACAGGGTCCGCTTTGGCCAACGTTCGGCCTGTAAACTTTTTATACAGATCAAACATTTCCTGTTCCACTTTTTCAACAGAGGAATCAGTAAAACTCACCTCTGGCAAGTTGTCAAGATTCATTTACACTCACCTCCAACCTAGGCCTTAACCGTCCGTTTTGGTCACCTGTAAAGGATATAGACTGTATTTCTGCCCGTGGTTCATATCGTTTTATAGCATTAAAAATCCCTGCGCTAAAAACGGCCTGTGCTTGGTGAATTGGTAAATCTACAATGTGGCCATCAATACCAAACTGCCTATCTAACGGTACACTGTGTCTTATCGTAGTTAAAAGTGTTCTAACGTTTTGCAGTACCTCTTCAACCACCGTTGCCGGGGCAAAATTAATAATATCCATCTGGTCGCCAAATATCGTGTAAGTTGCCATCATTCACCCCCTAGAACACCGTTGCAAGGACATTGCCAATGGAACCGTATAAATCGGCTTTTGCTTGTTCTTCTGTATAGTTGTCCGTGCTATACTCTTTCAGTTGTACTTTCAGTTTGCACCATATCCTGTTGCCCGTAGGCCCATAATAATTATCATCCTCAGATAATCCTGTAAGTCTCCAATAGTTCTGACTGACCGGCTTACCGCCAATAATGAGAGGGAATACTACGCCGGTATCCCGCATTTCCCGCAATAATTTAATCTGGCTGTCCGGACTTACTCCGTGCTGACTGGAAAGGATAATTTCAAAGCTCACAGATTCCAGCCCCGGCCCTAGAAACTCGCTAACTGGTTTATAGTGCAATATTTCATGGTCATGCCAGCGGGCTTCCCCCTCTTGTGTTAGTCCCGTAGGCGTTAGCAGAAACTGAGAAGAAGAAACAAACACAACCGGCCCCATATATCCGATATACACCCAATCACCTTCTTTATTTTGGTCCAGACGTCGTACCGCCGCCGGACTCTACACCACCGTGTACGTGTTTTGTCAAGGAAATACCGCTTGCTACAACGTCCCCGCCACCTACAATATCCAGCGTTCCCGCATGGATTGTCAGCGTGCCACCTATGTTCATGGTTACGTTCCCGGGATGATTCAGCACCCTTGTTGTTGCGTTGGCACCACCCGGCACACCGTCAACAGTACTGTAGAAAGCACCAATCACAAAGCCATCGCCAACGCCGCTACCGGAAAAATTAGGCAGCTGCATACACAGCACCTGATCCCCCACAGCGGGCATCCAGTAATCTTTACTGTCCTTAGTACCGCGCTGCAAAACTGCCATATCAGATGTTACTTTGTCGCCTTTGTCCGGTCTAGTAACTCTCACTGTACCCTGCGCTGGATTTAAAGAGCTGACATTTCCAATGAATATTAAATTTTCCAGTAAGCCTTTTGCGCTAATATCCATTGAGACACCTCCGCAAATCAAGGCTGGCTGTAAAGCCGCCGCCGAACTTCATAGACACTTTAGTCAAGATATATTTCCCGTCGAAAGCTCCGAATTTTTCCAACAGGATAGTTTGTCCTGCTGCATAAATGAAATCACCATACAAAGAAAACACAGCCGTAAATTCTTCTTTGTTCTTTTCTCGCAGTCGTTTCTTTGCAAGGCGTTCAGCCTCTGCTACCGTCTTGCACTGTTCACTGACTTCCAGCGTCTGCCCAGTTTGCTTACTAGCGTCGGTATATGTTGCTTCTACTGTCTGTTTGTCTTTTCCTTTGCGGTAGCTTACATGACATGCCTTGTATACGTCTCTTGTTTTAGCTTTCAGAGAATAATCAAGAAACCTGTCAACTGTTTTAAGTTCATTTTCTGTATTAGTAGTAGTTGCAGCAATTCCAGGATGAATAAGCTTTATTTTCGGCTCTGCCTTTTCAAGTTCCAGCTCATCAAAAAGAATAATTTTCTTGTCGTCTATCTTCATTCCAAACCCTGCGTCTTTGATAACTTTCTGCAAAAATTCAAGGTCTGATTCATCCGACTGCTCCACATGGTCAAGTTCCGGATTATCATTGCAGTACCAGTCAAGAGAAAGCTTATTGCTTTCTGCTATATCCGTGGCCACTTTTTTCACTGTCACCTTATCCCAGGAACGGTTTTTCTTTACGCCTCTTAACCCGCCTTCAAAAGTTGTGCTGACAGCCTTTATCGTTACCACAGCAGGCGCATTTTTCACTTCGATTTCGTCAATCTCAAAATTACCAAGCTTTAATTCCTGCGTCCCTGCGTCAAGACTATCCCTGTTATACATTTTCAGCGTTACCGCTATTTTGGCTCCCCGCTCTGGAAACCAATCACCGGCCCACAGCTGTGCCCGGTCTTCAAGGGATATACTTAAGTCGTCTACTTGACCAATCATGTTATCTGTATAGTCAAGGGAGAGCAGGTACTTGCTGATTTCCTCGGAAATATCCTTGCCTTGCGTTTCCCCTTTAGGAGTATATGTAACCTCACACCATGAACGAAAGCCTATTTTCGTTCCAGGCGTAAGGCCTTTTACAATGTTTGATAAAAACGGCATAGGTTACTCCTTCCATGGCGGCAAAAAACGGCTCACAGGCTTTTCTACGTTTGGGCATGAGAGCGTTAAATCAGCAGGGAATACTACGTAGTCCATATATTTTTTATTCGTCTCTAGGAGCGTTTTCATGTACCGTTCGCCACCGTAAATTTTCAGGGCGACACTATCCCACATGTCGCCCTGAACCGTCGTATACGTTTTAGCCAAAAGAAAGCCTCCTTTCTCTTGCCTGCATGTTGTCATACATACGTTTAAACCGTGCTTCAAACTGTGCTTCTTGTTCCATCAAGGCCGCTTTTATCTGTTCCGCAACATCGAGCCCGCCACCGCTTACGTTTATAGTAGGTGCAAACGTTACATTCATGGAATGCCCGCTGCTTGCGCTAATAGGCGCTTTTACAGGTTCCAGCACTGGTGCTGCCATGGCAGAAGGAAGAACGCCTAGCATACTGCCAGCCGTTTGCCATAAATCCATGGCCCGCTGTGTCCTGTTAATAGGAACAATGACCTCTGAATCACCAGCTTCAGCTACCCATGTAAGAGCAGGACTGGAAAATACGCCGCCTGTAGCACTGCGCTTAGCATTAGTTGCCTGTGCCTTGGCTTCGCTGTCGCCGCCTTTAATAAAGTTCACGACAGCATTAATGGGAGCACTAAAAATAGACTTAAGTTCTGCCCATTTTTGCTGTACCCAGTTAACGCCGTTCTGTATGATACTAGTAACACTGTCCCAAACAGATTGCACAGTACTTGTAATAGCGTTCCAAGCGCTGCTTGCGCTGCTGCTTATAAGTTCCCACCCAGCAGCAAGGAAAGCACAGAAAGCGGCCCCTGTTTCCATGACCGTTTGACCAAAGCCAACCACAAGGTTTTTCATGTACTCCCAGGCATCATTGAACGCTTGTCTGACTTCTTCATTTGTGTTGTAGAGGTACACCAGATAGCCAATAAGGGCAATAACAGCCATTGCTACCAGTATTGCAGGGTTTAAGCTCATGACAGCGTTAAGTGCTGCCTGTGCACCTTGTAACAAACTGGAGGCAGCCGTTGCACCTTTCATAACTACAGAAAACAAATTTAAGCTTGTAGTGACATAGGTAAAAAGGTTTTTTAATACCGCAAGGCCTAGCAGCACAACAACAAGTCCTGCAACAGCGCCTGCAATCGCTACAATGGCACCTACTAACTGTGGATGTGCCGTAGCGAATTCAGAGAACGTTGACGCTGCCTTAGCGGCGAGTAACATGGCTTTGGTAAGAGTAGGAAGAAAGATATTGCCAACAGAAATTGACGCACCTTCAAAGGCGCTTTGCATTTGGATAGACGCACCTTTGGCGTTATTCTGCATGGTTTTAGCCATTTCATTAGCTGCACCATCAGATTGTTCCATCTGCTTTACAAGATCGCCAAATACTTCCGGCCCTGCGTTTAAAACGTTTAACCAGCCTGCTGCTGCCGTCGTTCCAAAAATCGCCTGCAATGCTGATAGCTTTTCCTCATTACCAAGGCCTTTCGTTTTATCCCGTAACGCCGTAATAATGCCCACCATCTTATGGGCACCATCACCGGAGAAACTGTTCATGTCAATGCCCAGAGACTGCAAGGCAGCCTGTGCTTCCTGTTGTTCTCTGGTCACGTCTGACATAGAAATTCCCAGTTCTTCCATGGCTTTCTGGGCTTTTTTAGGAGGCCCGGCCAGCCGTAAGAATCCAGTTCTTAACGCCGTACCTGCTTGAGAACCTTTAATACCAGCGTTAGCCATGACACCGATTAAGGCCGCTGTTTCTTCCATGGTTGCACCGTAAGATTTTGCTACTGGTGCAGCCATCTTCATACTTTCACCAATAAGCGATACATTCGTGTTCGTTCTGGTGGAAGCTACAGCAAACACATCCGCCATATGTCCAGCCTGTTCGGCCGACATACCAAACGCCGTTAGATCATCAGAAACAATATCTGCTGTAGTAGCTAGGTCTGTACCCCCAGCCGCTGCCAATGCTAACAAACCAGGCATACCAGCTATAATCTGATTCGTATTCCATCCGGCCATACCTAAATAACTCATAGCGTCGGCCGCTTCTCTTGCGCTGTATCTGGTAGTTTCTCCTAGCTTTCTAGCATTTTCTGTAAGCTTTGCAGCATCCGCATCGGTGGCACGGGTAATAGCCTGTACTTTGCTCATAGCAGCCTGAAAATCAGCCGCCGTATCAATGGCGTCCATTACAGGTGCTGCAATCTTCTTTACTACGTTAACAGCACCCTGAAAACCGATGGTAGACGCTGCTAAATCTGCCCCTGCTTGAGATTGTCTGCTTTGTGCTTCCTCTACTCTGGCCCGCTGCGATTTAACCTTATTGTTTTGCTCGATCTTTGCCTGTAAATCTTTTTGGCTCTTTGCAAATTGACTGGTATTAAACCCTGCGTTGTGCAGCTCTGTACTAATCTGGCGGAGCTTTTCCCGGTTAACGTCAAGCGCGCCGCTTAATTTTTCCACCTGAGCCTTTGCTGTTGCGTAGCCCTGTTTTGCTTCTTCTGTCGCTCCTCCAGAGGAACGCAGCGCTATCTGGTGACTTTTTACAGCAGCCTCAGCTTGTCTTAATTGCTGTGACAGCTCTCTAACGGCTAACGCCTGCGTTTTCCATTTATTGCTTTGGTTATTGATTCTGTTTAGTTCAGCGCTTTTCTGTGTCAGTTCCCGCATACTGCTTGACAGCTTACTAAAGGAATTGGGCAGCGAATTATCTAATTTTCCCCGTATGGCAATTGCCAGCTCCAAGATTTTCCCGGCCATTCTCTTACTCTCACCTCCCGGAATATGGTATACTATAGGCAGCTAGGAGGTGCCTATATGGGTTTCTTATTTGGTCAACAGCTTAATTATGACGAACTTGCCCGTGCTCTTGTTAGGCAACGCAAGCAGGAACGCATTGACAAACAGCTGAATGCATCCGTTGAAGAATATAACAAGCTTCATTCACCCCGCAGCACGGTCTTTATGGATCCGCCTAAAAAATCTGCTTTCCAAAAATTATTTTCTTTCTTAAAGTTGAAGTGACCCCGTTTAATCGCGGAGTCACTTCTTTTTTGCTGCCTCTTTTATTGCTTTGTTTTCCGCATCAATCTCACTGTTAATTTCGCTAGTCCAGCGGCAAAACTCCCACATATCCATAGTAAGGAAAAATTCTATAGGAGTTTTGCTGTACTTTGCCATTCGCAAAGCGGACACACGAATATCTGCAATGATATCTCTTAAGGGAGCAAAAAACTTTGTACCTTCACGCATAAAGCGGTGAAGGCTTTCCCGGACAGTTCAAGCACTTCGTCATATTTCATTTTAGCTGCTGCAGCTCCTACCATGGCCTGATACACTTGCGACAGTGCCAGCACAGTGATAGTTGGGTCTATTTTTCTGGCCCGTTTTTCACAGTCAATCAAAGTCCGGCCATTAATCCGGTCAAAGTCAAGTTCCAGCGTATCCCGTCCATCACTTAATGGCCGGGACAGCTTAACCGTATTCGTTGCAACTTGTACTTCTACATCCACAACATCAAGAGTGGCCACTTCGGCCACTCTGCTTTTCTTTTCCGTCATGAATTAGCTCCTTTACATCCCAATATTTTTACGTACCTGTTCAAGAAGGTCGATCCCATTAACAACGGCCTTATATCCGTATTTATCGATCTCGCACAGTTCCGTATCGCCAATGCTGATTTTAATATAGTGCACTTCAACAGTGGTTTTGCTCTCCATGGCTTCCCCTGCTTTAAGGGATCCCGGTTCATGAGATTTTACCCGGCCACGAATAACGACGTGATACGCTTCATGAGCATATTCGCTGGCGCCGCTGTCAAAGCTTTGCAGGTCAGCATAAGCGTCCAGGCTTACCGTACGGCCTGCTACCAACCGTGTACTGGTTTTGGTAGGAAGTTGCCAGGTCAACTCTGCTTCCATGCTGTCGAAGTGTCCCTCAATAGGTGCAGAGATTTTCCCTGCAACGCCGATACCTTCCACATCCGCCGTAAGGGCAGACAGTTCAGGCACTTTAAACTCTTTGCAACCGATCATGTCATCAGCGCCATCAAGGTACACCCGCATATCATTAATAACTTCTGGTACTACGTTTACAGCCATCTATTTCACCTCCTAATTATTCAAACAGAGATTGGAAATTGTTTACATCATATTCCAAAATGTCGTCAATTTCCTGTGCAGGTACAGGCGGCGTAATATAGGAGTGAATCCGCAGAATACCGGCTAACAGGTCAGTGGTCGGGTTTTCATTCTCCAAGAATTTCACGCTGGCACCCAGCAAGCACCCTCTGGCCACCAAACCATTCAACCGGATAGTTTCAGAATCTACCACAGTGCGGATCAGTCTAGGCGTTAAGGGTTGATCTACTTTCTGCCAGTAGGTCAGAATGAAAGTCTGGTATTGCCAGTCAAACATACGCCGTACACAGATAAAGCTGTCTTTCACATCGGTGTTGGAAGGATACACCCCGGTATAGTTGCCCCAGGACTTCCAGCCGCCGCTAAAGTTTAACCCGGTTACAACGCCCTGCGCGTTAAGGAAGTTTGCTTGCGACAAGGACAGTCCAACTTCTGTGCCATCGGCCAGACAAATACCGGTGCTTTGCAGCGTTTGGTTAGAAGGAGACTGGTAAGGCACGTCGCTGTTTGCAGCATCCATCACGCCGATAATTCCCATAATGTGAGTGGACATATGGAACACCATATCCCCGTTACGCACGCAAGGCCAGCATACAACTTGATTGCTTCCAGTGTAGTTGTTCTTGTTCTTCCAGGTGTTCACATCCTGATAAGATTTCGCTTCTTTGGTGTCAACGTCGGTCAACACGATACAGCGGAATAAGCCATCGATATTTAAAGCCTTTGCTTTCATCACGCTGGCAACGGTCGGATTCTCGCTCCAGCCAGGTGCTGCAATCATACCAGGCACCAAGGATAGCGTCGTGTAAATGCTGTCAATCAGTTCCAGGCCTTTTGCGTTGCCGTCCGTGCTGGCCCCGCCGATAATATCAGCCGGTTTTACAGCAGAGGCATCCACAGCGCTGTAATCCAAGAACAGACTGCTAGCGTTTTTCAATGCTCCATCATCCGTAACGGTAACGTGCAGCAGGCCATCATCGTCATATGCTGCTACATAATCCGTACCGTTTTTAGCTGCTTGCCCACCAGCAGTGGGCTTTACTACCAGCGTATCTAACAATACAGAATCTTTCACCGTTGCAACTTTATCAGTAACGATAGCCTCACTCCCCGTTACTGCTTTCTTGTGTTTTGCGGGATCCAGCACGTTAATAAATACAATCGGACTGACTGCGTACAGTTTAAATTCGCTGTACATTGCTTCACACAGTGTGTATTTATCCCAATCATCACTATAGCCCAGGGCTTTTACCGCTTCATCCCAGGAATAACAAATTACAGGCTTGTTTACGTATTTAGCCGGGTCGCCGGTCAAATGTACCGGAGCAGTACCAAACACTACAGGCAGCCCCGCCGTCGTACTAACCGGAGTTAATACAGACGTTGGAACCTCACTAGCCCGTACTCCATGAAAATAGGCCATATTTATTTACCACCTTTCTTTTCCGCTTGTTTATAAAGCGTATTTAACAATGTCCCGCTTTTCGCAATCTCTTTGCGGGCCTTGTCCAGTTCATCAGGCCGTACAAAAAGACGCTTATATACGGGATCTGCGACATATTCCTTAGGAATACCATCCGCATAAATCTTAAACGTTGCAATGTCCAGGCTTTTAAACCCAGGCCCTACATAAACAACAGGCTCGATCTTTTTCTTTTTCATTGCGTCCACCTTTGTAACAGTTCTGACGGGCTGAATACAAGAGGAACCATAACGTCAAACTCAATAACACCGATCCATTGCGGATAAGGCTGTTCATCCGGTACTGTTGTTTTCATACCAGGCTGAATCCAGTATTTATTATTTACCGGATTCTTCTCCAGCAAGTGAACACGGGCAAATTCCAAAAGGTGGAACAAGGACAGATACCCTTGCTGCAAGTCTTTATCATAGACAGTCGCATATACCACAATGGATACCGTGCTGCTATCCTTGGAGTCCGTCACAGCTTCAGGCCGTACCACTATAGCAGGGCAAAGCTTTTCCATATCCGCTACGTTCCGGCTTCTAGGAAGAAAACCAGCGTACACATGGGTTTTAGACGTTATTCCGCTGTCAGCTCCTAGGCGTTCATCAAAAGCTGCTAAACACTCTTTTAAATAACCAGCTAGGCCATTAGCTACATCATATGGTGTCATTTCAGTGTTCCTTTCAGGATTAAATCCAGTTCGTGTTCAAGCCGTTTTTCCAGAATCTCACTGCCCCGTTTTTCCATAGTATCCATAACTTCTTGATTCTCAAAAAGCTGTGGAACGGCGGGCCCATACAGGCCCTTAATCGGATAACATTCTTTCCCCTCTCTAGCTACAAAGCGGCCTTTAAGGGAAAAGGACCGGGCAACTTTCTTTCCGCCGCCACGTTTTACGCTAACGAAAATACCGCTTGCCCTTTCCTGTGCTCTGTACTTTGTAACAGGTTCCATCCCGCCCCGGAACTTAAGCAGCGCGCCATCATCCACTTTTTTAATCAGAGAGCGGGCTTTTAAATCAGAAGCATGGATAGTATAGATACTGCGCAAGCGCTTAGTTCCGGACGTACGGGCCGCCGTTGCAGCCCGTTTTGTTGCCCTTCTGATAGCCGGCAATAGCTTATTAGCAGGAAGGCCTTCCAGCACCTGTTTTAGTCCGTTGCTTTCTTGCAGCTCTATTTCCATGCTCATAAAACGCCCTCCATGGTTCCTACGTGCTGATGTAACGTAATGGACAAAATACCAATATCATTTACGCACGAATTAACCGTCATGGTTTCCTCGTCAAGGGTAAAAACCTGCCCTTCTCGTGGAATTTCTGGCAGCTTATCCGTTGCCACGTGAACAATTACCGTCTTGCCGGAAATACCATCATACCCATCATAACTTACACCTTGCAAGAACGTTTCCCGCGCTGTAGGACTCTGCACAATGCAAGGACAAACAGTCCCGTTTAAGTCGTGTTCTTCGGCAAATTCGTCCGGACAGAAAAACACGGCCTTGTCAGCGGGCAAGCTGTCCCGGAAATTCATTTTTTCCGCCTTGCAGGTTTTGTTACCACAGCATCTTCTGCTTTTGTTTCCGGAAGTGCTGCCGGTTTTACTTCCGCCTGTTCCATTTGCACCACTTGTCCGGACTTCAGGAAGCGGGCAGCTAAGGCTTTATCCATTTCCACTACATCCCCCCGCCCGATCATCTGACCGGACAAGGAAATATAGCCATGAGTGACTTTAACCAGCATGCTTATTCACCCTTTGTTTTAATACAAGCGAAATCGTCCACAGTTTCAGGTGCCAAAATACAACGGCTGTACATCGTGAGTTTCAGTTCCTGATTGCTCTTGTCACCGCTGTAGTAAGGTACGTAAGGCGCTGCAAAAGTGTTATAGCCGCTCTGTGCATCATTCAGCAGGGTAACAGCCCCGTGGAGCTGCCGACCACGGCCAGGAACACCGATAATAACATCGTTTTCGCCCAGGAACGGTTTCACGTTGCCGTCATCGTCCAGGTAAGACTCCATATAAGAGAATACTTCCAGGTTCAAAGAAGCAATCATGCCCACACGCATAACTTGCGGGGATACAATCCTAGGTTCCAGGTTAAACATTGACAAGTTCTGTGCATTGGGAACGCTCAAATATTTCATGATCTGGTCGTTGTTCAGCATGTAGGCGGCTACGTTTTTACCCACCAGCATAACAGTAGGTACCATCCCGGCGTTTTCTTGAATCTTCAGGCTCATGTTACGAATATCTTCGTAGATAGTAGCGTTGGCCTGATCCCACAGCACAGAGGGTACCAGTTTCTGATCCCAGTGATAATCTACGGTATCAATCAGGACTTCTTTGCCGTCATCCGCATACCCTTTGATATCGCATTTACCAGTGGTAAGAATATCAGCGGCCATTTTATTTTTTCGGTTAATGATCATGGCTTGCAACTCTGCAAGGTCACGAGCCTGCATTTCCGTAGCTCTCTGTGCGCCGGTTTTCGTAGAGAAGAAACTTTCACCAAAGCCCCGTTCGTCCAGCGCTTCAGGATCAATAACTCTGGAAGGCGCCATCATGGGAGGTTTGTAGAAATCAGATTTAAAGCCTTCCCTTGCCACGTTTACGCTCTTAGCACCCCGTACTACATAAGGCGCCAAGTGTCTGTTACCTTTCCGGTACTGTACTTCAATAGTGGAAGTCGTAGCGGTTTCAGGAATAACAGGGAAAAAGGCATCAAGCAAAGTTGCTGCAGGAGCGGTAAACCGTTCAGTTGCCTGCATTAAAGCTACAGTATCTTTAAGATTAATCATTGTTCATTTCCTCCTTATTTGCTAGACGTCAGATGAATCCCAACTTTACGCAGTTCTTCCTCATGGGCTGCTACAGTGTCAGCGCTATCTGCAATTACGGTCTCACGGTTAAACCGGCCCGCAACATAAGCAGTAACTACCGTTGCTTTAGCGTCGGCATCATTAGCCACAATAGCACTGGCAACGCCGCCTTTAACCGTTGCAGCAGCTTTTCCATCTTCACCAACGGTCAGCAAGGTGCCTTTTGCAAGGGCTTTTCCCGCCGTAACAGGATAGTTTTTAGTTAAAACCGGAACTTCCGGCCCCGCCAGCAAGTTTGCCGCCGTGATTTTGTTGCTTTCGTAAATTGCCATGGTCCTTATCCTCTCTTTCCATTTACCAGAGACACGACAGCGTCAATCCCTGCCTGTCTTTTTGCCGCCGCTTTCATTTCTGCGGTTTCCTCAATTTGAGGTTTTACCCCTTCGGCCCCTGAGTGCAGCTGGTCTTGAATCAGCGTTTTCAGTTCTTCAAACGCTTTGTTTTCCGGCCGCACCTTTTCCACCGCTTCCACAAACGGTTTCAGTTCTTCCACCGTTTTGTTTTGCGCCTTGGCTACATCTACCAATGCATTGACATAGGCATTTTCGCCTTTCATAGCATCCAGAGCTTCCAGACGCTCTTTTTCTTTAGTGGCCGCTTCATCTGCCGCCTTTACGTCTTGATTTCCATTTAGAAAATCAAGAATCCTTTCTACCAGTGCTTTATCTGCCACGTTTTTCACCTCTTCCTTTCTTGGCTTCAATCTATCTAAAATTTCTTTTTGATAGGCTTTCATTCCAGGCATTGCCAGGCCATTAATCATTAAAACCTTGCTGTCAGTTAGAGAGGCGGCCACGTCGTACTCGTCCACCTCGTCCACAAATCCCCGTTCCAGGGCTTCTTTTGCATCAAGCCATGTCTCACTATCCATAAGCTTAATTAAGTCGTCAGAAGGCGTTTTCTCACCACAGCGCCGCTCATAGACAGTTAGGATAGAGGCAGCGACTTTATCCAGCACGCTCTTTAGCCGTTCCAGGTCAGCAGCGGTCATGTTATCCACAATTCCCACAGAAGGGTTGTGGATCATAAACAGCCCATTCTGCGGCATAATGATTTTATCCGCAGCACAAGCAACTACCGTTGCAGCACTGGCACAAACCCCATCAATATGACACGTCACGTTGCCAGGATATGCCTGTAAAAGCGAATACATGGCTTGCGCTTGGAACACGTCCCCGCCCGGGGAATTAATCCGCAGCAATACGTTTTTCCCTTCCAGCGCATTCAGATCATCAGCAAACATTTTTGCTGATTTCATTTCTTCATCGCCGAACAGCTCTTTGTACAGCTGCGCATCTGCAGAAATTTCCCCGTAAAGGTAAATCTCTGCTTCTGGTGCGTCTGCTTCATTTTTAATAGTCCAGAATTTATTCATCGTTTTTATTTGAATCCTCCTTTTCTGTAATATTTTTAACGTCTCCCAGTTGCAAGCCTAACTGATTCAGGAAAGTTTGTTCATAGGCAAGCTCTATAGCGTTATCTTCAAAATCACTTCCTGTCATTTCAGCAGCTTCCCGCTCTCTGGTAGACAGTCCATAAGCAACCCGGAGGGCTGAACCTTGCGCATCTTTTACAGGGTCCAAAATACTCATGGCCGGCCCGAACCAGTCCGCCGTTGACCAAGCCTTTTTTAGCAGCGGATCATCAAAATAACCCGGTGCATCAATACGCCCTAAAACAATCGCTTCTGTTAGCCACTGTTCATAGATTGGTTGGCAAAAATCCGTAGCAAACCACTTGCGCCGGGTTTTAAATTCCGCCTGCGCCTGCAATAGTGCTGCCCTCGATGCACTATAAGAAGAATTAAAGTTCTTAAACAGTACTTCATAAGGAATATCCAACGCCGCTGAAACGCTCTTTTCCAGGTGCGTCATGTAGCTGTCGTAGGCACTTTGTGCGTTGGCACTGTCTACGGTTTTTACGTCTACACCTTTAGGCAGGGAATTCAGCGTGCCGGGCCCTAACCGGTAGGCTGCTGCGTCAACTACACCCTCCGTAGTTTCCGGTTTTATATTGCCGTAGGCATCAGGGAGAATATTGTCAATGGAGTTGCTGGCATTAGTGTTGGTAAAGAACACAGAGAGGAAACTGCGAATAATGGCCGCTGTCAGTTCAGCGCTGCAATACCTTCCAATCTGCTTTAGATTCTCTAAAACAGGTGCTAAATAAGGCACACCCCGGTACTGTTCGGCCCGTTCATCGTGGCACACTTGCAGGACATTAGGCATCTCGGAATAACTTCCAAACGCCTTTACTCGCTGCCAGGTGGTCACACCGTCCAGACTTACATAGTCGCCCGGTACTCTATTGGAAATCCAAAATGCCACCAGCGCCCCGTCATCATCCACTTCCACACCGTTTATAATCCGGTTTCCGTTGTCCGGGTTTAACTGTTCTACACCGTAACTGTTTGGTGCGCTATACATGCTCCCCGTTCCTATGGGATTACTTACCCGGTTAGCTTCCACCAGCTGTATTTTCAGTGTATAAGGAAAATTCTTAGAGGGAGCTTTCCGGCGGAACAAGGCGAAACTGTCGCCATCAGTGAGATACGTTGCATAAGCGATATTTTGCATTTCTAAGAAATTGTTTCGCCGGTAAATGTCACACTCTCTGGATTCGGACCATAGTTTGAATTCCTGTACGGTGTGGCGTTCCCATTCTCTGGCTTCATCAGGCGTTAGTCCTAACGTTTTAAAAGGGATTCTAGGGAATAGCCGCAAGCCTGCGCCTACGGTATTCATTACGCTGGTCATAATAGCCGCTGCACCAATCGGTGTATTAATCACTTGGTCAGCTGCCCGGTTACGCAGCGTAATTAAATTAGCGTCAATGTCCGACTTCGCAGAAAGCCGCTGCGGCCGCCATGACCGCAAGGCGTCTTTCTCGAAGGACGCCCCACCATCGGAATACCCGCTGTTTTTTACAGCCGGTGACCGAATCCTGGACTTAATCAGCTTGTTTTTCTTGCTCATTGTCTCCCTCCTTAATCCATCAGCACAACCCGCTTAGTACTTCCTGCCGGGTCCAGTAGTTCATCATCAACAGTTGCGCCTGCCGCTACCAGGTCATTAATAGCCGCCTGTATAGTGGCAAGACTGGCCCGTGTCAAGGTTCTGTTGCCAATGGTATAACTTTGCCCTGTAAGCACTGCCTTTTCTGCTTCCAGATACATTTTTAAGCGTTCGTTTTGTATCTTGCTCATAGCTTTTCTCCATCAAAAAAGGCCACTGCTTTTCGCAATGACCTAAACACTTACCAGATATTCGTATTTGCTGATAGCCGCCTATTTTCTTGCCTTTGCAGTGGCTTTCCCTGTTGTCCTTCTTTAGTATGTAAAAGCCTATACAGGGCATCCCAATCAGGCGTTAAGCTCTGCATACAGGCAAGGTTGTAATTTCGCAGGTCTAACGGTTCATTTCTGATCCCCTTAATCGGTTCCCAGCGTTCTTGGTACGTCCCGTTTCTTTTTACAGTTTTTCGCTGCTCTGAAATCAGGCCCCTGAAATACCGTTCATCATATCCCCTGTTTCCCATTATTCCCGGTTCATCTAGCGGAAAATGGAAATACAGTGGGCCGGGTTCTTTAACGCTGATTCGGTTCATGATTTCCTGTTTCCCGTCATCAACACCCAGAATAACTACAGGCATCCAAGTGGAATACTTTGATTTTGCCGTCTTTCCATTGTACAAGGGAATTCCCAGTCCGGCCCGGCCAATGATTGCAATTCTTCCTTTGTTGAAAGTCTGCTCGCAGTATCGAATTACCGCCCCGGAATAATGCCCGCCGTAGTCAATCATAGTACGGCGGACTTTTAAGCCGGTTCCATCAGCAAAAGTATAAACTCGGTCAAGGACCTTATCTAGTTCTTCCCACGTTTGCGCCCGGTTTGGAGGGCTTGGAATAATGCCTTTAGCAATTCCCCAGGCTTCTTCTCCATATCCCCAGCCGCAAATTTCATATTCCAGGCGGTTATCCTGCGTATCCACCGCCGCCGTCAACAGCAGCACGCCTTCTGGAAGTTCAGCACTGTATTTTTCCCTGCGCTGCAACAAGAAATTGTCACTTTCAAACGCTCTAGCTGCCTTGTAGCTTTCTCCAAACCGCGTATTCATAGCAACTTTTTCCCGGTTTGGGTCCCCTTTGGCTTCCAGCCACTCTTTCATAATATCGGCCCAGGTAATCCAGGGAGAACTGAAAGCGTTTAAATAGAATGACCGGCACCCGCCGCCAATAGTAGCTGGATTCTGTGCAACGTATTTTTGTGGTGCTGCCTTTATTTCTCTTTCTGTGAATGCAAAGCCACAATCAGGACAGCGCCATTTTACGGATTTTACAAAATAAGAACGCCGCCCTTGCACCATCCCAGTTTCCACAGCTTCTGGTTCCATTTCCGTGTAATCCAGCTTGTGATATTCCCCGCAATTGGGGCATTGATGCTGCCACTCTTCACGAGTTCCGGCTTGGTAAGCGATATCGATTCTGCTCCCTCCATCAAGGGTAGGCGTAGAAAACAGCCCCATGACGTAATTCCAGAATGTGGTCATACGTTTGCTGGCAAGGTCAACCGGATCTCCTTCCTGCCCTGCTGAAGCCGGAAATCGATCCACTTCATCACATAGCAGCACACGAATAGGACGGGACGCAAGGCCCGCCGGACTGTTAGCCCCGCACATAATCAGACGCCCGCCGGGAAACAGCTTACTGAGAATTGTATTGTTGCTGTCTCTTGTTTTAACGTCGCTGAAAAGTCCGTTTAACACTTTAGTATCCCTAATCATCGGTGTAACTCTGGTTTTGGAGAAATCCTCTGCCATTTCTACTGTGGGTTGAATCATCATAATGCTGCAAGGGTCCAAATGGGCATAACGGCCTATAACATTAAGCATGATATCGCTTTTACCTAACTGACTGGCACTTTTAACCACGACTTGATGAACGCCGGACTGCGTGAAAGCATCCATAATTTCTTTCTGATATGGTGCCCGGCTTGTTTTCCAGCGTCCAGGCTCTGCCGAAGTATTAGAAAGCATCCTGTAGGCATCTGCCCATTCAGAAACCGATGTTTTAGGGAGTGGCTTTAGCCCATGCTCAGAGGCATATTTCCATAACTCAATCCCCGGTTTCATCGGTATCACCTTCTTCTATCGTATCTTCCATAAACAGGTCGGGCTTATACTCTGACAGTTCTTGCAAACGTTCTTCCAGTTCTTTTGTCATGGTTTCATAAATTTTTTCTTTTGACGCTTCTTCTAACAATGGTGCCAGCTTAGAGGGCAGTCCTAAAAGCTGCGTTCTAAGGTTCGAAAGCATTTCCGTCATAACCAATTCAACGGTTTTAGCATCGTATACATTGCCCTGCATCTTTGCTAGTCTCAGTTCTGCAATTTCTCGTTTTGCTTTCTCATGCAAAGCGCGTTCTGTTTGCAGGTTTACGTCACCATCTTCAGCATTTTCTACAGCTTTTTTGTTGTAATAGTTCTTTAAACTGGCAACGACCAGCAAGGCGCCTTGTTTGTCGGCCACCATGGTGCCTTCTTGCAACATCTTTGACACCCTCTGCTGGCTAATTCCCAAAGCCTGCGCCATTGCCGTCTGTGTTGTGGTCAGGGATAAAATGCCTTTTGAAATTTTCATTTTTATCCCCTCCCAATTAAAGTGTTGTAATAACAACGTAGTAAAAACTTTTGTATCTAGAATTCTTTCGGGCGTCGAAAGACTCTCGGGCTTTTTTCTTTGCCAGAAGTACCTTTTTTATTTCGCGAAAATGAAAAGGACGTTGCCTTGACAACGCCCTAAACAGTATTCAACATTCGTTCGGCCCTTGCTATATCATCCTTGACCGCTTTAGCAAACGCCTTAATGAGTTCCCACTCAGCATCAGACGCACGTAGTGAACGCATCTTGCGCTCTGTGCAGTCCTTTGCCGCAGGCCTTCTCCCTGCTCCCTCTCTCTTGCCACCCCAGCCCGCTTTACTTTCTGGTTCCATTGCTTTTATCCTCTCTTTCTCTTAATGCTTACAGTATAACAAACCTGCTTTGATTTGTCTTAAGCATTTCAAGAAAGAGGATGTTATTCGGTTTTCATCATCCTGTCAGCTCGCGGCCTGTCGTGCTTTAGAATCCTTGCAAACGCTTTAATGATTTCCCATTCTTCCTTTGTTGCCCGCATAGTTTTCATTGTCCGCAATTCATCCTTTGGTTTTTTGGGGCGGCCTGCTCCAGGCCTTGCCCCACCGCGTCCAGTGTACTTAGTTTCCTGCTCTGTCATTTCTTCAACAGTGTGTAAAGATTGTGTAGCGAAAGAACTAATGCAACAATGGCAATACAGGTTGTTAAAGTTTGCATTTTTTAGATATGGAAGATATAATTGTATTAGTAGGTGGCTTGAGGTGTTACCCTCAAGCCCGTATTTCCTACCGCTTAGCCTTGTACACGATTATAGCGCTGACCAGGTTTATAATCGCCGTTACAAGGCTAATTATTATTAGCGCATCTTCCACACCCTTCACCTCCTTTCTATGTCTTAATTATAGCATATTTATTGAATGTTGTCAATAACGTTTATCTATAATTTAAAACTTTTCCCACGAAAAAAGCGCCTTTCCAGTTTTATCTGGTAGACGCTTTTTTTCTTTTTGCTGGGTTTCAGTATGATCAAAGGGAGGTGTCTATTTACAATTTCACCAATACCATTATAGCACCAAACTTTTGACAAAAATTTAGCTTTCTACAATTTTTTGGCTAAAGCAAATAAAGCCTGATTGTACTGGTAGCGTATAACCCTGTATGTTATTCCCAGACTTTCAGCAGTACCGGCAATAGGGCGGTTAAAAATTCCTATCACATGAAGCAGGTAACAGTAGCGATTGTTGGGAATGCTTTGCAGCACTTCCTCCACTTCCATCTGCTGCTTATAGATTTCTCTTAGTTTCGTTTCGTACCATTCCAGCTTTGCTATCTGGTCGGCTGTATCTGCAATTTCCCCGCCCTGTACATAGTCCTTGCTGGTGTCGACGCTGCCCGGGTAAAGCATCGTTTCCCGGATTTCTTCCATCTGTTGCTTTGTGTCGGTGTAGGCTTTCCATAGATTCCTGGCATGCTCTATATAATGCCTTGCCTCCCGAATGCCTTTACTCATGGCGTTTCTTTCTCTTGCGGTTTTGCCGTATTAGGTAGTCACGGTAGCACCAAGAGCCGCAGAAATAAATCTTTTTCCCTTGTCTGTTTTTCGTCCACCAGTGCCAGTCTGGTGTGCGCTTAAAAACGCCGCCACACGCAGCACAGGCTAAGAATTTTATATCATCCATGTGTCCGCCTCCTGTCTTTGGCGCTTTCTTGCAGCATCCTTTTACAATGCTCACTGCAACAAAAACGTTGCTTGCCTTGTAACGTGAATTTATACGGATATTTCCCTATGGGCGGAATAGTAAAATCCTTGCCACAATATTCGCATACACGCCGCCGTTTCTCGAAGTCTCCTAGTTCCTTATTCCGCAACTTGCTACCTCCGCCGATATTGCCGCCGTTTTCCTAACCATGCCAATTCTTCCAACATGGGTTCGTTGTACTTATGGAACATAACAGCGTTTTTCTTGTATTCGTCCATATCCCCGCCCGGCGTGATCTTCATCCCGAATTTCACATCAGGCTGCAAGGTTGCGCCACCTTGCCGGACTTTAAGCAGGGCTTCAAAAAGCTCCCTGCAGTCGCTGGCCCATAACAGGATGGATTGCCATTCCTTCGAGTCGTCTGGCAGCGTTTCCTGCAAGGGATCCATGATAACCGTCCCCATGCCATCCCAGATAGCGCCGTTAAGCATTTTCAGTGCATCGTCTACACTGTAGGCCACACATGCCAGCGCTCCCAGATTTTGCGCTGTCTTAATAAACTGCTCTTGTTCCGGTGTGGGCTTGTTTGGTTTTACCTTGCACTCGATATAGAACGCCCGGCCCGTCTGCGGCATAAAACCGTATAAATCTGGATGACCCTTCGGTAAGCCTGTATCAAACCAGCGGCCGTCTGACAGCTTAAATTTTCCCACGTTGGCCCGGAATACCATGCATCCCCGGGCCGATACGGCTTTCATAATTTCATGCATTAAATCTGTTTCGTTCATTGCGTCGCTCCTAGTGTAGTAACAGGTAGATACCTTTGATAATCAGATACCAGCATATCCCGCAAAATGTTAAAACGACCGCCCACGTTTCTCTAGAAATCTTTATCATATTTTCTCGCCTCGTATTCTTGCATTGCCATTGCAATAATGCAATATACCGCAATATCTCCTAATGACTCTGCTACCTGTTCATTAAGTTCCGTTGACCGTTCCACCTTGGATATGTGCTTATTCATGTATCCTTTTAAAGCTTTAAAACAGGCGTCTTTATCCTCTGGATCATCGCCGTTTAAGAATGCCCCATCCCGGAAATTAGGCAGGTCGTCATGATCCATCCCGTACTGCTCGTTTTTCTTTCTGTAGAGAGTTTGCAGCCGTTGAAAAATATCTAAAACAAGTTCTTTAAATTCCATTCTGTTCACACTCCAGAAGTTCTTGCTTAATGACGTTGCAGGCTTTAATCACTTCATCACAGACAGCAACGCCGCTTTCCAGTCTCTCTTTCACTGTCATTAAGTCCATTCCAGCCTTGTATGACAGTGTGTTTAGCCTTACCGTGCTATCTCTTAAAACGTTTGCTAATTCTTCATAACGTTCCTTTTCTGCAAGCCGCTTTCCCATTTCCATTTTGTATTTACCCCTTTCCAAATACCAGTAAGTACAGCGTGATGACTCCCAACATCAACATCGAACACGATACAAACAGCACCAGCGCCCAGATAATTGCCGTTATGATCTTAGTACTTAGGTGCTTCATTCATTTCATCCTCAAACCATGGCGTTGCCGCATCCACAGCAACATTCGTGCATACGTCCATGATGTAAAGCATTTTCTGGATCGTCGTTGCTGCAATATCCTTTAATTCAAGAGCTTGTTTTTCTGCGTCCATGTCTTTAAGCCTGCCCGGCTCGTTTAAGAGGTCTAAAACTTCTTCGGCCTTCTTGTATTCCTCTTTCAGTGCCCGGCACGTCATCCCCGCATACTGCTTAAGTGGCATTTTTAAATCTCTCATGTTCCGCCTTCCTTTCTCTTAAAATCGTTTCTAAGCGGTTATTTTTCGTTTTAGGTAAATTCGTTTAAAAACGCTCCTATGTCCTGTTTTGTTGACGCTGGCTCCTAAAGCTCCAGTTACCGGTTCGGAATTTCTGTGCAATACCCCGGTATTTAAACGGTAACGGTAAATTTAGTTCCGCCGCCTTGTGCAAGCTCCAGCCGAATTTATACCCTTTCGCTTTCCGGAATAATTCCAGTTCATCCCATGTTGCGCATTTCTTGTAATCCAGATAAGGATGCGTCCTAATCTCTTGCAGCGTTAACGCTACTGGTTCCTGTTCCTGTCTTGTGGCTCCCTCTGTACGGTGAAATACATAACCACAGTAAGGGCAGGCGGCCTGCGGCTTGAAGTAGTGAAAGCATATCGGGCACTGCGTAAGCTCTGTTTCTGCTTTGGCTTTCTTCTTTTTCGGTGCTAGGCTCCATTCCCGGTCATCGTCCGGAAATCCATGCCGAGTATAATTCCCTACATGATCAAGAATGATTGCTTCTTTGCCCGGGTTGTTGGGATCGATACGCATGGGCCGCATGGCCTGTTGAATGTACAGCGTTAATGATTTTGTCGGTCTTAGCAGGACTACAGCCTCACAGTCTGGAACATCAAAGCCTTCACCGAATAAATCAACGTTGCAAAGAACTTGAATTTTTCCGTCTCTGAAATCCTGTACTACCTGCTCCCGGCGTGCCTGCGGCGTTGTACCGTCCAGATGTTCCGCCTGTATTCCCACTGCCTTGAATGCCCCTGTCGTTCCCTTGCTTGATTTAATCGTGGCACAGTACACTATGGTTTTTTTGCCATTAGCGTATTTCTGCCAGTTCTTCACGGTGTCGCCGAAAATCGTTCCCTTTTCCATAAGCTTGGCGACTTCTTCAGGCGCGTAATCGCCGTTACGGGTATGAATCCCTTTGGGGTCTGCTAAAGGCGCTGAAAACAGCCTGTACGGCGCTAGAAAGTGGTTTGCTATAAGCCACTTGGTACTAACGGAGGTGATTAGCTCTTGAAAAACTTTCCCAAGCCCGCCCTTTCCTATCCGTTGCGGCGTTGCTGTAAATCCAACCACGAAGGCGTCCGGGAAATATTCCAGAATACGCTGGTAGCTGCGGGATAGGCTGTGATGACTTTCATCGATTATGATTAGCGCCGGCGGGGTAAGCGTCGCCCTACGGCGGCTTGCCGTCTGAATCATCATCACGTTGCAGAGATCGGGCGAAACGCCCTGTTTTCTCATTGTGCGCTTAATCTGTTCTATCAGCTCCCGGCGGTGTACCAGAAACAGGACACGGGCACCGTTATCTGTGGTAAGGCGGGCAATGGTGGCGATGATGATACTCTTGCCGCCCCCGCAACCCAGCACAGCACACACACGGCGTTTACCGTGGTTAATTGCTGCCCTGATTTTATCTACCAGATCGGCCTGGTACGGTCGCAGCGTTATTATTTCCATCACCCCTTTTGGTTCCTTAAGGTTACTCACCTCAAAGTGTCTTTGCTTTTAAAAAAGTGCCATATCTAAATCAGTTGTTAAAACTATCTTGTCAAGTGTTTCTTTGTCCCAATTTTTGCACCGTACTTTGTAGTACTTTCCAGTTTTTACCATAAAGCTGTTAGGTACTTCTGGAGGACAGGACAATTTTCAAAGTTGCCATATACCCACTTATTATTTCTTACTTTGCACCAACCTCTGAACTTATATTCTCGCTCCATGTAAATTCACTCCTTTGTAAAGATTATTACAATAAATGTTAAAAATGGGGGGGAGTTCCTACCTTTCCTACCTTTTAAAACCTTTGGTAGGAACTCACAACAGGCATCACCACTTGCTTTTCGGGTTTTCTCCTACCTCCTACCTTTTCAGGATAGAGATATATATAATTAATTTAATTTGAATATACGTGTATATGTATTTTTCAAATTAAATTGCATATACGTATCTATATATGTAGGTAGGAATGGTAGGAAGGTAGGAAGAAAGACGAAGCCCTAGACTGCAAGCGGGTTTTAAGATTTCCTTTCTCCTACCTTTCTCCTACCTTTTAATCATAAGGTAGGAGAAATCACACTGAAAGTTGTACAAAATACCCAGCTGTACCATTAATAGATAATTTTGCCGCCATTTTTCCCTGCTTCGTCGGTTCTAGTTTTCCTTTAGCTGCCCATTTTTTAGCAACGGCCCGGAAACTAAAACTATTCTCCTGTAACAGCTTTTCTAACACTGTCTTATTTATCCATATCTGGCCTTCTTTCATCTTGCCCCACGTTTCATTGGTAGGGACGTGGTTTTTCGTCTCTCCGTAGTAATCTCCGTAGGAGTAGTAGAACTTCTCTTTGTTCTGTGCAATGATATCCACCATCATTTTGTAAGCCCGTTCCGCCGGGTCTACGTCTCGAGTAGTTTTAAGGAACGGTACCACGTCGGCAATCTTTAACATGGGTAAATCTGGTGCAAAATACCGCCTAAAAATATCGTCGGCTGTCATAATTACGCCCATGGCCATGGCCTGCTTTTCTGTGGTATGCCATTGCAGCAAGTCTTGGTGGTATCCGTTAAATTCGTGTCTGAACGTGTTGCCCTTCTTGATGTTTTCCTGTAAGAGGTCAATGTAGGCAGGGCCTAGCGTCCCATACTGCTCGGTTATGGCCTGCACCACCTCCGGCCCGTTTTCTACCACTTTCTTTTCACACTCGATTTCTATCAGGCGGTTTTCTACACCGCCGCCGCTGGTAGTCTGTGAAATAGGTTCTTCCCCGGTAAACAGAAACGCTGTTTTCCAACTTTTCTGTTGTTGCATATGTCCGGCCTGATCCATCCGGCCCCGGCTCACTTCCGCCGTGATCTGATGAATGAACTGGTCGTAGTCGTTAAACTTTGTTTTTATCGTCTGGAGTTCATCACCGAAAAACGGAAGGTTACCCAGTGTTGCCGTACACCCCGTTGTAAAATTCGTGGTGTTGTTCATGCTCTGGAGTAATCGCCCCGGTGCGGGATTTCCCCACACAGACGCTGCAACCATTAAGCCAACGGTTTTACCGGCCCCTGTACCGCCCCATAAGTGGAACGCATAAGATAACGCCCCTAGTGGCTTTATCAAGGGAGCAGAGAGACTTGCAGAAATGGCAAGCCGTAAATACAGATTGCTCATTAGCGGCTTTACCGCCTGTAACCATTCTTCCAGCGTTCCCTTAGAGGTGATAGAGTTAATCAGCGTCCCATATTCGTCGGTGCTGTCCAGCGTTAATTCATCAGAGTATGGGACGAAGTCCTTATCTACCCATCCCATATGACTAACACTTTTCGTTCTGGGTAACGTCGCAGGGTTTAACGCTACGCACCCCGCAAGATACTTCACAAGGTTTTTGGCGTTGTCGCTGTTCACCTCTACCCCTACGTTGGCAAGGGTAACTATTTTGCTGGCATTAGCAGCAATTTCTCTAGGAACAATACAGCTTTTCCATCCGTCCGGTTTATGATATCCAAGACGAATTTTTTCAAGGTTCGTTTCCTGATTAATTAAAATCTCGGTTGGCATAATAGGAATCGGAGACGCCCACTGATACCGGAAATTTCCGTTGCCGGTTGACTCCAGCTTTTTCACGCCGGTGTCGTCTGCAATCCAGTCGCCGCAGTTTAAAGAGAATGACTGCCCGCTGAATTTTGTCGTGTTCCGGCTGTTCTGGTTGGCCTGTGCCTGAGAGATTCGCCATGCTTTGTAGTTCTTTTGAAACTCTCTGGAAATCCCCAGTTCCTTAGCTCGGAATGCTGCAAGGTTTTCCGCCTGTTGGCGCTCTACGGGATCATCAATAGCGTTCATCCCGGCAAACAGTTCCGGTTGAATCATGCCCGCTTTATCAAGGCCCAGAAAATATTCCTCGCTGAAGTCGGCTGTAGGGAATTTGTAGTTGTGTATCTGCTCTGGGTCTTTCCCGGCTTCCAGATAGTCGGCTATGTCCTGCTTAGGCTTCATATCCGGCCATATATCTGCCCATGGAAAAACCTTTGCTCCAAAATTCCGCTCCCAGGCTTTGGCATATTTCATACCGGCTTCGTCGTTATCCGGCAGCACGATTTTCAAAGGGAACTTGGCAAGGTATTCCTTGTCCGTGTCTGACAGCTTTAAATTTTCCTGTGCGCCTGTGTTCGTGCTGGTGGCAAGGAATCCCGCTTTTGTCATGGCATCAGCGCATTTTTCGCCTTCTACGATATAAAGCAGTGTGTCCTTTTTCGCCGCCGCTAAGCGGTCAAGGTTATACAAGTTATTGCTGTTGTCCGGCTTTTTGTACCGTACAGAGCCATCAGGCCCCGTACTTACAAAAGAAAACACCTTGTGACCGTCCGCCCACTTCTTGCGAATCTTTCTGTAAGACTCTTTCCCGTCGGGGGTTCGATATACAAACTGGTAATTTTCTATCAGCTTTCCATGGTCTTTCTTTACCGGGGCTGTTGGCGGCTTTGCAATGCTTTGAAATCTCCCCTGCTGCATAGTTTCACCACCTTCTTTTTGAGTAATGCCCAAGGCAGCTAGTACCTTGGGCAAGCTTGCATGACACTTGTGACAAAAGACAAGGATTTTACCGTCTTTCTCGTCTATGTACAAGTGGTGTGTGTCCCCGCATACAGGGCAAGCGGCAACGGTGCTGCCCGCCCTCTTATGGACATTGGAAAGCTTTTCTAGCAGTTCCTCATAGCTTAGAACGGGCATTGGTTTAAGTCAGCATTACCGGCTGGCTCTGGTGCTACGGCAGCAGGGGCAGAGGTTTGCAATTTCTTAAGCTCAGGCACCTTGAAGTTGCCTTTCCGAATATCATCGGCGGGCAGTACCGCCCGAATTACTTGACGAACTTTTATTTTTCCGTCTTGTGCTTGATACTCTTCTTCACCAATCACGGCCCCAAAAACAAGGCCGTTCAAAGACGGGGCTTGCTGTGCTTCTGGCTGTTTATTCCATTCAACCATGTTAAAGCCTTGATTACTCTTCTCCAGGCAGCTAAGGAAATGCTTAAGCATACCCATTGCTGCAGGCTTGTAAGACCGATAGAACCGGGGATAATTCCAGCCGTTGCGGCTAAACATATTTTGATTGTGGTCGGTATATTGCCCTTCTGCATAGTCCCATTCAATTTTGAAATACTGCTTTTGCTTATTCTCTTCACAGTTTACAATGCAGAGTACATACCCGCCTACTGGAGGACGTCCGCCGCCTTCACTCGTTTCCTGAACTTTATTGAAGTCTACAATTTGCATGCTATTTTTCCCCTTTCTTGGTGTCCTTAATCGGTTTCATGTCGTAATATTCCCTGATTGCCGTATCTACGGCTTTTAAGTCGTTATCTATCTTATCTGCAAACATTCCCATTGGTGACTTTGCAGGAGTTTTACCGTCGCTCTGCGTAATAAAGTAGTGGTTTTTCCCTTCTGCTTCACACAGAAGGACGATAGAAAATAGCCCTTCAACCGTTAGTTGGTTATCTAGCATTTTCCCCTGTGTCTTTGCTTTTATGTACCCGTTGTCGTCCCGGTCGATATGGTGCAACAGATATACGATTACATCGTCAGGGATTTGTCTAACGATAAAATCAAGCAAGTTTCTAAAATCTAGCGCGCATTGTGTGAATTTTGAGTAGCCAACGTCTTTCGCATGGTCGAACATGTAGTACGCCATTAGATACTGGCTGTCATCGATTACATAGCAGCGCAAGTTTGGTTTCTGTAAGGCTTTGAAAATGCTTGCGTATCTTGCATTGTTAAAAACGGGCAGCTTCTTTTTAAACGGCAGCCGTTTTCCCGCTACGTTGAAAATGCCGATTTCATCAGGTTCAAAGTTTCTAAGGCTTGTGGTTTTACCACTGCCCGACGCGCCTAAAATCAATACTGGAAACCCCATTATTCCACCTCACAAATGAATTTATCCGGCCTAGGTGTTACAGTAACCCCCGGCAAAATTTCACCCGTTGTAGGGTCGATTACGCCTTTATCCGTGACTGTGCAACGTTTCTTAAGTGCTGCCCAGTCAACAGTTTCTTTCGTCCTGATAGCGTCCGGATAGCTCTTTTTACAGAAGGGCAGTAGAACTGTTTCGTCTCTGGCAATTTCGGGCTGTGATTTTCTGAAACCAAACTTACCAGAAGGCAAGGAAACCGTGCGTTTCTTTTGCCCTTCCAGTTTTTTGTCTGCATATAAGTGCAGCAAGTTCTGAAAGTGCTCAATATTCATATCAAGCGGTTTCGTCGCTGACTCAAGCCATGCGTCCAATTTTGCTATTTGTTCTTTGTAAAATTTTTCTTTCTCTCTGCGTTCTTCCTGATACGCGGAGATTTTCTTTAAGCACCATTCGGCGCTGTCGTCGTTATCTGGCACCCAGTGCTCTTTCTCGCATTCATACGGTGCCATATCTTGTAAATATCCTTGTTCAATCTTCATTACGTATCTCCTCATAAAGTTCTGAAAGCTTAATACCTAAAGCCTTGGCGGCCTTATACAGCGTTATGTCAGTTGGGATATCACCATTACATAAAATCTGGCTCCACCTCGTTCTTGCCATGCCGGCTTCTATTTCCATCTTGCTTTTAGTAATCCCCTTAGACGCTCTGATTTCGTCCAGTCTTTTAAAGATTGCCTTTCTGTCCTCTCTGCTTAGGTATGGGATACATTCGGGCGGGCGTTTCACCAGGTCTTTTAGAGGTATCCCTAAGGCGTCCCGAATACCTAAGTAAAGCCTTTGAGACAAAATAACAGGTGGCCCGCTTGCATAGCTTGCTAGCGTTCTAGGGATATCGCTTAGCAGCTCTAAAGCTGTTAAAGACAGCCCACGTTCTAACCTGTAGTATCTGACAGAGAACCGAAAATTCTCTGCCATTTTTAAGTCCATTGCTTCACCCCTTTCTATATATATTTTTCAGTCCCTAAGGCAAGGATGATACACACCAGCATCCCGCCAAGGGCGATCCAGAAACCCAAGATTGCACCTTGCAGTCGGGGATTCATTTCCTCTACTTCATCGCATAACCACTCGATGAAGTAGAGGACCCAGCTTAGTACAAAGGCTGCTAAGTAGATTGTTGCGGCAAGTACGTTGCTTGCCATGTTGACTGCTTTTTTCATACCATGCCCTCCCCCGAAATTGCCGCCAATAAAGCCAGCGACGCTGTTTTGATTTTTTGCAGCTGTTTCTCTTTCGCTGCAAGCTCACGCTGCAAACCTTCGAAGTTTGCCGGCGTGTAGGTGTTGGCAACGTCCGTTACCCCTGCAAGGGCATATACGTCCTTAGCACGAAAACGGACGCCAGACAATTTTTTAATTTGTGGCAGCACTCCACGGTTACGTAGGTCGTAAATTGTGGAAGTGGCCACGTTTAAGAGTTCTGCCGCTTCGCCAACGGTCAGAACAAGTTTGTCCATAGTGCAACCTCCTCGCCGCACTTCCTCTTTGGTATAATGTGACCAGAAAGGAGGTGAAAATTATGGATGAAAGCGTTTTAAATTCGCAACAGGTTAGACTGAAAGACGCTATACAGGCTCACAAGGATGCTGTTCAAGCACATCAAGATTTTTTGGAATCGCAGAAAGTGACCAAAATAATCCAGGCAAACAAACCAAGTAATTCAGCTGCAAAAAGGTAAAATAGCCATGTATCCCATTTTTGCGTTGTAATTACTAGCACATTGACAAGCTGTAAACAATTAACAAAAGTATCAAAACGCCGTTCTTTAAGTTGCCGCTTAAGTTCGGCGTTTTCTGCTTTTAACTGCTCAATATCATGCATCCTGACTTTCACCTCCTAAGCACCTCCCATTGTGCTGCCCCGCTTGTTGGAGCGGGGAAACTTGCGCTTTTAGTTCTGAATTTCAGAGCTATTTTGGTAAAAAAAATAAGGCCTTATTCGCTCATCAGGGATTTTCAATAGCTGACAAGCATGATCAATTTCGCTTTGACTGAAATCATTTACATTGTTCAATCTTGCAGAAAGCGCTGCAGAACTCATTCCCATTGCCCGTGCAAAATTTTCTTGCGTTTCAAATTGCTCTTTAATACGGCCTTTCAACTTTCTATAATTATAGTTCATTTTCCTCTCCCCTTCTCTGAATTTCTGAGTTAAGTATAGCATAGTATTTTCAGATTATCAATAGTTTCTTTAGATTTTCTGAAAAACCTTCAAAAAATATGGTATAATCTATGCCGGGAGGGATTGCTAATGAAGGTAAGCACTTTTGCCGAAAGATTTCGTGAAGCATTGGAATATAGGCATGTTTCACAAACGGAGCTACATAATAAAACAGGTATAAGTACTGGAGCAATCAGCACTTATTTAAAAGGCACATGGAAGCCTAGACAAGACAGAGTAAATTTAATTTCTAAAGCTCTGCGCATTGACCCAGCATGGCTCATGGGCTATGAGGTCCCCATGACAGCATCCATGAAGAATTATACTTTGAGTAACTCTAATATAAGAAGTGTTCCTATGCTAGGATATGCAGCAGCCGGACAACCGCTAGAAGATATTAATCAAGACAAATCTTATTATATGAGTGTAAGTAATGATAGCAAAGTTGACTTTTGCATTACCGTTGCAGGTGATAGCATGATAAATGCAGGTATTAATGATGGTGATATTGTTTTTATAAAAGAGCAGCCAGAAGTGGAAAGTGGACAAATTGGCTGTTTTGAAATTGACCAAGAAGACGTTTGCTTAAAAAGATTCTACAAGATAGATGGCGGCGTTATGTTGGTATCCGAAAATCCAAACTATAAGCCTATGATTTTTAATGAGGATAATTGTCAAGATTTCAGATGTTTGGGCCTTGCTGTTTTAAAACAATCTCTTATTAAGTAGAAAGGAAGTCTAACCATTATGTTTGAAAATATTGACGAAAAAAGAAAAAAATCCGCATTAGCTGCAGAAATGACGCCGTTAGAAGTCAACCTCTCTAATAAAACAGGTAAGTTTGTTGGTAGTGACGGCAGCATTTATGATACTACTTTAGAGGACTGCTCTTGCATGGATTTCGCATTCAATAATGGAGAAATTGCATGTAAACATATATTACGTTTGGCAATGGAACTAGGGCTAATCCCAAGTGAGGGTATGAAGTCAGATCCATTAAAGCCTCTTGTCCGTTATTACATAGGAAACCTTCGAGCACAAGTTAAAGGAGCTCCCTTAATGACCGTCCTTGAATTAGTTGCCAATTTGAGTCAGATGGCGACTATTACAGGGGTAAAGTGTTCTAATACTTTATTTGAAAACTATGGTATTAAAGACTTGAATGATTGTCCAATTTTTGAACCAGCTAAAGCCCAGGGAAAAATCAGAGTCAAGAAAGAATATCGAAAAGATATTAATAGCTTAGAAAAAATATTAATATCACGTTTTGGAGAATTGGTAATCAATCATTTAGATAATGAACAACTCTTTAAGGTTCTAAAATCAATTGCAGATTCAGAAGGTGAACGCAGGCCCTCGTAAAGGAAATCAAAGAATGTTACCTACATACGTGGGAGGTGGTTCCCTCCCTATACAGATACTGGGCAAGGTGGTGGAGCTTAGGAGGAAGTTTTAAACTAGCATACATAAAAGTGTTTGTATTTTGCATAAGACGCAAATTGCTTTTTCGAAGTTTGCCCACATATGTAAGATGATTTTTCAGTTATTGCAAACCGCGTAACAACTATTACTGATGAAAAAAGTGTAACAGCTTTACACAAGGAGATAATTCAGCCATAAAGCTCTGGCAAGGCACTAAAAATTTAATATTAGACACTCTTGACTACAGTTGATATAATAGTAAAAAAGGAGGTATGTCTTATGCAGACTTTGGATAAACCTATCCGGATTAATGCTGACAGCTTAAAAAGACAATATGAAGCACATATCTCCCGCTGTCAGGGCATTGCCCGGGAGGTAGAAAAATGGGGAAAGAAAACGAAACCCAATCTGGATTTTCTGAAACAACACCGTTGATAGATTTTCTTTATGTTGATGAACCCCGTGTGGATTCATTAATTTCCCAACTAAGAAGTGGAACCCTCAGGAGTGTGACAAAAACAGTCGGCACCTCTGAGGGCTCTTTTATTTCCGGCAAAGGGGATATTAAAATTATTGGTGGGAAATACGAACACAAAAACACTACAGCGGAATCTGCCGCTGAAAACTATGACCCTTTCCATAATAAAATTGTCCAGCTTATGCAAGATTTATCTTTATCGCCACAAGAATCAATAGAGGGAGAGTTTTCCGGCCGGCTAGTTACTTTGCTAGGGAAAGTCCGGATACGTGATATTCAATCCGTGAAAACGTTCTTTCCCTTTATATTTAAAAATCAAAAATTGTTTGGCTTGAATAAAACAGTTGCTCAGATGATAAAAAATATCAGCGATTTTATTCAGGCTATGAGTAATTCTATTGAATTATCTATAGAGCTTAAAAATGGTGTTTACGTTGCGGGGAACTTGAAGGAAAGCGGGCTTTCTGTTCGTCAATCTGATTTAGCCCGTACATATGGCGCAGAACTACCGGGAAAATGGTACATAATGGGGATTCTGGATTACACGCCGCCGCAAAAGAATACTCCTACTCAAGTCGACGAACAAACCATAGAAAATATTGTTGACCAATACACGGACGTTATACGCACATTCTATTCCAAATCAACATATTCTATTATCCCCATCTTGATATTCCGAACTATAGGATAGGAAAGGCGGCTTACCATGGAATATACATTTTCCTACCGTAACAAAAACGACTCTGTCTGCTTAATTCTGTCTTACAAAGTCGGCCACAAATGGCGGCAAAAAACCAAGCAGGGATTTAAAACGCAGAGAGAGGCTAGGAAGTACCAAGACGAACTGCTGGCACAGGTGAAAGAAACCGCAGGTTTAACAGAGGATATACGCCTAAAAGATATTTCTCTTAAAGATTTCTTCCCCATCTTTGCCAGAGACAAGAAAGAATTCTTATCTGCAAATACTTTGAAGAATTACTACTACGGTATTACCAGTCTTGGAAGTGCTGCAACTATTCCCATACGGGAATTAACGCAGGGCGATCTGACTAATGCACTTTTGGCAGCACCTGGAAAGCCTTCCAGCAAGAAAATCAGATTGCGCTTTATTACCCCGGTTTTAGAACATGCTGCAAAGGTCTACAAGATTATCAAAATGAATCCCGGCAAGGGTATACAGCTGCCGCAGGATAAATCCCCCGCCGTTATACGGGCTTTCAGCAAGGAAGAACTGCGAGAATTATTAAAGCTGTTAAACGACAAGCCGACTTTTAAGCTTGTTGTTATCTTAGGCGCTTACACGGGCATGAGGTTTGGAGAAATTATAGGCCTTCCATGGGATGCTGTTGACTGGAAAGCAAAAACCATTACCGTAAAGCAGCAATACAATCTGACCGGAAACAACACCTATGGTATTACTTTCTGCAAGACACGCAGCAGCAACAGGACAATTCCCGCCTCACAAACGGTGCTAGAGATGCTGGCAGTATGGAAGGAATCACAGCCCATAAACATTACAGGGACAGTGTTCCAGCTTACCAGCATTAAATCGTTGCAGTCAAGACTGAACGAGATCATCAGAAAAAAATTTCCCGGTCGATCTATCCATTCACTGCGTCACACGTTTGCAACGTTGCTATTATCTAAGACGGGAGATATTAACTTAGTGGCACACATACTAGGCGACTCTGTAGAAACCGTTTCCCGGGTCTACGTGAATTACACCTCTGATATTAACAAGGTGGCAGCGCAAGCTATTGGAGCTTTATATTAAATTATTTTTGCCGTATTTTTGCCGCCATATAGAAAACCCCGCAGCCACTGGGCTTACAGGGTTTAATTCTCTTATTTTGCATAATCCACGGCACGGGTTTCCCGAACGATAACCACTTTAATCTGCCCGGGATATTCCATTTCTTCTTCAATCTTTTTCGCTACATCGTGGGACAAAATGACCGCATCGTCATCGTCTACCCGATCCGGTTTAACCATAATACGGATTTCTCGCCCTGCCTGAACGGCATAGCATTTTTCCACGCCATCGAAACTTTCAGCAATTTCCTCCAGACGCGTCAATCGTTTCAGATAGGTTTCCAGGGTTTCTCTCCGGGCTCCGGGACGAGCCGCAGAAATCGCATCGGCAGCAGACACCAAAACAGCTTGCACACTGGTAGGATCGCAATCCCCATGATGGCTCATGATGGTATTGGTTACAATATCCGTTTCATGGTACCGTTTGGCGACTTCTGCCCCCAAATCCACATGGGATCCTTCCACTTCATGATCTACGGCTTTGCCAATATCATGGAGCAAGCCGGCCCGTTTGGCACTAGTGACATCCACACCCAATTCCGCCGCCATGAGACCAGCTAAATGCGCCACTTCAAGGGAATGCTGCAACACATTCTGTCCATAGCTCGTACGGTACTTCAAACGGCCTAACAGCTTAATCAGTTCCGGATGGATACCATGAACACCTACTTCATAAGTAGCTTGTTCCCCGGCTTCCTTTGTCCGCTGATCAATTTCCTTCTGGGCCTTTTCCACCATTTCTTCAATACGGGCCGGATGAATCCGTCCGTCATTGATAAGTTTTTCCAGGGCAATGCGGGCAATTTCCCGACGCACCGGATCAAAACCGGAAATGATCACCGCTTCTGGGGTATCATCAATAATCAGATCAATACCCGTCAACGTTTCCAATGTCCGAATATTCCGGCCTTCTCGTCCAATAATCCGGCCTTTCATTTCATCATTAGGCAACGGCACCACAGTCACCGTGGTTTCTGCCACCTGGTCAGCTGCACACCGCTGAATGGCCAGGGAAATAATTTCCCGTGCCTTTTGGTCCGCCGTATCCTTGGCCTCCTGCTCCATTTCCTTAATGAGTCGTGCCTTGTCGTGCTTGACTTCTTCACGGACGGTATCCAAAAGTTCCCGTTTGGCATCTTCACTAGTCAGTCCGCCAATACGTTCCAATTCAGCAACCTGTTGCTCAATCAGGGCGTCCACACGGTTTTGGGATTCCCGGAGTTTATTACTCTGTTCCAGGAGTTTTTCTTCTTTTTTTTCATAGGCGTCCATCTTTTTGTCCACATTCTCTTCCTTCTGGACCAGACGCCGTTCATTTTTGCTCATTTCCGCTCTGCGTTCTTTGGTTTCCCGTTCCATTTCAGAACGCAAGCGATGGATTTCTTCCTTCGCTTCTAGCAGCGCTTCTTTCTTCTTGGCTTCACCGCTGCGCTTCGCTTCTTCTAAAATCTCCTTGGCCTTATCTTCAGCCTTACCGATTTTACCCTCGGCGACGTTTTTTCGAGTCAGATAACCACCACCTGCCCCTGCAATGCAAAGGACTACGGCAATGAGTATACTGATGGGATCTATGATCATGCACCTCCTCACTTATCATTTTTTTCATAAACCCGTTTATACAACAAATAAGGCAGCACAATGCCGCCTGTATCCAATGGAGATCGGACAGAATTATTTTATAGTATTTTCACAGGCCTGTCAAATAAAAGAGGACTGCCCTTATAGCAGTCCTGCTTTTATTTCTATTCATCCCACAAAGGCAACGTACTGGCGATAGCCCCGCTACCAAATCCTCGACTAGCCAGCATTCTTGCCAGCGCAGCTTTCCCTTTCCGTTGCTGTTCAGTACCTTTATATTTACGATGAAGTCTTTCTAAAACGGAGCGGGCAAATGCTTCTGCCCGTTCTGTTTCCTCTTCTTCTGCCACGCTCTCCAGCACAAAAGAAGCTTCTTTTTGAGGAATCACTCGTTTTTGCAACATGAGGCGTAAATATTGCCGTCCGTAGAATTTTTTCCTCCGCCAGGCGTCCAGCACGTGTTCAGCGCAGCGTGCATCATTCACGAAATGACGCTGCCAAAGTTTAGTTACCACCGCTTCCTGCATGGCTTCCGGGCACTTTCGTTCCGCTAACTTTTGCCGTAATTCCAGACTGCTGTGGTCCCGTAGTGCCAAACGGTCCAGACAAAAATTATAGGCTTCTGCTTCCGTTACAAGGGGGTGAACGGTTTTACTCCACATCGCCTGGTGTTTCCTCCGGCATTAAATCCAGTCCGCCGTCCTCTTCTGTTTTATCTTTTTCCAGAGGTTTCGGTTGTACTCCCAGGCCTGCAGCAGAGCGGATTTTGCTTTCAATTTCCGCAGCCATATCCGCATGTTCGTGTAAGAAATTTTTGGTGTTTTCACGGCCCTGTCCAATACGCTGGTCCCCGTAGGAATACCAGGCACCGCTTTTATTTACAATGTCATATTGCACGCCCAAATCCACCAGGCAGCCTTCATGGGAGATGCCTTTCCCGTACATAATATCAAATTCTGCCTGTTTAAACGGAGGGGCTACTTTATTCTTTACGACTTTTACCCGAATATGGTTACCGACAATATCATTGCCTACTTTTAAGCTTTCTACCCTTCTAACATCCATCCGGATTGTGGAATAAAATTTCAGTGCCCGGCCACCGGTAGTTGTTTCAGGATTGCCAAACATCACGCCGACTTTTTCCCGCAGTTGGTTAATGAAAACCGTAGCAGTCCGGCTTTTGGCAATGACGCCGGTTAATTTCCGCAGGGCCTGGCTCATCAAACGCGCCTGCAATCCCACATGGGAGTCTCCCATATCCCCTTCAATTTCCGCTTTAGGAACCAGGGCGGCAACAGAGTCAATGACTACAATGTCAATAGCACCACTGCGTACCAAGGCATCACAAATTTCCAGTGCCTGTTCTCCTGTATCCGGTTGGGAAATAAGGAGATTGTCAATATCCACGCCCAAATTTTTGGCATACTCCGGATCAAGGGCATGTTCCGCATCAATAAAAGCCGCATACCCACCCCGTTTTTGGGCTTCCGCAATCATATGGAGCGCTACCGTGGTTTTCCCGGAAGACTCAGGGCCATAAATTTCAATAACCCGGCCCCTGGGAATCCCGCCTACGCCAAGCGCCAAGTCCAGGGACAATGCACCGGTAGGGATCACCTCAATATTCATCTTATCGCTGGCATCCCCCAGCCGCATGATGGATCCTTTGCCAAAATCCTTTTCAATTTGTTTCAGCGCCGCGTCCAGCGCTTTATTCCGATCCGCTTCCATTGTAACCGCATTTTTACCGCTGTTTTTTTCGCTCATTTTCTTCTCCTTGTGCAACCATATCATCTACATGTATTATAAAAACATTTGTTCGTGTCGTCAAGTAGTTCTAGGCAAGGCTCGTAATTCTTGTGGAGTAAACACATAGGTTTTATTGCAGTATTGGCAGTGTACACTGGTCTCCGGATCTTGTAGGAGTTCGGTAAAGTCTTTTTGAGGCAGGCCTATCAGCATATTTTCCACTTTTTCCCGGCTGCAGCCACAGTAAAATTTTACAGGATGGTTGTCAAGAATTTCCACAGGCAAGCCGTTGCCCACTTTTTGAATCAACGTTTCCGGCGTATTCCCGGCTTGCAACAGCTCTGTCACATACGGCAGTGCTAAAATATTTTTTTCCAGCGTAGCAATCGTTTTCTCAGAAGCATTGGGGAGCAATTGCACAAAATACCCTCCCGCTTCCTTGATACTGCCATCTTTTTCTACCAGCACCCCTAGCGCCACGCTGGAATGGATCTGTTCGGATACAGCTAAATAGCGGGTAATATCGGCTGCAATCTCTCCACTTTTCAGTGCCGCTACGCCGGTAAACGGTTCTCCTTGCAGCGGGCAGCGGGTCACATACAGCATTCCCGTATGTCCCACGCCACCCCCTACATCCAGTTTTCCATTTTTTGAAGGCAGCATCACGTTGGGATGTTGTACAAAGCCACGGACCGTATAATCTCTGGCATCGGCCATGACTTGCCCCAACGGGCCATCTCCTTTAAACCGAACGGTCACAGCTTCCCCATCTTTCATCGTTGCAGCTAGTAGCAACGCCCCTGCGGCGGTGCGGCCCAAGGCTGCCGCAGCTAGGGGAGAGGTATGGTGAATTTCATTCATATACTGGGTCAGCCCGGTAGTATGCACGGCGTAAATCCTGGCATCTCCTACGGTAGCCCGTACCAAATAATCTTCCATAAAAAGCCACACTACTTACAGCTGCTTTGCCAGATTGACCATCTCCATAACGGCCATGGCAGTATCGGAGCCTTTATTGCCTGCTTTGGTGCCGGCCCGTTCTACAGCCTGTTCAATATTTTCTGTCGTCAATACGCCAAACCCGGTCGGTACACCGCTTTCCATATTCACCATGGCAATGCCCTTACTGACTTCATTGCAAACATAATCATAATGGCTGGTCGCCCCGCGAATCACGGCCCCCAGGCAAATCAGGCCATCGTATTTTCCGCTTTGTGCCATTTTCTTGGCTACCAGGGGAATCTCAAAAGCACCGGGTACCCAAGCAAGGGTAATATTATCTTCTACTGCTCCATGCCGGCGCAGCGTATCCAGCGCCCCAGAGATCAACTTGCTAGTAATGAATTCATTGAACCGGGCGGCAATAATCCCGATTTTCATATCTTTGGCCGTTAATTGTCCTTCTAATACTCTCATTTCTTTTCCTCCTCCATGGCTTTTTCAGCCGCTGCTACCTCTTTGGCGTCTTCATGCAATTCATGCCCCATCCGCACCTGTTTGGTCATCAGATACTTATGGTTATATTTATTATCAGGAATGATAATAGGTACCGTGCCGGAAATGGTAATGCCATAGCCGGCAAGGCCCGCCCGTTTAGCCGGGTTATTGGTCAAGAGACGGATCCTCGTTAATCCCAAATCCTCCAGGATCTGTGCCCCGATACCATAATCCCGCATATCCGGTTTAAAGCCCAGTTCAATATTGGCATCCACCGTATCTAGCCCTTTGTCCTGCAGGGCGTAAGCGCGCAGTTTATTGGCAAGTCCAATGCCCCGCCCCTCCTGCATCAGATACAGTACAACGCCGCATCCTTCTTTTTCAATCATTTTTAAGGAAGTTGCCAGCTGGTCGCCGCAGTCGCAGCGCAAAGAGCCCAGTGCATCCCCGGTGAGGCACTCGGAATGTACCCGTACCAGCACATCTTTTTTCCCTTCTACATCCCCTTTAATAATGGCCACATGGCATTTATCATCTAGATCCGTTTCATAGCCAATCGCCCGGAAGGTTCCGAATTTGCTGGGCAAAGACACATTGGCAATGCGATGCACCATTTTCTCTGTTTTTTTCCGGTAGGCAATCAGGTCACTTACGGTAATAAAGGTCAGATCGTGAGCTTTGGCAAATTCCATAAGCTCAGGCGTACGGGCCATGGTCCCATCCGCGCTCATAATTTCGCAGCACACGCCTACAGGTTTTAACCCGGCCAGGCGGCACAAATCCGTAGTGGCTTCCGTATGTCCGGCACGCCGCAGGACGCCGCCCTTTTTGCTCCGCAGGGGGAACACATGTCCGGGCCGGCGGAAATCTTTCGGCATCGCTCCGTCTTCCGTGCATTTTTTCATGGTATAGGCCCGTTCCACGGCGCTGATTCCCGTATCCGTATCTTTGTGGTCAATAGAAACCGTAAAGGCCGTCTCGTGATTATCCGTATTGTTGGCCACCATAGGTTCCAGTTCCAGTCTATCCAGAATCGCCCCATCACACGGCATGCAGATCAATCCCTTGGCAAACGTTGCCATAAAATTGATGGCTTCTGTAATGACTTTCTCTGCGGCCATAATCAGATCTCCCTCGTTTTCCCGATCATCATCATCAGTCACTAGGATCATTTTTCCGTTTTTAATATCTTCAATGGCCTGTTCAATGGTATCAAACTGCAGTGTTTTTTCTTCCAACGTTCTTCCTCCTTAGAAAAATCCATTTTCTAGCAACGTTTTCATGGTCAGTGTTCCGTTTTGGGAAGGATACAGCATTTTTTGTACATATTTTCCCAGTATATCCGTTTCCAGATTCACCTTATCTCCCGTCTTTTTGACTCCCAAAGTTGTGAACTGTGTGGTAAGGGGAATCAGCGACACGGAAAAATCCGTATCTGTTACATCTGTGAGCGTCAGGCTGATCCCATCAATGGCGATGGAACCCTTCACCACCATCTGTGCCAATAGTTCCGGTGCCGCGCTAATGGTGGTGACCCGGGCAATGCCTTCCGGCCGAATTTTCACAATCGTACCTACACCGTCCACATGCCCTGCAACAATATGTCCGTCCAGCCCATCCCCCACATGAAGGGTTCGCTCCAGATTCACCGGATCTCCTTTTTTCAAAAGCCCCACAATGGTACGCCGCACGGTTTCCGGCATAACATCCACGGTAAAACGATGGGGATCAAACTGCGTTACGGTAAGGCAGGCTCCGCTGACACAGACGCTTTCACCGATTTTTAAAAGGGGAGGAATCGTTTTGGCAGCTACCGTCAGCCGGTAAGAATGGTTTTCCTGCCGCAGATTTTCCACCGTTCCCAGCTCTGCGATTAGACCTGTAAACATGGAATCACGCCCCTTCCAAAATTCCTGTAACCATCACGTCCGTACCAAAGTTACGGCAAGATACGTCTTTTAGATGCACCCGCTTTTCCATCGTACTGGCGCCCTCACCACCGATGGGCGAGACATTTTTTTCTCCGCCAAGAAGCACGGGGGCAACAAATGCATAAACCCGCTGCACCAGCCTCTTATCAAAGAAAGCCCCGTGGACTTTGCTACCCCCTTCCACAAGTAAGCTGGTAATTTCCTGCTTCCCCAGCGTAGCAAGAAGCGCCCCAAGATCCAGTGAGCTGTCTTGCTCAGGCACCTGCAAAACCCGCACCTTCTCCAATTTCTGGAAAGCGGCAATTTTTTTCTTATCTGCCTCCGTCCCCGTCACAAAAAGCGTCTCTGCCGCATGATCTTGAAAAACCTGTCGGTCCATAGGCAACTGGCAATGGGTATCTAGCACAATCCGCAGCGGATTTTTACCTTTCACCATACGTACGGTAAGTGCGGGATCATCGGTTAACACCGTATTTTTCCCCACGAGTACGGCATCGTATTGACTGCGCAGCGTATGGGCATAGGTACGGGACGCTTTATTAGAGATCCATTTGGAGTCCCCACTGGCAGTAGCAATTTTCCCATCCAAAGTCATAGCATATTTTAATGCCACAAAGGGACGACCGGTGGTCATCCAATGCATAAAGACTTCATTTTGCCGCAGGGATTCTTTTTCCAGCACATGCTGGACCACTTCTACCCCTGCCGCACGGAGACGGGAAAATCCCCGCCCAGACACTTTTGGATTGGGATCATCTGCGGCGGCCACCACTTTTTTAATCCCCGCTTTAATCAAGGCTTCGCAGCAAGGACCTGTCCGTCCATAATGGGAACAGGGTTCCAGCGTGACATAGGCCGTACAACCGCGGACATTGTTTTCTCCCGCATCCCGCATAGCCATAATTTCCGCATGGGGCTGCCCTGCCTTGTGGTGGTACCCCTCCCCGATTATTTTTCCTTCCTGATTCACAATCACGCACCCCACCAGCGGGTTGGGGCTCGTCATACCCCTTGCTTTTTCCGCCAGATCCAGTGCGATTTTCATATATTCTTCGTCTGTCAACACATGCACCGTCCTTTTCACAACAAAAAACCGTACCATCCAAGGAGGATAGCACGGCAAAATCATCCTAGCGCTGTCTTTTTCCATCCAGACTATACTGTCGGTACCGGAATCACACCGGTTCATGCCAAAGCTCGCGGACTTTACCGCCGGTAGGGAATTGCACCCCTCCCCAAAGACATTATGCAATTTGCTTTTATATTATAGCACATCTCTTCTACATTGCAACCTGTGTTAATAAACTGCCAGCACCTTTCCCGGATTTAAAATATCCAAAGGGTCCAGGGCTTTTTTAATGCTACGCATCATATACAGCTCCCCTGGGTCTGCCAGGCGTTCCAACTGCTTGACCTTTTTGGCACCAATGCCATGTTCCCCGCTCAGCCGGCCGCCCATAGCATATACATAGTGATAGGCAACCGCATGAAACGCATTCAAATAACGCTCCCAGTCCGCATCTGAAAGATCTCCCTTCAAAATAGAAAAGTGCAAATTTCCATCTCCCGCATGGGCGAGAGTAAATACACGGAAAGGATAATTCGTCGCCTCTTGGGACAACGCATTAATCGTCTCCGCAATTTTATCCAGCGGGACCACAAAATCATCACTGGTCATGACTTTGCTTAACACGCGGGTAGATTCCAAGCAATTTTTTCGCAAAAGCCATACCCTATCATCTGCCATGGTAACTTCCGTCGCACCATGAGACTGGCATAGTGCATCTAACTTGATCAGTTTTTTATCCAGTTCGTCCTGGTCAAAGGTTTCCAGAGTGAGAATTACATAGGACCCATCCTCGTAATGGGGAAAGCGTAAATGAGAATAGTCGCTGGAAGCCCGGACAAATGCATTGTCCATAAATTCCACGCTGGTGGGATTTAGCCCCTCCTTTAGCAAAATGGGGACAATCCCCGTTGCTTTATCCTGGTCTGTAAAGATTGCCAGCACATCGGCCTTGCAAGGGGCCATAGGCAACAGTTTTAGGGTGGCTTTTGTAATAATGCCAAGGGTCCCTTCACTACCAATGACCAATTGAACCAGGCAGTAGCCCGTGGAATTTTTTTTGCTACGCGTTCCCAAATGGGCAATCGTCCCGGTGGGCAAGACGACCTCTATGGCATATACCTGATTGCGGGTCGTCCCATAGCGTACCGCCTTATCCCCGCCAGCATTGGTAGCTAGATTGCCTCCAATGAGGCAACTGTCAGCACTGCAGGGATCCCCTGCATAAAAAAGTCCGTACTCTCTTGCAGCCTGCTGCACTGCCACCGTAGGGACGCCGGCCTGGGCAATCAAATACATCCCCTGCGCATCCACTTTTTCGATTTGGTTCATCCGCTCCATCAGGATGACTAAGCCGCCACAGACAGGAATCGCTCCATCGCTGACACTGGTCCCGCCGCTGCGGGGTGTCACCGGAAATTGTTTTGCATTCGCCAGTTTTACAATCGCCGCCACTTCTTCTGTGGATGCTGGTGCTACCACGGCTTCCGGCAAATGAAATAAACGTGGATCTGTCTCTTCGTCCGTTTGGTACCGTTCCAAATGGTCCGGATCCGTCCAGACATACTTTTCCCCTACGATAGCCCGTAAGGTTTCTACCGTTTCTGCATCCATGGGCCGATATGTTTCCATACTACCATCCTTCTTTCCTTCCACTACATGAGCAGGCAAATCAAATTCTCATGTCTTACTACGACCTACTAAAAATAGCGGCCCTGAATGTTCTACGATACTCCCATCCTCTGTCATACCACATCGGCACAAAGGCTGGCTACCTGTATGTGATAAGCTAAAAATACCCAAAATCATCATTAAAAATCCCCATTTTC
>DXYB01000059.1 GCA_019416065.1 Acidaminococcus sp. | reverse complement strand
GGGTTTTGTGAAGGTAAACGTCCACAAGACCCCAACATTTATTATAGAACCTTTTATTTTTGTGGTAAAAGCGGCTCAAGCAGGGCCTTATCCAACATCTCCCGGGTGATAAATCCCTGCTGGTTCATAGCCTGCAGTACTAGGTCACGGCGCTTTTTGCAAGCCTCCGGATGCTCTAGGGGATTTAAGGCGGTGGGGGCATAGGGAAGTCCTGCCAGTGTGGCGGCTTGGGCCAGCGTCAAGTCTTTTGGCTTTTTGCGGAAATATTTCTGTGCCGCTTGCTGAACACCGGTAGCGCCACTACCTAAAAAGGTGGTGTTAAGATACATTTCCAAAATCTCGTCCTTGCTGCAACGGGATTCGATGAGAAGTGCCAATACGGCCTCCAGGGCTTTTCGTTCCAGCGTCTGCTCCTGGCTGAGCAAGAGATTTTTTACTAGCTGCTGGGTGATGGTACTTCCGCCCTGTACTACTTCGTCGGCCTGGAGATTGACCAGCGTTGCCCGCAAGATGCCATCTGGGTCAATGCCATGGTGAGAGTAAAATCGTTTGTCCTCAATGGCGACCTGTGCTTGGGGCAGGTAAGGAGAAATTTGATTCAGGGGAACCCAGTCTTGTTTGGGGATCCGCGCGTGGGCGGTGTATTGGATATTCCAGGCACCGGTCAGTGCTGCAAGGGTACCCTCTTTGTGGCGACTAGAAAGCGTCTGGGTCACCGTGGCGGAAAATGTGCCAGGGGTTTCTTGTCCAACTTTTTCATGGATGGTTTCCGGGCGGGTCATATAATAACAAAGACCAGCTGCTAGAAGTACCAGAATGAATAAGAGTTTGCGCATAAGGGCCTCCTTTATAGTTCTTATTGTACCTGAAACCCAAAAGAAAATCTATGGAAGAAAAGTTTCACAGTTGAATTCGGTAAAAAAGGTGGCAAGTGGCTGCTTTATCTACTATAATAATAGAACCATTTAGGACATGGATTGTCATGTAAAAAAATTATAAAAAGTGTTGCAAATATATTCATATAGTCGTATAATATTGCAACATAAGGGAAGGGGCGCGAAAGAGTGGGGAATGCGTTCATGAATTGACAAAGTCTATGACCTATGGTTCCATCGAAAGAGCCTCTAGGCACAAGCAGGATAAAAAAGTGGGAGGAAATGGAATGCAAATCAAAGGCAATGAAATGAACATTTTAGTTGAAGCCCTGCCATATTTAAGCGCTTTTAAAGGAAAAACTGTAGTCGTTAAGTATGGTGGTAACGCGATGGTTAACGATGAACTGAAAAATAAAGTGCTGCAGGATATTGCTTTTTTGAGACTAGCCGGGATGCGTCCCGTGGTGGTGCACGGCGGCGGGCCTGAAATTACGGCCATGCTAAAGGCTGCCGGGAAAAAGACGGAGTTTGTCAGCGGTCTAAGAGTAACCGATAAAGAGACCGTGGAAATCGCCGAACTGGCACTGGTAGGAAAAACCAATACGGACCTAGTACGGCGTCTAAATATCCTGGGCGGCAACGCCATTGGGTTAAACGGCAAGGATGCCCGGCTCATTGAGGCCAGAAAACATTTGGCAGATGTGTACGAAAATGGACAGGTAAATCTGGTGGATATCGGCTATGTAGGCACTGTGGAGCGGGTAAACACCGACCTCATCAATTTGCTGTTGATCCACGATTATATTCCGGTGATTGCCCCTATTGGTATTGGCCCTGACGGGGAGACCTACAATATCAATGCAGACAGCGTAGCCGGGGAAGTGGCCGGCGCCCTCAAGGCAGAAAAACTACTAATGCTTACTGATGTAAAAGGGATTTTTGAAGATCATACCAATCCGGCGACCTTCCTCAGTACTCTGACTTTTGAGAAGGCCCAGGAGCTGATTGTAAAGGGTAGTATTGACGGCGGCATGATTCCTAAAGTGAAGGCCTGTATTTCTGCCCTGTCCGGTGGTGCGGTGAAAACCCATATTATTGACGGACGACGGGAACATTCCATTCTGGAAGAAATTTTCTCCGATGAAGGCGTGGGAACGGAAGTCGTACGGGATTAGAACGAAAAAACCGCAGGAAGGGGAATGATACAAGAATGAATGCACAAGAAATTATTAATACCACGGAGCAATATTATTTGCCCGTTTTTGGCCGGGCTCCCATTGCTCTGGACCATGGGGAAGGCTGCTACCTGTACGATGCGGATGGCAAGCAATATCTGGATGCCTTTGCGGGTATTGCGGTCAATGCCCTGGGATATAATCATCCGGCGGTGGTAGAGGCCATACGGGAACAAGCGGGAAAGATCATGCATGTTTCCAATTTGTTCTATACGGAAATCCAGGCCAAAGCAGCTAAGCAGCTGTGTGAAGTCACCGGCTTTGACCGGGTGTTTTTTGCCAATTCCGGTGCGGAAGCCAATGAAGGGGCTATCAAGTTGGCCCTGAAGTATGGTGTAAAGAAAAACCCGAAAAAAGTAAAAATTATTACCGCCAAGGCGTCTTTTCATGGCCGTACGATGGAAACGTTGACGGCAACGGGGCAGGAACACTACCATGAAGGCCTGGGCCCATTAACGGATATTTTTTCCTATGTACCCTATGGTGATAGCGATGCCCTTGCCGCCCAAATGGACGATACCGTTTGCGGCGTGCTCTTAGAACCTATCCAGGGAGAAGGCGGCGTCCATGTCCCGCCGGAAGGCTATTTGAAAAAGGTCCGGGAACTGTGTGACAAAAAGGATGCCCTCCTTATTTTTGATGAAGTACAAACAGGGGTGTGCCGCACGGGATACTGGTTTGCCTATATGCATAGCGATGTCAAGCCCGATGTGATGACCCTTGCTAAGGCAATCGGCTGCGGCTTTCCCATGGGCGCCTTTGTGGTAACAGAACGTCTTGCCCATGTGTTTGCGCCGGGAGATCACGGTTCCACTTTTGGCGGTAACGCACTGGCCTGTGCTGCTTGCTATGCCGCTATCCACACTATGAAAGACCTGGCACTGGATAAACAGGCGGCTAAGACTGGGGCTTATTTGCATAACGGCTTGCAGACCCTGCAAAAAAAATACCCGGACAAAGTCAAAGATGTGCGGGGTATGGGGCTATTGCAGGGCATGGAACTGACAAAGCCTGGCGGCGCACTTGTCACAGAGGGACTTAAAAAAGGCCTCATTCTCAACTGTACAGCTGGTACGGTCCTGCGCTTTGCTCCGCCTTTGATTATTACACAAGCCCAGATTGATACACTGCTGAAAGGACTGGATGCGCTGTTGGCAGCATTTTGATGACTGAGTAGAAGAAGGGATATAATGGCTTTACGAAACAAAGATTTGCTATCCATCCATGATTTATCCGTGGGCGAAGTCGCCACCATACTGGATGTGAGCAGAAAATTAAAGAAAAAACAAAAGCTGGGAGAACCCCATGAGTATTTAAAGGGCAAGACGCTGGCCATGATTTTTTCCAAGGCGTCTACCCGTACTCGGGTTTCCTTTGAAACAGGATTTCACCAGTTGGGGGGACATCCCATTTATATGAGTGAAGCCACTTCCCAAATCGGCCGGGGCGAACCGGTGAAAGACACGGCTCGGGTACTGTCCCGTTTTGTGGACGGGATCATGATTCGTACCTATTCTCATGAGGCGGTGAAGGAACTGGCGGAATATGCCACGGTTCCTGTCATCAACGGTCTGACGGATCTGCTCCATCCCTGCCAGGCGCTCACGGATATGTTTACCATCTTGGAATACAAAGATGTATTAAAAGGCCGCAAGCTGGTGTATGTGGGAGACGGCAACAACATGGCCCACTCCTTGATGTTTGCCTGTGCCAAGGTGGGAATGAATATGGTATGCGCCAGCCCCAAAGGATATCAACCCAATCCTCAGATTGTATCCCAGGCTAAAGCGGACGCGGCCATTACCGGTTGCACCGTTACCGTGCAGGAAGATATGGAAGCGGCTGCCAAAAATGCGGACGTACTCTACACGGACGTATGGGCCAGCATGGGGGAGGAAAGCGAGCGGGAGGTACGGAAAAAAGCCCTCCATGCCTATCAGATTAACCAACACCTGGTGGAATTGGCCCGGCCCGATGTGATGGTGCTCCACTGCCTGCCTGCCCACAGGGGAGAAGAAATTACAGAAGAAGTGATTGAAGGGTCTCACTCCGCCGTATTTGACGAAGCAGAAAACCGGCTGCATGTGCAAAAAGCCATTATGGCGCTGTTGATGAGCGATGCCGTATTATAAAAGGAGATAGTAAAACATGGACAAAAAAGATATCAAAAAAGTCGTATTGGCCTATTCTGGTGGTCTGGATACATCCTGTATCATTCCCTGGCTGAAGGAAAACTATAACAACTGCGAAGTGATCACTGTCACTGCAGACATCGGACAAGGGGAAGAATTGGCTCCTGTGCATGACAAAGCCATAAAATCCGGGGCCAGCAAGGCGTATATTCTGGATTTGAAGGATGAATTCTTGCGGGAATACGCTTGGCCTATGGTGAAAAGCGGCGCCGTGTATGAAAAGAAATACCTACTGGGAACGTCTATCGCCCGTCCCATCATTGCCAAATACCTGGTAAAAATTGCTCTGGAAGAAGGAGCGGACGCCATTGCCCACGGGGCTACCGGCAAAGGCAATGACCAGGTGCGGTTTGAATTGGGGATTAAGGCCCTGGCACCGCAGCTGAAAGTCATCGCTCCGTGGCGGGAATGGGCCATTAAATCCCGGGATGACGCCATTGACTACGCAGCTGCCCACAATATCCCTGTGCCCGTAACCAAGAAAAAAGATTACAGCATGGACCGGAATATCTGGCATTTATCCCACGAAGGCAGCGATCTGGAAGATCCGTCTAATGAACCTAAGTCCGAAATTTATATTATGAGTCAGACACCGGAAGCGGCGCCGGATAAAGATGAATACATTACCCTTAACTTTGAAAAAGGTGAACCGGTGGCGCTTAACGGCAAAAAAATGGATCCGGTGCCCATGCTGGAACTTTTGAACGAAATTGGCAAACGCAATGGCATTGGCATTGCGGATATGGTAGAAAATCGTCTGGTGGGTATGAAAGATCGGGGCGTGTACGAAACCCCCGGCGGCGCCATTTTGTACTATGCCCACAACGAATTAGAAAATCTCTGCCTGGATCGGGCGACCTACAATTACAAGGAACAAATCGGGATCCGGTATGCGGAACTGGTTTATGACGGCATGTGGTTCTCCCCCCTGCGGGAAGCTTTGCAGGCCTTTGTGGACGAAACCCAAAAGACCGTTACCGGCACGGTGAAGCTAAAGCTCTATAAAGGCAATATTATTTCTGCCGGCACTACCTCCCCCTTCTCCCTCTATAGCAAGGAATATGTCACCTTTGGTGAAGACGAGGTATACAACCAGGCCGATGCCCAGGGCTTTATTAACCTGTTTGGGTTGCCACTAACCGTGCGGGCGCTGATGAAACAAGGAAAATTGAAATAATGAATAAAACAAAATTATGGGGAGGACGGTTCAGCAAGGATACCAACGCCTTGGTGGATGCCTTCAATGCCTCCATTGACTACGATAAAAGGCTGTACCAGGAAGATATCCGGGGCAGCCTGGCCCATGCCCATATGCTGGGACAGGTAGGGCTTTTGAGTGATGCGGATGTGAAGGCGATTGAAAAGGGCCTAACGGAAATCCTGCAGGAAATCGAAAACGGGACGTTTGACTTTTCTACTGCGTTAGAGGATATCCACATGAACGTGGAGGCCCGCCTGACGGAAAAAATCGGGGATGCTGGTGCCCGGCTACATACTGCCCGTAGCCGCAACGATCAGGTAGCGCTGGACATGCATATGTACACCAAACGGGAAGTCACTGAAGTGATGGATCTTCTCATTGCCTTTGAAGAAGCCCTCCTTTCCATGGCGGAAAAACATGTCAGGAGCCTGATACCTGGCTACACCCATTTGCAGCGGGCCCAGCCCATTACCTTTGGGCACCACCTGCTGGCGTATTTTGGCATGCTGCAGCGGGATTTTGCTCGGCTGCAGGGCGTCTGGCAACGGGCGGATATCATGCCCCTGGGAGCCGGCGCCGTAGCAGGAACCACGCTGCCAATTGATCGCTTTATGGTGGCTAAAGAATTACATTTTTCCAAGGTGTATGGTAACAGCATGGACGCTGTCAGCGATCGGGATTATATTCTGGAATTTCTCAGTTTTGCGTCTTTGCTGATGCTCCATCTATCCCGCCTTAGCGAGGAAATCTGCCTGTGGTCCTCCACGGAATTTGGTTTTATTGAGCTGGATGACGGGTTTGCCACCGGTTCTTCCATGATGCCCCAGAAAAAAAACCCGGATATTTCCGAACTGGTCCGGGGCAAAACCGGCCGGGTGTATGGCAGCCTGATGGCGCTTCTTACCACGGTAAAAGGGTTGCCGTTAGCCTATAACAAGGATTTGCAAGAGGACAAAGAGGGATTTTTTGATACCGTGGATACGGTAAAATTTTCCCTCCAGGTGTACCGGGATATGCTGCTTACCATGAAAGTAAATACGGAGCGCATGGCCCAGGCTGTGCACCAGGATTATTCCAATGCCACGGACCTGGCGGATTACTTGGTGCGTAAGGGGATGCCCTTCCGCAAAGCCCATGGCGTGGTAGGACGTGCGGTGGCAAAAGCCATTGCGGAACACAAATTACTCCAAGAGATTCCCTTAACGGAATATAAAGCACTGTGTCCGCTATTTGAAGAGGATCTACATGCTTGCCTTAAACCGGAAAATTGTGTCGTCGCTCGGAAAAGTTACGGCGGCCCGGCCCCGGAAAACAATCTGGAACAGATTCATCTGGGCAAAGAACATGTAGCAGAGCAAAAGGCTTTTTTGGCCGAGTTAAAAACTAAATTATGAAAAACCACGAAAATTGCCGTCTGCCTGGTGAAGGAAAGACGGCAATTTTCGCATGAAAAAAAACAGAAACAAATCCTATAAAATGTGACTTTGATAACAAAAGCAGATTTGAATCTGGTTTCTTATAGCGAAAAAGTATAGTGCGACCTTACTAGTTAAAAATTGCATGAATCCATGAATTAAATAGATTTTAGATTGTATTATCCGGACATCCATGGTAAAATATATAAACAATGACAAAATGTTGTCATTTCACACAAGGTGCAGGACGGTGAAACTTTTTCCGGAACAGAGGAAACAAGGAGACTCGCGGGAAGAAAAACGCAAAACCGATCTGCTCCCTCTAGTGTAAAGGGAGGTATTCTCATGAAAAAATCTTTAGTGTTTGCCATGGCTATGGCCCTGGGTGTCAGCGCAACTGCATTTGCTGCTAACCCCTTCTCCGATCTGCCGGCTGGACACTGGGCTTACGGCGCCGTAGCCAAACTGGCTGCTGAAGGCGTAGTTGACGGCTATCCTGATGGCACCTTCAAAGGTGACAAGACCATGACCCGGTATGAAATGGCGCAAATCGTTGCCAAGGCCCTGGCCAAAGGCGCTATCGGTGCCGACGACAAACTGGTCAGCGAATTTGCCGACGAACTGGACAACCTGGGTGTACGGGTCGCCAGACTGGAAAAGAACGCTGATAACGTAAAAGTAACCGGGCAAGCCCGTATCAGCTATTCTCATGCTAAAGGTGGCGCCGTGAACGAAGGCAAGACCGATTATGAATCCCAGCTGCGTACGCGTCTGTGGTTCACCGGCGAAGTCAATGACAACTGGCATTATGTTTCCATGCTGCAGAACCAACAGTACTTCGGCGGACGGAACGAATCCGGCGATGGACAAACCCAGTTCCAGAGAGCTTACCTGGAAGGTAACATCGGCGCTGTGAATATCACGGCTGGTCGTTTTAACGCTTTCTATGGCGACGGTAACGTATTTGATGATCGGGCCGATGCGATTGAAGCACGGGTGAACTTTGGCAAAGCCTATTTGACCGGTGCATATGGTAAATTGGCTAATGCCAATACCTATGGCAAAGACGAATACGAATCTGTGGCTGATAAATATGCCTATGGCGCATTGGGCGGCTACTTTGGCAACCTGCATGCCGAAGCTTCTTACCTAAAAGCCAAAGACATTCAGGATGTTCTGGGACAAAAAGGCGATGGCAAGATTTGGACCGTTGGCGCTGACTATACCGCTGGCAAGTGGAATATCAATGCCATGTACCTGAAAGGTGACGATGACACTGTTAAGGAATACAAAGGTGCCGATGATGACGGTTGGGTAGCCGGATTGGCTTATGCCGGTGCGGAAGCCAGCAAACCTGGTAGCTGGGGCCTGTATGGTAAATACTATGACCAGGCTGCTCCTACCGTTTTGGCTCACACCATGAACGGCTTGTATGACCTGGATGACTTTGCTGGCTATGGCTTCAAAGGTTACATGGTTGGCGGCAATGTAGCTTTGGCTAAGAACATGGTTGCTGCTGTGGAATGGTATGACCTGAAAGGCAAAGGCAATAAAGACACCCACGCTCGTACCCTGTGGTCCGAACTGGTTGTAACCTTCTAATTGCAAAACGACAAAAGGCGACCTTCTCACGAGGGTCGTCTTTTTTGATGGACTGGAACATACTTGAGCCTGTCAAAACAAATCCCCCACACCGGTAATGTTTCACGTGAAACATTACCGGTGTGGGGGATTTTATGGCAGAAATGTGGACATGTTCGGATCTTCACAAATTTTTCTTGCGCAAAAGTTAAGTGCATTGTATAATATTCAAGTAAAGTTAGAATCAACTAACTTAAAACTGCTCTAGTAATCCCTGATACAGGCGGAGGAAACAAGGATACTCCTGGCTGTGGGAACACAAAGGGCAAAATCGCTGCAAGGAGGCTTTTAGCATGAAAAAATCGTTAATAGTTGCCATGACTATGGCACTGGGTTTCAGTGCTACGGCACTAGCTGCCAATCCATTCTCTGATTTGCCGGCCGGCCACTGGGCTTATGGCGCTGTTGCCAAACTGGCTGCAGAAGGAGTTGTAGATGGCTATCCGGATGGGACATTTAAGGGCGATAAGACCATGACCCGGTATGAAATGGCCCAAATCGTTGCCAAAGCTCTGGCCAAAGGGGCTATTGGTGCCAATGATAAATTGGTCAGCGAATTTGCTGACGAACTGGATAACCTGGGCGTACGGATTGCCAGACTGGAAAAGAATGCAGATAACGTACAGATTACTGGGGAAGCCCAGCTCAGTTATGCGGACAATAAAGGCAGTGCCTTTGGCGGGGACTATGGCTCTCCGGAACGGGCTGACCTGCGGACACGGCTGTGGCTGACTGGTGAAGTAAATGATAACTGGCACTATACCACTATGCTGGAAAACCATCAGTATTTTGAAGGTCAGAATGAATCCGGCGATGGGGACACCAAAATTACTCGGGCATTTTTGAACGGGAACATTGGCGCTGTGAACTTTACTGCCGGCCGGTATGATGAATGGCTGGGCGAAGGCATGGTGTATGATGACCAAGTGGATGGCATTAAAGCTGTGGCTCCGCTGGGGCGTGCTACCCATCTAACTGCTGCCTATGGCAAGATGGCGGATGATGCAGATCTGGACGGCAGCCGGTACCATTTGAACACTGATAGTCATGAATGGGAAGGCGGCTCCATTGCGGATGAATATTGGATGGCCGGGCTGGACGGAGATCTTGGCAACCTGCATCTGCTGGGGCAATATATCCATGCTGCTGGATTCCATGCAGACCATGACGGCAGCTTAGGCAAACAGGGCACGGACAAAATTTGGCTGGGCCAAGCTTCTTACCAAGCCGGTAAGCTGGGCATCATGGGCATGTACTTGAAAGGTGAAAAAGATACCGTAAAAGCCTATAAAGATGCCGATGATGATGGCTGGGTTGCTTCTCTCACTTACGGCGGTGCAGAAAGCGATAAACCGGGCAGCTGGGGGCTGGAAGCCACCTACTATGATCAATCCGCTCCGACCACCATTCTGCATACTATGGATGGTGCTTGGGACCTGTTTGAAGGCTACGGTTTTAAAGGCTGGAAATTTGGTGCCAATCTAACGCTGGCTAAGAACATGGTCGCTGAAGTGGACTACTATGACCTGAAAGGCAAAGGCGGCGACAATACGGAATTGGGCGGCAAACATGCCCGGACCCTGTGGTCTCAGCTGGTTGTGACGTTCTAATTAACCAACAGAACACCAAAAAAGCGACTCTCTTAGGAGGGCCGCTTTTTTGGTAACCATTTTTCTGGTTCTATAATAAATGTTGGGGTCTTGTGGACGTTTACCTTCACAAAACC
>DXYB01000058.1 GCA_019416065.1 Acidaminococcus sp. | reverse complement strand
CCTGCTATGGGTCATTTCATTTTTTGCTGTTCAATTTCATTTTACAATCTACCCTTTTTTTTTATACTCTCGGCAGGGATAAGGAGTCCCTTATTTCAAAAACGTGCCGGCAGCAGCAATTTCCACGCCGTTTTCCTGTAAAGCCTTGCGAATCTTCTGGGTAAAGAGCAGCGTCTTTTCTCCATCACCATGGACACAGATGGTATCCGCTTTTACGGGAATTACTTTGCCGCTAAGGCCGGTTACCTGTCCTTTCAGAACCATAGAAAGCACCTGGGCAATGGATTGGTCTTCGTCCGTAATCATGGCGCCTGGCTGGGTCCGGGGTGTCAAGGAGCCATCATCCTGATAGCTGCGGTCCGCAAAAACTTCAGAAGCTACTCTTAGCCCAATCTTTTCCGCTGCTTTTACGCTTTCGCTGCCCGCCAGGGCAAAGAGGATAATGCCCGGATCCACATCATAAATAGCCTGGGCGATAGCTTCTGCCAGTTTCGGGTCCTTGGCCGCCATATTGTACATGGCCCCATGAGGTTTTACGTGCTGCAGTTTCTTTCCCGCAATCTTGGCAAAGGCAGCAAGCGCTCCCACCTGGTACACCACCATATTGTACACGTCTGCCGGGGCAACGGCCATCTTCCGCCTGCCAAAGCCTACCAGGTCCGGATAGCCGGGATGTGCCCCCAGTGCTACGCCGCTTGTTACGGCTAGGTCCACCGTTTTTTTCATCACAGTAGGATCGCCTGCATGAAATCCGCAGGCAATATTGGCGCTGGTCACCAGTGGCAATACATCGCTGTCCCGTCCAATCTTGTACGCGCCAAAGCTTTCTCCCAAATCAGAGTTTAGATCCACGATTTTCATAGTGCAAAACTCCTTTCTGCTTGTCATATCACAAGCGTTAGCCCAAAAGCTGCGGAATCATTTTTAACACGGTTTGCACGCCCATATACAGCATGATCAGGAACACCAGCCAGCCTGTCACAAAGAGGAACCGGGAATGTTTGTAATTTGTGCCCACAATAGAGCTCTTCTGGGAAGCCAATAGGAGGCTGCCCAATACGATGGGGAGAATCAGGCCGTTTAAAGCCCCCACTACTACCAGTACTGTTACCGGTCTGCCGATAAAGGAGAAGATAAAGGTACTGAAAATAATAAACCCGATGATGAGATAGCGGTGGTATTTTTCCAGAGCAGGACTGAAGGTCCGGATAAAGGACACAGACGTATAGGCACACCCCACCACGGACGTAATGGCAGCGGACCACATAACAATTCCAAAGATCTTATACCCGATATCTCCCACGGCCAGTTGGAATACGGAGGCCGGCGGGTTGGACGGGTCAAGCTTCAGTCCCTGGGAAATCACGCCCAAGGTGGCCAAAAACAGCAAAATCCGCATCAGGCTCGTGATGCCAATCCCCATGGCAGAGCTGCGGTTTACCTGGTCCATGTTTTCCACACCGGTAATCCCCGCTTCCAAAAGGCGATGTCCGCCGGCAAAGGTAATATACCCGCCTACGCTGCCGCCCACCAGCGTCACAATGCTCATCACATCCACTATATCCGGCATTACAGTTTTTTGCAAAGCCAGTCCGATAGGCGGATGGGACGTTAGGGCTACATAAATGGTCAATAGTACCATAATGCCCCCTACAATCTGGGCAAATTTGTCCATCAATGTCCCGGCGCTTTTGTTTAAGAAGATAAAGACAGCAATGACCATACTGATTAAAGCGCCTGTTACCGGCGAAATCCCAAAGAGCACATTCAGACCCAAGCCGGCCCCCCCGATATTTCCGATGTTAAAGGCCAGGCCACCGGCCACCACAAGAGCGGACACCAGGTACCCCAGCCCCGGTAAGAGGGCGTTGGCAATATCCTGCCCCGGTTTCTTTGCTGCGGCAATGATGCGCCACACATTCAACTGGGTAATGGCATGGATAATGATCGTAGCCAGAATGACAAAGCCGAAGCTAGCTCCCAGTCTCCCAGTAAAGACGGTGGTTTGAGTCAAAAATCCTGGTCCTATGGCGGATGTGGCCATCAGGAAAGCTGCCCCCAACAGTACGCTCAAATTTGATTCCTTCATGTTTTGCCTCCGTTTCTAATTGGTAGTTTTCTGCCTATCTTGCAAAACAATGGCTCCTCCTTTCCCCTAGATTCAACTGCACTCATTGGCTTTATTATACACTATCTTAAATTTAAATCAGTAGAATTTTTCAACATTTATGTACTATTTTTCATAAAAAAGAGACAAATACTACTTACTTGGACAGCAAAATTCCCTACAAACCGGATTTATTCCGACCTGTAGGGAATTGTATGTATGGATTTATCTCTTTTAGGATAGCAATGCTTCTACCAAACGCATGAGCACCCAACAGAGGAGGATAAAGAGCAAAATTCCCCTGCCCCTATCTTTAATATCAAACCGGGTTTTGGGACGCTGCAAGAATTCCACAAACCCGCTCCATTTTTGCCGCAAGGTAGGATTAGATCGCTTTTCCATCATTCATACCGTAAGGCATCAATCGGATCCAATAGGGCTGCTTTTTTCGCCGGATAGAGCCCGAAGAATAGGCCAATCCCTACAGAAAAGACAACGGAAATAATCGTTGCTGCCACCGAAACCACGATGGGCCAACCGATAATTTTTGCCGCAATAATGCTGGCGATGGTGCCCAAGATCATACCCGTCGTTCCGCCGGTGACACCGATCACCATGGATTCTACCAGAAATTGTAGCAGGATATCGTGGTAGGTTGCTCCCAGTGCTTTGCGGATCCCGATTTCCCGGGTTCGTTCCGTAACGGATACCAGCATGATGTTCATGATACCGATGCCCCCTACCAACAGGCTGATGCCAGCGATAATGGCTAGTAGCAACGTAATGGATCCAGTGGTTTCTTCGGCTGTCTTTATGATTTCTGCCAGGTTTCGCACGGTGAAGTCATCGTCTTCTCCGGTACGGATTTTGTGCCGGGTACGAAGCAAGGTAATAATATCCGACTGCACCTGGTCAATGGTATTTTCATTGGCACACTGGACGGTGATGTTCCGGATATAGGTCACACCCATCACCCGCTGCATAGCGGTGGTAAGGGGAATAAAGACCACATCGTCCTGGTCCTGCCCCATACCGGACTGTCCCTTGGTCGCTAGCACGCCGATCACCCGAAAGGGTGCTTTATTGATACGCACCAGCTGGCCCACGGCTCCCCCATCTGGGAACAGGTTATCCGCCACGGTTTTTCCGATAACGGCCACGCGATCCCGGCTGGTCATTTCTTTTTCCGTGTACATCCGTCCCTGGTCAATCTGGTAATTCCGGATATCCAGAATATTGGGGGTAACCCCCTGTACCTGAGTATTCCAGTTCTGATTGCCCGCTACCAATTGGTAGGAGCTCTGCACTCCAGGTGCTACATATTGGATGCCATCCACATTTTTTTCAATGGCTTTGGCATCGTCATAGGTCAGATGGGCCCCGCTGCCGCTGGCAATCCGCTGCCCATTGGCCGTACGGCCACCGCTCATAACGATCAAAAGGTTGCTGCCCATACTGGTGATATTGGCTTTTACGTTTTCCTGCATGCCAAGCCCCAGGGACACCATGGCAATCACGGCGCCAACCCCAATGATAATCCCCAGCATGGTCAAAAAGGTGCGGACTTTGTTGGCCAGCATGCCTTCAAAGGCCATTTTTACACATTCTCTAAACAACGGCTTGTCCCCCTTCCCGTTCCTCGGTGAGACAACCGTCCCGCATTACCAGGATGCGTTGGGTCATGGCCGCCAGTTCTGGTTCGTGGGTAACCATAATCACGGTTTTCCCCTCTTGGTTCAGCTTTTCAAAGATATTGATAATTTCCAGTGTGGACTTGGTATCCAAGTTACCGGTGGGCTCATCGGCCATAATGATGGCAGGATCGTTAATGAGCGCCCGGGCAATGGCCACACGCTGCCGCTGTCCACCGCTCATCTCGTTGGGCTTATGGTGCATCCGTTCGCCCAGTCCCACGTCCTGCAGCGCTTTTTCCGCGCGCTCCGTCCGCTCTTTTAAGTTAACGCCGGCATAAATTAACGGTAGGGCCACATTTTCCACGGCGGTTAATTTGTTCAGCAGATTAAAGCTCTGGAATACAAATCCGATCCGCTTATTGCGGGTCACTGCCAGTTCATCATCGGAATAGCGGGCAATATTTTTCCCTTCCAGAAAGTATTCCCCGCTGGTAGGACGGTCCAGACAGCCCAGGATGTTCATCATGGTGGATTTGCCACTGCCGCTGGGCCCCACAATGGAAGTAAATTTTCCTTGCTCAAAATTAACGCTGACGTGGTTCAACGCGTACACCACCGTATCTCCCATGCGGTAGCTTTTCACAATGTCTTTTAGTTCAATTACGTAGCTCATGGGTTTCTCCTCCCTTACATGAGAGGGGGGCCTCCCCGGTTATTGGACGTACTGGTTCCTGTAGTGGTTTTCATCACCAGCTCGTCCCCTTCTTGCAGGTCACCTTTTACGGCTACCCGTTCATCTCCTGAAAGCAGGACTTCCACCGGGACTTCCTTGCTGGTATTGGTCTTTTTATCATACACCAGTACATAATTCTTCCCATCTTTGGTATGCAGGCATCGGGAAGAAACATTAAGCACATCTTCCATGGAGTCCACAATCACGTTGGCCCGAGCCGTCATAGTGGGCAATAATTTATTCTGGGAATTCAATACATCCACATACACTGTGTAATAGTTAACGTTATTGGTAGTGGTAGCACTGCGCCCGATTTGGGTCACAATCCCTTTAAAGGTCTCGCTGGGATAGGCATCCACGGTAAATTCCACATTCTGCCCGTCTTTAATCTGCCCGATATCCGATTCGTCCACCATCAGGTAAATCTGCATTTTGTCCAGATTAGCCACACTCATGATGACCTGCGGCGTAGAAATACCGGACGATACGGTCTGTCCGACCGGGGTAGGCTTGCCGATCACGTAGCCGTCAATAGGGCTAATGATAACGGTATCGTTCACATTGCTGGTTGCCTGATCATATTCGGCTTTTGCCACCAGGTAGGCGGATTCTGCAGAATCCAGGACGCTTTGAGAAATGGCGTCTTGCGCCCGCAATTCCTTATCCCGGTTATAATCCAGTTCTTTTTCTACCAGCGTAGCCCGTTTCATTTCCTGGGTATCTTTCAGAGAGGTATCGTCCAGTTTTAACAGGGCCTGTCCCGCGGTTACGTGCTGGTTTTCTTCCACATACAGGGCCACGATACGACCTGTAATTTTGGAGTTGATATCCACGTTATCCAGGGCATTGAGGGCCCCTGTGGCAGAAATTGTCTTGCGTACCGTGCCTTTTTGTACCGCATCGGTACGTGTCTGGGCCGCTGCTGCCTGGGTCTGCCGGTACTGGTAATACCGATAGCCACCATAGCCGCCCACAATAAGAACCGCCAGCACTGCCAGCAGGATTCTATAGCGTCGTAATTTGTTCACGTCTTGTCCTTCCTCCCATGCTAGTCTTCATCCATTATCTCCTATTGTACGGAGTGAACATGAAATTTTCATGAAGATGGTTTTGTCCAGCTGTTTATTTGCGCACCTGCCCGTTTCCATTGACCAGGTATTTTGTCGTTGTAAGTTCCGGTAATCCCATGGGTCCCCGGGCATGGAGCTTCTGGGTACTGATACCAATTTCTGCCCCAAACCCGAACTCAAACCCGTCGGTAAACCGGGTAGAAGCATTCACATACACCGCTGCCGCATCCACCAGCAGTTGGAACTTACGGGCATTTTCGTAGTTTTCCGTCACGATGGCTTCTGAGTGTCCCGTCCCATAGCGACGGATATGGGTCACCGCTTCTTCCAGGCTCCCCACGACCTTTATAGAAAGTCGCAGATCCCCGTACTCTGTCGCCCAGTCTTCTTCTGTGGCCGGTTGCACCTCGCTGCTGTAATGCTGCGTCCTGGCATCACCCAAAATTGTGACATGGGCCTTTTTATATGCCTCCAGCATAGCCGGCAAGAAACGGTCTGCAATGGCTTCATGAACCAGAAGCGTTTCCATAGCATTGCAGGTAGAAGGCCGATTGACCTTAGCGTTCATGGCAATTTTGACAGCCATATCCACATCCGCATAGGCATCCACATAGGTATGGCATACCCCAGCTCCTGTTTCAATCACAGGGACGGAAGCATTGTGCACTACATTTTTAATCAGAGCCGCCCCACCCCGAGGGATCACCACATCCACCAGGCCTTCCAGATGAATCAATTCATCCACCGCAGCCCGGTCCGGGACATTGATAAATTGTACCGCACCTTGGGGCAGGCCTACGGCTTCTCCAGCTTTCTTCATGGCGTCACTGACCGCTTTGTTGGAGTGCAGGGCTTCCCGTCCCCCTTTAAGCAGTACCGCATTGCCGCTTTTTACGCAAAGGGCAATCGCGTCCGCCGTTACGTTAGGACGGGCTTCATAGATCATTCCCAGAACACCCAGGGGGACCGTAATCTTGGTTATGGTGAGACCATTACTCAAAGAAGCGCCTCCTAAGATTTTACCCACGGGATCAGGCAGCGCCGCCACTTGGCGAATGCCCAGTGCCATCTGCTCCAGCCGCTCATGGGTCAAAAGCAATCTATCTAACAAGGAATCCCTGAGGCCCGCTTCTTTGCCGCTACGCATATCTTCGGCGTTTGCCGCCAAAATTTGCTGCCCTTCTGCAAGCAGCCCCTCTGCCATGGCCAAAAGAATGGTATTTTTCTTTTGTGTTGTTAAGATGCCAAGAGCAAGGGATGCTTGTTTGGCTTCTTCTCCCTGCCGTCGCACCATACCTACTTCGTACATACCCACACCTCCTATAGCATCACCAAGTTATCCCGGTGAATCACTTCGTCAGAATGTTTGTAACCAATTTTCCCCTCAATTTCGCTGGTTTTGCAGCCCTTGATTTGGGTCACTTCTTCCGCATTGTAGTTTACAAGTCCCCGGGCCAGTTCTCTACCGGTTTGGCTGACCACGCTGACCGTGGCCCCACTTTCAAAGTGTCCTTCCACCCCAGTAATCCCTACCGGCAGGATGCTGCAACTGCCTTTTTGCTGCAAGGCCTGGGCCAAACCAGCATCCACCGTAATTCGGCCACTGATTCGACTGCCAAAGGCCAGCCACTGGTTCCGGAACCGCAGATGGCTCTGCCGGGGAACGAACAGAGTCCCGATTGTATCGCCGCGAAGGATTTGCCGAATCACGTCCGGATCTTCCCCATTAGCAATAATCATGGCTACACCGGCGCCCATGGCATTTTTCGCTGCTTGGAGTTTGGTCAGCATGCCCCCGGTAGCGTTTTGGCTACCGGCCCCACCAGCGGTAGCTTCCAGTTCCGGGGTTACTTCTTCTACCAGTTCCACCAGTTGGGCTTCCGGATGGGTTTTAGGATTTGCGGTATACAGTCCATCAATATCTGACAGTAGGATATCCAAATCCGCATCCACCAGGCTGGATACCAGTGCCGACAAATTATCATTGTCCCCGATTTTAAATTCATCAATGGCCACCACGTCATTTTCATTAATAATAGGAATGACGTTCCAGCGCAAAAGCGCCAGCAGGGCATTGCGGGCATTGGCATAACTGTGCCGGTACACCATATCCATTTTGGTGAGAAGTACCTGGGAGACAACCTGTCCATATTCCCCGAAAATCCGCTCGTAAATATGCATCAGGATGCCCTGCCCCACGGCAGCACAGGCCTGCTTTCCTGGGATGTCCTTTGGTTTGGCAGCAAAGCCCATACGGCCCACGCCCACGGCTCCAGCGCCGGAGCTAACAAGAATCATCTGCTTGCCCTGGTTCTGCAGATCCGTCATAATTCGGGCCATTTTTTCTATTTTTCCGTAATTGATTTTTCCGTTGGGATAGGTAATAGTGCTGGTGCCCACTTTTACCACGATCCGTTTCATCGCTTTTAGATCCGCTCGTTCCATCTCAGGATCCCCCTCCCGTTCGGCAAAACTATTTCGGCTAAATGACAATTACGCAATCTTATTAGGGACGATCCTCGTAGTCAAAGACCATATCCCCAATGCGCACGCTTTGCCCTTCGGTAATGCCTTTTTCTTTCAGGGCTTTTTCAATGCCCAGGCGGCGCCAAATTAGCTGGAAGCGGTACACCGCCTCATCGTTATCAAAATTGGTCATAGCAACCAGCCGCTCAATATTTTTCCCCTTGACCTCAAAATCCGCATCCTCACAATCCGTGGTCACGGTAAAGGCATCCGGGTTCTCTTCCTTGATTTCCCCTAGATCCAGTTCTTCCTGCACGGCAGGCGCTGTCTGCAGCATGGTATAGGCTTTCCACATGATTTCCTGCAGGCCTTGGCTAGTCGCGGCGGAGGCTTTCATAATCGGATAGCCCTGTGCCTGCACATAGGCTTCTAGTTTTGGATAATTTTCTTCAGCACCTGGCAAATCCATCTTGTTGGCGACTACCAGCATGGGTCGTTTGGCCAGTTTTTCGCTGTAGAGTTTTAATTCTTCGTTGATATGCTTAAAATCCTCCACAGGGTCCCGGCCCTCGCAGCCACTCACATCCACGATATGAAGGATCACTCGGGTCCGTTCAATATGCCGCAAGAAATCATGCCCTAGGCCCACACCCTTGCTGGCCCCGTCAATAAGGCCCGGAAGATCCGCCAACACAAAGCTGTGTTCTGCGTCCAGACGAACGACACCTAATACCGGTGTCAATGTGGTAAAATGGTAGGACGCAATTTCTGGACGAGCTGCAGAGACCCTAGCCACAATGCTGGATTTTCCCACACTGGGATACCCTACCATTCCCACATCCGCCAAAAGTTTCAGTTCCAGGCGCAGCCAGCTTTTGGTGCCAGGTTCCCCTCGTTCTGCAAAGGTGACACCCTGTTTGGTGCTGGTCACGTAGCAAGCATTTCCCTTGCCCCCCCGACCGCCTTTGGCAGCCACAAAGCGTTCCCCGTCCTCAGCCAGGTCAGCTAGCACAACTCCAGTAGCATCGTCAATCACCACAGTACCCAGGGGGACTTTTACGGTCACGTCATCCGCTTTATGGCCGGTGCAGTTTTTCGCAGCCCCGTTGCCGCCCTTTTTGGCTACAAATTTCCGTTTATAGCGAAAATCCACTAATGTATTCAGGTTTTTGTCGGCCACTAGCACCACATTACCGCCCCGGCCGCCATTGCCTCCATCGGGGCCGCCGTGGGCTACAAATTTTTCTCTCCGGAAACTGGAAGCTCCATCGCCTCCAGTACCTGCCTCCACATAAATTCTTGCCTTATCTGTAAACAGCATGGTACTCCCTTGCCTTTCTTCCTATTCCCTTATTTTACATATTAATATATTATACTATAGACCACGGGCTGAAAAAAGACCTTATCCCTCGTTCTATAGATTTTTTCTAAAAAGTGTAAACTTTGTTCTTGACAAAGCATTCCCTTTTGCCTATAATAAGACTGTTCGGTAACGAACGGATGACTCCGTAGCTCAGCTGGATAGAGCGTTTGGCTACGAACCAAAAGGTCGAGTGTTCGAATCACTCCGGGGCCACCAATTATAAAATCGCCGCAGGCATAGCGCTTGCGGTTTTTTTATAGGATAAAGTCCTTGCTTTTGCCATAAAATGAACACTTTATTGTAAAAAACTGTGACTTCTGTTTGCAGCGCTTGTATTTTTTCTATAATTTCATTAAGATGTACATAGTAGAATATGAATGGAGGGATTTTTCTATGAAAATGAAAAAAAATATTTCCGCGTTGGCTGCGGCCAGCCTTTTGGCTGTTTCTGTTTTGGGTACCGCTGCACCGGCTTTGGCCTCTGAAGTGACAGATACCATCCGTGCCAAAAACATGTCCGTGGAAAATGCAAAAAAAGTGGTGCCAGCCTCTGCTATCCTCACTGGCGTGAAATTAGACGCGGAGGAATACGAACTGAGCTTCAAGGATCTGGATACGTTAAGCCTATATGATGTAGACGTTGATAAAGCTACCCAGAAGGTCAAAAAAGTGGAAATCACCTCGACCCAGAATCCCGGCTCTGTTACTGTAAATAAAACTGCTGAAGAAGCTAAAGCCGCCGTTTTGGCCGCCTATCCCAATGCTACCAATGTTACCGTAGAAAAGGAAGAAAAAGATATTGGTGGAGCTACCTATGTAGCCTATAAGGCAACCTTCGAAACAGCAGAATACAAGGCAGAGGCCCTGCTGAATCCTGCTACCCTTGCTATCGGCCAAGAAGAACGGGAATATAAGTAATAGCAAAAAAAGGTTCTATAATAAATGTTGGGGTCTTGTGGACGTTTACCTTCACAAAA
>DXYB01000057.1 GCA_019416065.1 Acidaminococcus sp. | reverse complement strand
ACCAGAAAAGGATGAATTTGGGGTCCTCCCCAACATTTGACAAAGAACCTTTTTTCGTTCCAGAACAAGTCTGAGTCGCCACGATCTGGACGGATATGGTCAACCATCGTCGCCGGTACCAGCTGACCCTTATCTCTGCACCTTACGCACCAGGGATGAGCCGCAAGGAACCGTTTCCGTGCTTTCTGCCACCTGCCGTCATACCCGCGCTCCGCACTGGATCGTCTGTCCTTTGCGTGAAGGGGCTTATGCTGGTCACAGTATTTTTCCCCGTAAGGGATAAGAGCCGGACATCCTTGATGGGTGCATAGTACATTCGGCTGTCTTGTCATCCGGCTCGTCTCCTTTCATCTTTTTCACTATGACTACAGTACCACATGATGGCACTGTAGTCATATAAACTGTCCCCTTTGTCAAGGACATTTTAGGGAAGATACTTATTCTTACGTATCTAAAATAGACAGATACAGATCCAGTCTTTGATTTAAATATCTTGCAAACAGATCGGCCATTGCAGATACAGTATGTTTTACATAGTATTCATCAAAGGCTTCATAATATTTCATTCGATCGGTAAACTTTATATCTATCGGCGGATAGCCTGCTTTCATCAGTTCCAGGTTAACCAGTAATCTTCCGGTTCGTCCGTTTCCATCAATAAAGGGATGAATGCTTTCAAATTCTATATGAAAACGGGCAAGTTTAGTGACGATGTCTTCTTTGCTGGTTTTATATTGTTCCAGCAGCGCTTCCATCTTGGGAATAATCAAATAGGGCTGCACGGGTTCATGGGCGGCCCCCATGATGCGAACAGGAACTCTTCTGTATACCCCTCTATCTTCTTTTTTATCAGCCAGGACCAGATAGTGGATATTTTTTATGATCTTTTCCGAGATTGGGGCATTTTCACTAACAAGTTGTCGTACATACTCGAAGGCTTCTTTATGCCCAATGACCTCCAGATGTTCCTTTAAGGATTTCCGATCAATGGTAAGCCCTTTGAGAACCATATCGGTTTCGCGTAACGTTAATGTGTTCCCTTCAATGGCATTGGAGTTATAGGTATATTCGGTTAAAAATTCCTCATGTAAGCGTTCCAGCTCTCCTTCTGTTAAAGGTCTTCTTTTTTTTAGGGCTTCTACTTTATCTTCAATAATCGGAATGAGCGATTTTTTGGTTTTATACCTTCCATCCGTGGGCTTTATTGCCTCATCGGGTATTTTCCATGCCCTTCCTTCTTGATAGGCACCAGGAATCTTCCCTTCCGCGCATAAAAGCCTGACTCTTCTATCGGATATGCCCCATTTTTCAGCTGCTTGTTTCACGGTAATGTACACGAAGTATCCCTCCTATCCTTTGTATTATAGCATTTTATCGGAACAATACCAGTCTGTTCGGAACAATATATTCCAAGTATCGGAACAATGCACTTCTACTCGCTGCAGCAGTAACAATAACAAAACGGGCTGTGAAAAATGATCTCTCATTCTTCGCAGCCCCTCGTTTACTTATTGGCTTTGCTGTCCCAGTACTTATTACACAAATTTGATCTGAAGTTCTTTTCCTAATCTACGAGCAATTTTACTAAGCGTAAGAATGGATGGCAAGGCCTGCCCTTTTTCAGGGAATCGTCCCTGTAAAGTTTTTTTCATAACTATAATAAATCCGAATGAGAACCCGTCCTGGTTGCTGTTAAAATCAGTTTCTCTTCTTCGACCATATAGATCAGTAGCCAGTTCGGACGAATATGGCATTCCCGAAATCCCGCATAATTTCCACTCAGGTCATGGTCTCTATACTTAGATTCCAAAGTGATTCCATCGGCCAGCCAATCCAGGACTTGTTCCAATTCGTCCAATGACAGACCTCTTTTTATCATCCTCTTAACGTCCTTGCGGAAACGGGAAGTCATAACCAGTTCATACTTCATCTGTAATATCCTTAATCATTTCTCTGGCGGAATGATATTTTTTTGCAGTATTTTTACCAGAAGCAATGTCCCGGGCCTCTTTCATCGCAGCTTCTGTTTCTGCATTGAATCGAGGCTGCCTGACAGAAAAGGGGATTCCTCCTTCCATCAACGATTTCCGAATAAAAATGTTGACGGCGTCACTTATGGTAATTCCAAAAGAGGAAAATAAAGTTTCTGCAGAGCTTTTTATCTCCGGTTCAATCCGAATATTAATATTTGCTGACTTTGCCATTTGTATCACCTCTTTATCAAATTTTATCACATTCATTTTACATTCACAATACATTTCCTGTTCTTTCATTGATCATATTCTGTAACGTTATTTGCTTTATTTTTCCCTCAATACGCTTTATAATAGTAGTGGAAGGAGATGAATTATTATGTCAGAGACCAAAACTTTGAATCTCCGCGTTGACGCTGATCTGAAACATCAGGCAGAAACCATTTTTTCTGATTTGGGGATCCCCACCTCTACGGCTATCAATATATTCTTGCGTTCTGTGGTGCGCTATGGCGGCATTCCGTTTGACCTGCGTATTTCTGACAGTAAGCTGGAAACGCTGAAAGCTATGGATGACGTAAACCACCATCGCAACCTCAACAAGACGTATACTTCCAGCGAAGAGGTCATAGAGGCACTCAACGCTTAAAGTCCGTTCCTACAAACAATTTCACAAGGATTACAAGCGTACTATAAAACAACAAAGGAAATCCTTCGATAACCAAACAGGCCATCAATCCATTTGACTGCGGGCCTTCTCTTTTCTTCCCCATCACACTTTATTTGGGAATCGGATTACCTTAGGCTGGATTTCGCCTACCTGTTCCATTTCTTTCTGTTATTAAATACACGAGCTCTGGCGAAGACAGGTTTCAAATTTCTCCCGTCCGGATATTCCGCTTTGCGCATCACCGTAATCCTTACTTTTCGCATGATCCTGCCTTCCGCTCATCCTCTGCTTTATTTTTTTTGATATACCGGTACACCGTAGGTTCAGAGATATCGAGCTGTTTGGCAATCTCCACGACAGCGCCCTTCATATTGTGGATACCCAGTTCCATCAGTCGGTAGATCACCTGGGCCTTTTCCTTTGTCTTCATACGCTGAGGCGATACACCCACGGTCTTGATTTCATCGCTCACCATCCTGGGCAGGATATCTCCCAGGGGCGTATCCATGGTTTCATGGACTTCGTTTCCTACATCTATTAGATTATAATGTTTCTTGACAGCAGACAGAGCATTTTCCAGGTCATTCATCGTATCCATATTCCGGTTTACACACAAAAGACCGATAAGCTTGCCTTCATGCTTGATAAAGAAAGTTGAGGAAGCAAAGTTCTTTCCTTTGCTGCGTCCGTTGTAGTTACACAGATAGTCTTTTGTCTTATATTGCTTTTCCTTAAGAATCTTGATTGCCAAATCCGTAAATGGGCTACCTATCTCCCGGCCCGTATGATGACCATTTGCAATGGCAATGACCGAGTGTTTAGGCATGGAAACATCATGCAGCAGAATTTCACAGCTATCCCCGCAGAGTTCAGCCAAAAAAGGCACCAGTGCCTTATAAGGTTCAAGAAGTGGATTATACTTCATAGGTTCAATCCTCCTATAAATTTTTTATTATGGTGAATTGTAAAATGAAACTGAACAGCAAAAATTAAAATAAACCATAGCAGGTCTTTTGGTAGAATAAAGGTACCAAGCTATGAGTCAATCTAATTCTACCATAGCCTTACCGAATTGCGAAAGAGGGAAGCCCCCTCAAACTTGAAGATCCCTGCAGTATTCGGCTTAACATAGTGCGACAAGCCAAAGAAAAGGAATCTCTAGATGCTTGTATCGGTTATACCAGGCTAAATAATCGTTTTCCCTATTTTTACTATAATTTGACTGTTTTTATTTCAGTGTGTTACTATTTGTTGCAATATATTATTTTTTTTTGTATAATAAAAGTGCAAATTAAATTTTCGGGAGGTTTTGACAATGAATAAAACGATCATCCATACAGAAAATGCACCCGCAGCCATTGGACCGTATTCCCAGGCCGTCAAAAGCAAAGGATTCCTTTTTGTTTCCGGCCAGGTCCCCATCAATCCGGCAACGGGCAACATTGAAGCAAAAGATATTGAAGGACAGACCCACCAAGTCTTCGACAATCTGAAAGCCATCATCACTGCCGCAGGCGGAGATATGGGATCGATTGTGAAAACAACGGTCTATCTCCAGGATATTAAAGATTTTGCAGTCATGAACAAAATCTACGCCACGTATTTCACGGCTGATTATCCAGCCCGCGTTGCCGTTCAGATTGCTGCGCTGCCTAAAGGAGCTCTGCTGGAAGTAGACGCCATCTGTGCCCTCTGAGAATTTCATATTCCTGTGTTTATTCCAGCTCCAACAAGGAACAAAACGACCTGGATTTTCTCACTGTACTGATTAGGTACAGTAGAAAATCCAGGGATTTTTTTTGCACAGGCATATCTCTGACACAACCGCAATACCGGGCAAAAGCAAGACCCGCTGCCAGAGGGGTTTGGCAGCGGGCTGCTATATAGGTAAACAATCAATGTAAGATATGCAGTTACTTATCAGCCAGCCGTTTGTAAGCATCCAGACGGGCTTTCATATCTCTTTCGGCCTTATCAAAGAAGACATCAGCCTTATCAGGGAACTTGATCTTGAGGGAAGAATACCGCACTTCTCCCATCAGGAAATCCCTCAGATTACCGCTTGGATCCTTAGAATCCAGAGTAAACGGATTCTTGCCCTGGGCAGCCATGTCCGGATTGTACCGGAAAAGATGCCAGTATCCATCTTCTACAGCCTTTTTGGCTTCTCTCTGGGAGCATCCCATACCTGCCTTGATGCCATGGTTGATACATGGAGCATAGGCAATAATAATAGAAGGCCCATGATAGGCTTCCGCTTCCTTGATTGCCTTCAGGCACTGGTTCTTATCGGCACCCATGGATACCTGTGCCACATAGACATACCCATACGTCATGAACATCCGTCCCAGATCCTTCTTGCGGGTCTGTTTGCCGCCTGCTGCGAACTGGGCCACAGCTGCGGTTGGAGTCGCCTTGGATGCCTGCCCGCCGGTATTGGAATATACTTCCGTATCGAAGACAAGAACATTGACATCATGACCGCTGGCAAGGACATGATCCAGTCCGCCATAACCGATATCGTAGGCCCAGCCGTCGCCGCCGAAGATCCACTGGCTGCGTTTCACGAGGCAGTCTCTGCGTTCGTAGATATCCGCATATAAATCTTTTCTGGCTGTTACGATAGATTCAACCTTTTCTGCTCTTTCTCTTGTACCTGCAGATTCATCTTTATGATCCAACCATTCCTGGAACACAGCTCTGTCTTCTACCGTAGTCTCCGGGTTGTCGATGGCTTCTTTCACCATTATGGCCATCTTATCAGCCAGTTGCTCAGCAGCCAGGAACATGCCAAGACCATATTCAGCGTTATCCTCGAACAGGGAGTTGGCCCAGGCAGGACCATGTCCCTTGTGATTTTTGGTATATGGAATGGAAGGTACGCTACCACTCGTAACGGATGAACAGCCAGTCGCGTTGGCCACCATCATACGGTCGCCGAACAACTGGGTTACCAGTTTGGAATACGGCGTTTCGCCGCATCCTGCGCAGGCGCCGGAGAACTCCAGCAGCGGTTGTTCGAACTGTGATCCCTTGACGGTGAACTTGCTCATCGGGTTGACTTTTGGAGCTACCTTGTTCACAGCATAATCCCAGGCCGGAGCCAGGTGGAACTGGGAAGCCAGCGGTTTCATGACGAGAGCCTTTTCCTTGGCCGGGCAGACATCGACACAATTTCCACAGCCCAGGCAGTCCATAACGCTGACCACCATACGGAAGTTCAGGTCACTGGCGCCCAAGGCCGGTTTGGTTTCGAATCCTTCCGGAGCATTTCTGACTTCCTCATCCGTCAGAAGCGCCGGACGAATAGCTGCGTGCGGGCAGACGAAGGAGCACTGGTTACACTGAATGCACTTTGCAGGATCCCATTCAGGGACACTGACCGCCACGCCGCGCTTTTCATATGCTGCCGTGCCAAGCGGATAAGCACCGTCAGCCAAATTTTTGAAGGCACTAACAGGGAGCTTGTCCCCTTCCTGTCTGTTTATGGGTTCCAGGATTTTGGTCACGAATTCAGGTACATCTTTCAGTGCTTTTGGAGCATCTTCTGCCGAAGCCCAGGATGCAGGAATGTCAATCTTTACGACTTGTTTTACGCCTTCATCGATGGCGGCGTTGTTCATATTGACGACCTTCTCGCCCTTGCGGCCATAACTCGTCACAACGGCTTCCTTGAGGTACTTCACCGCATCTGCGATAGGAATGATGTTTGCCAGTTTGAAGAAGGCTGCCTGCATGATCATGTTAATGCGCCCGCCCAGTCCGATTTTCTGAGCAATTCCTACAGCATTAATTGTGTAGAAGTTGATGTCATTCCTGGCGATGTAGCGCTTCATCGAAGCCGGCAGTTCCCTGTCGAGCTCTTCCGGGGTCCAGATACAGTTCAGCAGGAAAGTCCCGCCCTTCTTCAGCCCTGCCAGTAAATCATATTTTGTCACATATGACTGGTTGTGACAGGCTACGAAAGCCGCTTTATCAATGAGGTACGTAGAACGGATCGGTGTCTTGCCGAAACGCAAGTGGGATACAGTGATGCCGCCACTCTTTTTAGAGTCATAAGCGAAGTATGCCTGTGCATACATATCGGTATGGTCGCCGATAATCTTGATGGCACTCTTGTTGGCACCTACGGTCCCATCGGAACCGAGGCCCCAGAACTTGCAGGCTGTCGTGCCGGGCTGCGTCGTATCAATATCACGCAGAACCGGCAGTGACGTGTTCGTCACATCATCCACGATTCCTACCGTGAACTGGTCCTGCGGACTATCCTTTTTCAGGTTGTCATAGACAGCCAGGATATGGGTCGGAGTCGTATCTTTACCGCCCAGGCCGGCACGACCGCCAACGACTACGACATCCGGACGGACGGAGGCAAAAGCATCTCTGACATCAAGGTACAGCGGTTCGCCCAGAGCGCCCGGCTCTTTCGTACGGTCCAGGACGGCCACTTTTCTCACCGTCGCAGGAATATATTTGAAGAAGTACTTCAGGGAGAACGGACGATACAAATGAACTCTCAGGAGACCGACTTTTTCGCCATGGGCATTCAGGTAATCCACGGTTTCTTCCGCAGCTTCGGTGAGGGAGCCCATGGTAACAATCATGCGGTCGGCGTCAGGAGCGCCATGGTATACGAAGGGATGATATTCACGGCCGGTTAGTTCAGTAACCTTCTCCATGTATTCTTCCACGATATCAGGAATGACTTCATAATATTTGTTTACAATTTCCTGCTGCTGGAAATACACGTCTCCGTTTTCCAGGGTGCCTTTTACGGTCGGATGGTCAGGATTCGTAGCCCTGTCGCGGAATTTCTTAATTGCTTCTTTATCGGCAAGGGCAAAGAGATCCTTGTAGTCATACGCTTCTATCTTCTGTACTTCGTGGGAAGTACGGAAACCATCAAAAAAGTTCAGGAAAGGCACGCTGCTCTTGATAGCAGCGAGGTGTGCCACTGCGGACAGATCCATCGTCTGCTGGACGCTGCCTTCAGCCAGTATGGCAAAACCAGTCTGGCGGCATGCCATAACATCTCTCTGGTCACCGAAGATACAGAGTGTATTGGTGCCTAGAGCACGGGATGCCACATGGAAAACACCCGGCAGCAGTTCGCCGGCAATCTTGTACATATTCGGAATCATTAGCAGCAGACCCTGAGAAGCCGTATAAGTTGTAGTGAGAGCACCAGCCTGCAAAGAGCCATGCACAGCCCCGGCTGCACCGGCTTCGGACTGCATCTCAACAGCTTTGACAGTCTGGCCGAACATGTTCCTGACACCCTGGGTTGCCCAATTATCGATGAGTTCTGCCATAAGTGAAGATGGCGTAATCGGATAAATTGCTGCTACATCCGTAAATGCATAGGAAACATAAGCCGCAGCGGTGTTTCCATCCATCGTTTTTATCAATTTTGACATCGTTTTGCCTCCCCTATGTTTCTTTCCCGTTAGACTTGACAAAAGAAAAAGGAACCACAATCTTTTTGTATCGAAACATTTCGAGTTTCCCTCCTGTTTCCAGATGAAACAAAGAGGGGGTAAGAACCGGGATTGTCTAAATCCCGGTTCCTAAGTGAAACGATATATATCAATTACTCTCAGAGCAGCTTATATCCAGCCTCACAGATTTTCTGTTTGATGAGGGCCCGGTGTTCTCTGCCACTGCATTCCAGGACGAGCGTCATAATCTGGCTCTCCAGTTCCAGGGACGAATCATACATACTCTGGGTAATGAACAGGATGTTAGCATCATTGTCAGAGATGAGCTTTAGGAGTTTAGCTGTCTCGCCGCATCTGTCCTTCATGACAATCTTAAATTCAGCTCTCCGGCCTTCAAGCAGCAGCGCCTTGTTAATGATCCGGCTGATGAAGGTAATATCCGCATTACCGCCGGAAACCATCAGAACGGTCTTTTTGTCCCTGCAGTCGATCTTGCCGGCCAGGACGGCGGCAAGCGGCGTAGCACCGGCACCTTCGGCTAGGTTCTTGCCTTTTTCAATCAGATAGAGCATGGCTTCGGCGATTTCATCTTCTGTAACAGTGACAATTTCATCCACATATTTCTGGCACATGGCGAATGTAGTCTTTCCCGGCGTCCGGACATTGATGCCTTCCGCGGCAGTCATTTCCGGCGGTACAGTGCAAATTTTTCCGGCTTCCATGGATACTTTCATCGAAGGTACCAGAGCGCTTTCTACACCGATGACCTTAATCTTAGGATTCGTCAGTTTCAGGCCAGCTGCGATTCCACTAATCATGCCGCCTCCCCCGACAGGGACTACGACCATATCGACATCAGGCAGATCTTCCAGGATTTCCAGTGCAATGGTACCCTGCCCGGCGATAACATATTCATCATCAAAGGGATGGACAAAAACAGCATTTGTCTCTTTCTGAACTTCCAAAGCTTTGGCATAGGCGTCGTCAAAAGCGGCTCCATGCAAAATGACATTGCCGCCGTATCCCTTGGTTGCAGAAATCTTTGCCATAGGCGTCGTTGCCGGCATGACGATTGTTGCTTTGATGCCTTTGCTCGTGGCACCCAGAGCCACACCCTGTGCATGGTTTCCGGCACTGGCAGCGATAACTCCGCGTTTGGCTTCCTCTCCAGTCAAATGAGAAATCCTGTTGACGGCACCGCGGATTTTGAAAGATCCGGTTTTTTGCAGGTTTTCATATTTAAAATAAACCTCTCCGCCAACACGGGTTCCCAGGACCGGTGATTCTATCAACGGTGTTTTCTTGGCAATCCCCTGCAGAGTTTCACGTGCTTCTTCAATGCTTTTTAATGCAACTGGCATGAGAAACCTCCTGTATCACGCAAACTGTTTCATATGTCTTTTCTGTGTTTTATCTTTTAGTCGACAGCTTCTTCCATTTCACGATCTGTAAGCGGCTGCAGTTTGTTGCCAGCGATTTTGTTGACAAGGATGGCGATGGCGCCGTCACCCGTCACATTGCAGGCTGTACCAAAGCTGTCCTGTGCCAAATAAAGAGCAATCATCAATGCCTGCTGATCCGCGGTAAAGCCCAACATGCTCTGCAGGATTCCCAGGGCTGCCATGACAGCACCGCCGGGAACGCCGGGAGCAGCGACCATGGTCACCCCAAGCATCAGGATAAAACCAAACATATTACTGAATTCAATAGGCCTTCCGTTCAGGAGGAGCACTGCCATTGTGCAGCTCGTAAGCGTGATCGTACTGCCAGACAGGTGAATCGTAGCGCACAGAGGAATCACGAAGTCTGCAATTCCGGAAGCAATGCCATTCTTTTTGGTGGAAGCAAGCGTCACAGGAATCGTAGCCGCCGAAGACTGGGTCCCGATAGCAGTCATATAAGCGGGCAGCATCCCTTTCAGGAGCTTAAACGGGTTGCTACCCGCAACGGTACCCGCAATTCCATACTGGATGAGCAGGATGACAATATGCAGACAGATAATAATCCCGAACACCTTCGCAAAGACGTTAAGGATTGCACCGACCTGGCCGGCATGCGTCATATTGGCAAAAATACCGCAGATATGGATGGGCAACAGAGGGATGATGATGCTCCCGATGACTTTTTCAACGATTTTCTGAAAGCCCTGAAAAATCTGTTTTAAAGGAATATCTTCACATACCGCAATTCCAATTCCCAGGATAAAGGCGATCAGGAGTGCACTCATGACGCCCATAATAGGAGGCATATCAATCGTGAAAAAACCTGGCAGCAGCCCTTCTTCCGGGTTGGCCATGTTCTCCACGGTGCCGGGGACAATGATGCTGCGGAGCAGGGCATGGTTAGTAAAAAATGCCAGGCAGCCTGCAACCACGGTGGAACAATAAGCAATCAGTGTCGTAATACCAAGCAGCTTGCCTGCGGATTTTCCCAGATCCGCAATGCCGGGAACGATGAAACCAATAATGATGAGAGGGATTACAAACCCCAGAAAATTCCCGAAGATGCCGTTAAATGTAGCAAGCAGCTGAATCAGTACAGGAATGCCAAGTTTACCTATGGCAATACCGGCGCAGATACCAAAAATCAAGCGTGGCAGTAGTCCCAATTTTTTCATGTTTCGACTCCTCCTCATGGTCAATAATATTTTTTATGTCACCTCTTAAAAAATATTATCATATTTTCAGACGATAAGCAATATTTTATTTCACTATGATATATTTATTATTTTATTAATCGTAAAATTTTCCTACTTATTTATCTGCCTCATTATTTACTGACTTCTGAAATTGTCCCGCTTCTCGCCTGTATCCATGAGCACAAAAAAAGGTTCTTTGTCAAATGTTGGGGAGGACCCCAAATTCATCCTTTTCTGG
>DXYB01000056.1 GCA_019416065.1 Acidaminococcus sp. | reverse complement strand
TACCCAAGGGGAATCTCTAACCATATCCAACTAACAAAAAACTAACGCCGTCTTTTACAATAGATAAGTTGCTTAAAAAACAAAAAAAGGATATACTAAACTCAACATCAGATGGATGCAGATTTTAAGCATTGCGCTGAAGGGAGGCAAAAACATGGCAAGATTTACGTTACCCCGGGATATTTATCATGGGGCAGATGCAATGGCCGTGCTGAAGACGCTGGAAGGGAAACGGGCTGTTATTTGTACAGGCGGCGGCAGTGCCCGGAGAAACGGATCGCTGGGCAGGGCGGAAGCCTACCTGAAAGAAGCCGGGATGGAAGTTAAAATTTATGAAGGAATCGAAAGTGATCCGTCCGTGGAAACCGTGGAAAAAGGCGCCCAGATGATGCTGGACTTTGAGCCTGACTGGATTGTAGCCATTGGCGGCGGCTCTCCCATTGATGCGGCAAAAGCCATGTGGATCAAGTACGAATATCCGGATATCACCTTTGAAGAAATGCGGAAGGTGTTTGGCTTGCCCAAACTGCGTCAGAAAGCCCATTTTGTGGCGATTCCGTCCACCAGTGGTACGGCAACGGAAGTAACGGCGTTTTCCATCATCACCGATTACCAAAAAGGTATTAAGTACCCCATTGCGGACTTTGAAATTACTCCGGATATTGCCATCATTGAACCAGAATTGACCCATGGCATGCCGAAAAAACTCGTGGCCCATACTGGTATGGATGCCTTTACCCATGCGGTAGAAGCCTATGTGTCCACGGCCAACTGTGAATTTTCGGATCCATTAGCCATTCATGCCATCGAAATGATCCAAGAGTATTTGGTAGATTCCTATGGCGGAGATATGACGGCCCGGGATAAAATGCACTATGCCCAGTGCCTGGCCGGCATGGCGTTTTCCAATGCACTGCTAGGCATTGTACACTCTATGGCCCATAAAACGGGAGCCGCGTTTGCCGATTACGGCGCCCATATCATTCATGGGGCGGCTAATGCTATGTACCTGCCTAAGGTCATTGCCTATAATGCCAAGGATGCTACAGCAAAAAAACGGTACGGTGTGATCGCGGACTACATGCATTTGGGCGGAACCAGTGACGACGAAAAGGTGCAGAAGTTGATTGACTGGGTACGGGGGATGCAGGATAAACTCAATATTCCTAAAGCCATTAAATATTACGGGAAAGACGGACTTCCTGCGGAAACAGGCTTTGTACCAGAAGACGTTTTCCTGAAACGCCTGCCCCAGATTGCCAAAGATGCTATTGCCGATGCCTGCACCGGCAGTAACCCTCGGCAGCCTAACCAGGAAGAAATGGAAAAACTCCTGAAAGCCTGCTACTATGATTTGGATATAGACTTCTAACTGAACATGACGGTATAAAAAACAAAAGAGGGCTGTTGCCAGTGTGAATTTTACACAGTCAACAGCCCTCTTTAAAACAATGCGCATGATTAGAGTGCGTGAGCGTTAAAGTATGCTTTTGTGGTTTCCAGACATTTCTTAGCGTGTCCGTAGTTTCCCCGTCTGGAGATTTCTACGGTGTTGGGCAATTCTATGGCGTAGTACGGCGGTGCGGGCATATTTTTCAGGATCGCGTCAATGGGGATGCCTCCTTCCCCCAAGTATAGCCGAGCGCTGCGGGTTACACTAATCATATCTGGATGCTGCAAGGGAGGAATAAAGACAGGACCGTCACAAATGTGAACGCAGCCGACCTGGGATGGCTGTAATTTCTGAAGCACTTCCGGAGTCACTTTTGTCCGGTAGGCATGCAGCAAGTCAATGAGTACCCTTACATTGGGTTCCTGCACCTGCTCCATCCATTGGAGCGCCTGGGGGAGATCTTTCACTTCTGCAAAGGGGACAAATTCCAGGGAGAGCGTCAAGTGATATTTTGCTGCCAGTTTTGCCATCATTTTAAATTCTTCTCTAGCAAAAGCAAGATCTTGGGACCAAACACTGGCCGTGACAAACGCAGCCCCTAGTGCTTCGGCGTTTGCAAAATCTGGTTCAAAGCTGGATACATCAACTCCATCAGCCACCCTACCCAATTCAATATCGAAAAGGCGCATTTTGGTATCCTGCAAGGCCGCTTTGACGGCTGTAAACAGATCCAGATCAGATAGGGACCAGGTCTTGTCTGCCGGCCAATTTTGGGACAATGTGCGAAGGTCAACCCCGTCGTAACCGCAAGCTGCTGCAATTTGGATCTGATCCAAGGGGTGAACGCCGGGGAGCGTAAGGTACGCTAGGGAAAACAGCTTTTCTCCCATTAGCTTTTACCTCCTGGGAATTTTTGGGCCGCTGCTTCCAGGTCTTGTTGCAACGTTTTTCCAAGGTCTCCGACCTGGGCATCAATCTTCTGGTACAAGGCTTTTACACTGGGTAAAGCCAAAACTTGCTCATAAAACGCTTTGTTGTATTGAATGAATTTCATGCCTTTTTTCTCCAGACGGCCTATAGCGTCCTGGTCTGTTTTTACCATCTGGGGACGCATTTCTTTTAATGCTTCCTGGGATGCCTGCTTGATGGCCTCTTTATAGGCGGGGGCGAGGGCATCGTATTTTTTCTTATTCATGACGATCTGGTTTACGTAGAGAATATGTTTGGTGTCTTCCAGGTATTTTTGTACTTCCTGGAAATTGACGCCTTCAATGGTATCCGATGCATTTTCTTCTGCGTCCACCGTACCATTTTGCAAAGAGATATACAATTCCCCAAAGGCGAGAGGCGTAGGGGAGGCTCCAATAGCGGACCAGAAATCCATGTGGTTCTTGTTTTCCATGGTACGGATTTTCAGTCCCTTAAAATCTTCCAATGTGTTCAGGGGTTTATTGGAAGTGGTCATACGGAATGTAGCATTTTGTTCCAGTGTGATCAATTCAAGACCGGCCGCATTGAAAGCTTTTTCCAATTCTGCATGGGTTTTCGTATCCCCGTTTAGTACCTCATTGATTGCATCACCGCTATAATTGGCAAATAACATAGGGTAATCGAACACAGCGGTTTGCGGAATAAAGGAAGCCCAAGGGGCGATCTGGGATCCTACCATATCAATATCCCCATTTTTCAGCTGGCGGATCAGGTCCACATCGTTTCCCAAATCCCCGTTAGGATGAAAATCTACTTTGATTTTACCCCCAGTGATCTTTTCCAGATGTTCTGCAAAGGAACGGTCAAATAGTTCCCCCGCGGCTCCTTTTCCCGCAGAATCCGCTAGAATTAAATCCACAGAGGATAAATTGGCATATTTAGGGTCGGTATTGCTGTCGCTACTGGCCTTTTCTTCAGACCCACAGCCGGTCAATGCAAATACCATACATAATCCAGCTGCCAGAAGTTGCCATTTTTTTCTCATGTTCTTCTAACCTCCTCTACTCTTGCTTTGCGGTTAATATTGCAGGCCCCCGTTTACATCCAAGACTTCGCCTGTGGTCCAGGCCGCATCGTCACTGCCCAGATAGGCAATAGCGGCGGCAATATCTTTGGTTTCTCCTACACGGCCCAGAGGAATCCCCTCTGCCAGTGCTTTTTTCTGTTCCTCAGTCATGGATTGGAACATCCGGCCTTTTAAGGGACCCGGTGCAATACTATTGACTGTGATCTGCCAAGGCGCCAGCGCATAGCCTAGATTGATTACCATTCCATTGACCCCAGCCTTGGAAGCTGCATAATTGACGCCGACGCCGGGACGCCCGGTGCGGCCACCAATAGAAGAAATCACGACGATATGACCTTGTTTTTGTTTTTTCATCGCAGGCACCACGGACTGAATGCTGTGGAATACGCCTGTTAAATTGACATCAATAACATTCTGCCATTCCTGATCCGTCATTTCATCAATGGGACGGTGCCGGATAATCCCGGCTGTAGCTACCAGGGTGTCAATCCGAGACCATTTCTCTAACGCTTGCTGCACGACGGCATCGCAGTCCGTCTTTTTACGGGTATCACAGCGGCAACACAGAATTCTATCCGCCGCATAGCCTTCTTTTGTGAGGATGGAAAGGGCTTCATCCAGCGCTTTTGCTGAAAAATCAGCCAGTACAATATTCGCTCCTTCTTCCATGACTCTCCGGGATGCTTCCAGAGAAACGTCGCCGGCTCCGGTAAACAACACGACTTTTCCTTCAAAACGTTTCATGATAATACCCCTTTCTCTTGCTATTTTCAAATAACTCGCAATTTTTGCTCTTTGTTGTCTTTATTATCTGTGATAGAATAGAAAAAGTAAAATACTATTTAGTCTCTTATTGATAGGGTAAAATCTATCATACGAAAAAAGGGGGATGCCTCTATGACGCTGACGCAATTGCTATATTTTTTAAAGACAGCGGAAACCCTTAATTTTCACAAAGCGGCGGAAGAACTTATGATTTCCCAGCCTTCTCTTAGTGCTGCCATCCAGCATTTGGAAACAGAACTGGGGGTAAAGCTATTCCTTCGAGAAGGAAGGCGAATCGTGCTAAGCCGCAGGGGAGAATATTTCAAGAATGAAGTATCCCATAGCTTATCCCGGTTGCAACTTGCCACAAAAGAAGTACAGAATGCAGGGGTAGTGGGCCCCGGTTTTATCGATTTGGGATATATAGCCTCTCTTGCGTGGCGCTATATCCCCGAACACGTGGAAGCATTTTTGCAAGAAACCGGGTATGATCGGATTCGGTTTTCTTTTCACGAGCTGGAGAGCCAGGCGCTGATTGAGGGACTGAAAACCTATCGCCATGACGTTATTTTTTGCAACCAGGAAGCCAAAGATGATGCGATAGAGTTTATTCCTGCTGTTGTACAGCCGCTGGTAGGTATTGTGCCCACAGACCATCCACTGGCAGAGCGGGAATCGATTACCCTGCAGGAATTAGCGCCCTATCCGCTCATCACTTATTTGCCCCAGGTTACCCTGTATAAAAAAATACGGCAATATATTTATGAAAGCGGCTGGACGCCTAAGGAATATTGTTCCGCCACCAATGAAGTCAACATTGCCGGCCTGGTAGCTCATCATTTTGGGGTTGCGATTGTAGCAGAAAGCCATGTCCTTAATTTTTTTAACGTCAAGAAAATTCGCCTGGTAGGCCCGTCACAGCAACACTACAGCAGAACGATTTTCATGGCCTTTAACAAAAAAGAAGGGCTAAGTCCTATTGCCCGAGAATTTGTGGAATTTATCCAACGAGGAAAACCAGGTGTCACGGAACAAAGTGGGCAGTAAAAGAATTTGCCAAGAAGATTTCCCGCAGATACAGACAGGCCCAAAGAAAATATGTTACAATACTTCCGTATCACAAATTTTGTGCAGGAGGCAGTATGGCCGGGATAACAGGGGAGCCGCATGAGGCCCCCGTCAATCAAAATAAAAAATTTTTAAAGGGGACGCTGATTCTTACCATTTCCAGCATCGTGGTGAAAGTCATCGGGGCCTTGAACTGGGTGATTTTGTCCCGGGTCATGGGTGGCGAAGGGATCGGTATCTACCAGATGGGGTTTCCGCTTTATCTGATGGCAATTACCGTTTCGTCTGCCGGGCTTCCGGTAGCGATTTCCATTATTACGGCGGAAAAAGTAGCCCAGGAAGATTATACGGGAGCCCAGCGGGTGTTTCGGGTATCGCTGCGGATGCTATTTTGCACGGGGATTTTCTTTTCCCTGTGTCTGATTGGCCTGGCCCATTATCTGGTGGACCATCGCATTATTCCTGATCCCCGGGCTTATTATTCCATTATTGCTTTGGCTCCGGCCGTATTTTTCGTAACATTTTTGTCCAGTTTTCGGGGCTATTTTCAAGGCTGGCAGATCATGACGCCAACGGCTTGTTCGGAAATTACGGAACAGTTGGTGCGAGTGGTGACCATGATAGCCTTTTCCGCCCTTTTTATGCCCTATGGACTCACCTTTGCCGCGGCAGGCGCTAGTATGGGGGCCGGAGCGGGGGCATTTTGCGGCTTATTGGTGCTATTGGGATTTTATCGCAAACTGCGGCACCGCTTTTATCCGAAAGAAAAAACTATAGAAGCGGTGCCCCGTCCCTTGGAACCAGCAGGGAAAATTATTAAGCGGCTCATTAGCCTAGCGATTCCCGTTTCTATGTCCAGTCTCATGCTGCCGGTAGTATCCAACCTGGATATGATGATTGTGCCGAGGCGTCTTATGGCAGGCGGTTGGGAATTGGGAGAAGCCACTACGTTATTTGGGTATTTAACGGGGATGGCGGTACCACTCATCAATATGTCCACCATTTTGACAGCGGCCCTTTCCATCAGCTTGGTTCCGTCCATCAGTGAATCCCGCACCTTGCAGGATGGCGCAGGGATCCGGGAAAAAGTAGCAACCGCTTTTTCTGTGGCGGCCGTAATTACCATTCCCTGCAGCGTGGGACTCCATGTTTTAGGGGGGCGTGTGGCAGCGCTGATCTATAATGCCCCGAAAGCAGGGCCGGCCATTGAAACCATGAGCTGGGCCATTTTCCTATTGGGACTCCACCAGGTGAGCACGGGAATTCTGCAGGGCTTAGGGAAAACGAAAATCCCTGTACTGAATATGATCCTTGCTGCTGTGAGCAAAGTGCTGCTTAACTGGAACCTGACGCCTACTATGGGTATTGTGGGATCTTCCTGGGCAACGGTATCGGATATTGGCGTAGCTGCGCTGCTCAATTTGTTTTTCATTAAGAAATATACGGGCTTTTCCCTAGAACTAAAATCTCTTTGTAAAATGGTCCTTTCTGCCATTGTGATGGGGGCGGCCGTCCGGGGCGTTTTGGTAATCATTCCTCGTGGCGGCATAAGCATTTTGGGCGGCATGCTGGTGGCATTGCCTGTCTATGGCGTGCTGCTGCTAGCGCTGAAAACCATGCCGGAGGAAGAACTGCGGCAGATTCCTTTTTTGGGGCGGCGTATGGCAGCCCTGGGACATAAACTTCATCTCTTGTAAGGAAATGTGAAAGTTTTGGGGCAATCCTTGAAGAACGAGGGACAAAGAGTATAAAATGAGATATGGCAGTTAAATCCGATTAATATGTAATTTGGGGCGTGCCGCAGGCACGCCTTGTTTTTATGGAGAGGTCTATGAATCAGGAAACGATACAGGAAAAATTTCGCAGTTTGAAAAAGCGGCTGCATGGTATCAAACTGCTGGGGGCAGGTGCCACGTTCACCTGGCAGGATAAAGCAGGCAATGTGCACCACTTCCATCTGGGCAAAAAAGGCATTGCCGGCTTTTTATGTTGTTTTTTAGGCTGCATTATGGGCCTTGCGGTGTGTGCCGGGATTTTGGTGCGGAGCTGGAACGAGCAATTGGAACTGGCCAATTACCGGGCGGACTATGCTTCGTACACCGAACGAATGGCAAAACTGATGGATAATAATGAAAAACTGCAGAAAGAACTGAGTCAAGTAGTGCAGCTGGAAAATGCCGTGCGGCAGAAACTGGCCAAAGACGGAGTTAAAGTCAGCGAACAAGTGGTGGACCAGAAATCTAAAGAGCTGGATCACAGCGGACAAGGTGGTTCCACTGCAGCGGACCAGTTATCCGTTTTGGAAGTGCAGGATGAGATCAACTGGAAAAAGCTGGCATATAAAAAAGAAAACCTCAGCAATATGCTGCTGGCACTTTCAGATACGGGGGACGGAACTTATGGCTGGCCTGTTGCCGGTGGAGAAATCAGCTCTTTTTATGGGCTTAGGGCAGATCCCTTTGGCAAAGGCAGCGATTACCATCCGGGAATTGATATCGCCGTGGACTATGGCACGCCTATCAAAGCGTCCGCTACCGGAACCGTGCAGGAAGCGGATTGGAATGGCGGATATGGACGGTTTGTCAGCATTGACCATGGGAATGGAATGCTGACCTGCTACGGGCATATGAGCGCTATTGCTGTGCAGCCCGGGCAAAAAGTCCGTCGGGGGGACGTGATCGGCTATGTGGGCAGCAGTGGATACAGTACGGGGCCTCACGTGCATTTTGAAATCCGAAAAAATGGGAGCGCAGTAAATCCGCTGAACTTTGCCCATCCCATGCGATAAAAAGAAAAACAATACCGTAAAGCCGTTGCTAAAACAACTGTTTTGCGGTATTGTTTTGGTATACTGGTATTACGCATAGAAAGAGAATGGATGGGAGGGAACCATGATGGAAGAAACCATTCACCTGGTGGCAGAACCGGAAAAGAACCGGGCAGCCTTATATGACGGTACAAAAGAGATCGGGGAATGTACCTATGTGCGAAATGGGTCCTATTGGACACTGAACCATACGAAAGTGGATGCCAATTATGGCGGCAGAGGTCTGGCAGGAGCGCTGGTGCGGAAAGTTGCAGACATGGCCCGCAAGGAGCATGTAGGGATTCTGCCAACGTGCGAGTATGCCGCCGCCCTTTTCCAGCGGAAAGAAAAAGAATTTGCGGATGTGTGGGTACGGGAATAAAAACTAAATAGTTGGAGCAAAATAGAACTGCTACAGTGTAAGACTGAGGCAGTTTTTTTGTTGCTTTTGGGGGACAGGGGAAACGTTGCAGAGATTTTAACGAATGAAACGGACCCATTTTTATAGATGCCATAGAATTCATCCAATAACTTTTGTGGGAGCGATAATATTGGAAATTATCAAAAAATTATAGTACACTGAATCCAACAGATGGAGTGGAACGGACGCAAGAACTAGAAAAGGGGAAAAATAATGAGGAAATACAAAGAAAGACGGGAACAAGTGCCGTATTGTGGGGGACGTTCTTTTCCGACGATCACCGTACCGGAAGGAGCCTGTGATGCCCATCATCACATTTATGATCCGGTACGTTTTCCCTATGTACCAACGGATGAGCGGAACCAGCCACCGGCCCCAGCGGATTGCTATCAATTGCTGAAAGAAAAACTGGGGATTAGCCGCAGCGTGGTGGTGCAGCCCTCTGCCTATGGCCTGGATAACCGATGCACCATGAACGCGGTCAAACAGCTTGGTATAGATTGCACCCGGGCCGTAGTTGTGTTGGATAATCAGGTGACGGACGCCGAATTGGCTGCGCTCCACCAACAAGGTGCCCGGGGAATCCGGTTCAATATGAACTGTGGGTACAAAGGGGATTGGAAGGCCATTCGCAAACTGGTGGAACGAGTTGCCCCCTATGGCTGGTGCGTGTGTCTGTGGATGGATCCGGACCTTTTGGTGGAAAAACGAAGTTTCTTTGAAAGTTTGCCTGTGCCACTGGTACTGGATCACCGGGGGCATTTGCCGGCGGGCATTGGAGCGCAGCATCCTGCTTTTCAGGTGATTTGCCAGTGGTTGGAAGAAAAACGAGCGTATGTAAAACTGTCCGGATGGTATTTTGACAGTACAGAAGATGCGTATGCGGATACGGTTGCTGTGGGGAAAGCCTATGCGGCAGTGAATAAAACCCGGTTTTTATGGGGGACGGACTGGCCGCATCCCAATCGATATACCAAAGGAAGGCCCTGCCCGGATGACAGCCGGTATTTGGATGTACTACTGGAAATTTTGCAAGATGAGGACGCCTTGCAGCAAACGCTGGTGGATAATCCGGCAGCGCTATTTGGATTTTAGAAAGGATTAGGGGAGTCATGGAAACGAAACGCTTTCAGATTTATGGGATGGACTGGCCTATCTTTGTTTTCTTTGCTGTAGTGGTACTGGTGGCAGCCTGGTTTAATATCATCCCCAATCAGCTGATTGGCGGTATTGCCGTTATGTTTACGCTGGGCATTATTTTTGGGGAAATTGGGGAAAGAATCCCGATCTGGAATAAATATCTTGGTGGGGGTGCAATTTTAGCGTTTTTGGGATGCGGACTATTGGTCTACATGGATTGGATGCCCAAAAACATTCTACAGGTTTCCAAAGGCTGGATGAGTACGTACAACTTTTTAAATACATTTATTTGTTTTTTGATTGTCGGCAGTCTTTTGGGGATTGAAAGAAAAGTCCTTTTAAAATCCAGCCTGCTGTACTTACCGGCCCTCTTGGCCTCTCTGGCAGGTGCTGCCATTTTGGGCGTGGCCGGTGGAATGTTTTTTGGAAAAAATCCAGCAACCATGTTGACAGCCTATGTGCTGCCTATTATGGGTGGGGGTGCTGGAGCGGGAGCCATTCCAATGGCGCAAGTGTATCATGACGTGACCGGACAGGATTCCTCCAGCTATTTAAGTTTCTGTATGGCGATTCTGGCGGTTGGGAACTTGGTCGCTGTTGCGTTTGCTATCATTTTGGATAACGTAGGCAAACTATTTCCTCGCCTCACCGGACATGGGGAGCTCATGCGGCAGAAAAAAGCAGCCCTGGAAGCAGAAAAAGAAAAGGAAGATACGCTTAAACAGGAACTCACCATGGGAGATATTGGTGCCGCTATTTTCCTTTCAGGTGGTTTCTTCGTTTTGGCAACGCTGGTCTCTAAGAAAATTTTACCGACGGTATTTGGCGTTGCCATTCCCAATTTTGCCTATTTGATTATTTTTGCCACCATGGCCAATGTGCTTAACCTGATTCCAGATCGCACAAAAGAAGCTTGCCACCGGGTCCAACAATTCTGCGCGGGCAAGTTGGTCTGGGTACAGATGGCGGGGTGCGGGATTACTTTGATTGATGTTAAGCAAATGATGAGTGTCTTAAGTCCTGAAAACTTTCTTCTGGTGGTCCTGATTGTATTGGGCTGCGTGGTAGGGTCAGGATTCTTTGGGAGTCTGGTAGGTTTTTATCCTGTGGAATCTGCGATTACAGCAGGACTGTGTATGGCCAATATGGGCGGAGCAGGAGACTTGGCCGTACTGGGCGCTGCCAAACGGATGGAACTGATGAGCTACGCCCAGATATCTTCCCGAATAGGGGGCGCTATCGTCCTTTTGGTGGGCAGCTTTATCTTCCAATTCCTGTAAAATGGAGTCGTTTGCATTGTAACATATTGAAACCATAGTACGTGGGAAAAGAGGCAATTCCATGAGAAAATTTAGGTTCTTTGTCAAATGTTGGGGAGGACCCCAAATTCATCCTTTTCTGGTGG
>DXYB01000055.1 GCA_019416065.1 Acidaminococcus sp. | reverse complement strand
ATTGGGATGCTCTTATTTTTTTATTCAACTTACAAAAATTTTACGCCATGGGAAACGAATTTCATCTGTTTCTTTTTTGGTTGCGTAAATCGGGCTTTTGTGCTATGCTATATAAGCGGTTTTTTAAGTAATTACAGACGATTGTTATGCATTCCACAGTAAAAACGGCTGACAGCCATGAGGAGGATTTTTTTAAATGAGCGTTTCCTTAGAAAGAAATGGTAATGAAGCAACGTTGAAAATTTCTTTGCCGGTTGAAGATGTAGCTAAGGCCTTTGACAAAGCGGTTGCACGGATCAATAAACAGGTCACCATTCCTGGCTTCCGTAAAGGCCATGCTCCCCGGAAGGTGCTGGAAGTACGGGTCGGCAAGGATGCCATCAAAAGCGAAGCGTTTGAAGTCATTGCCAATGAACAATATAGACAAGCTGTAAAAGATAACAAACTGGTTCCTGTAACCGATCCAGAAGTCAAAGAATCCAATTTTGAAGAAGGTAAGCCCCTGGATTTAACACTGGGCCTGGTATTGCGTCCGGAACCGGAGCTGGGTGAATATAAAAACCTGGATGTTAAAAAAGAAGAAAAAGAAATTACTGACGCTGATGTGAATAAAGAACTGGAAAACCTGCAACAGCGGGCTGCTAAAATGGTAGAAGCCCCGGAAGGTAAAGCTCTGGAAAAAGGGGACCTGGCTATCATCGACTTTAAAGGTACTGTTGATGGGGAAGCATTTGCTGGCGGCGAAGGCAAAGGGTATCCGTTGGAAGTAGGATCCGGCAGCTTTATTCCCGGTTTTGAAGATCAACTGGTTGGCAAAAAGAAGGGCGAATCCGTAGATGTTAATGTCACCTTCCCAGAAGATTATGCCGCTAAGGAACTGGCCGGCAAAGCAGCCGTATTTTCCGTACATATCCAGGATGTGAAAGTAAAAGAAGTGCCGGAAATCAACGATGAACTGGTTGCTGCCAATTCCGACAGCAAAACGGTAGAGGAATTCCGTCAAAAGACCCTGGACCGGATGAAAAAAGCGGAAGCCGATCGTGCCCAGGCTACCTATGAACGGCAACTGGTGCAGACTGCGGTAGATAATGCCAAATTTGAAGTACCAGACCAGATGGTAGATCAGCGGGCAGATGCCATGGTTGATGAACTGACCATGAACCTGGAACAACATAAGATGAGCCTGCCCATGTACTTACAATACCTTGGCAAAGATGTTAAGACGTATCGGGATGAACAAAAACCCATCGCTCTGCAGCAGATTCGTACGGATTTGGTGCTGGATGCCATTGCCCTAAAGGAAAACGTACAGGTTTCTCAGGACGAGATTGCCGCAGAAGTGCAGCAGCTGGCCACGATGAATGGGGCTACGGTAAAACAAGTGGAAAAAGTCATCAGTCAGAATGGTTCCATTGCTCTCCTGGTATCCGGCATTGCCCGGCGTAAAGCAGCCCGTATTGTAATTGATAATGCAAAAGGCGCTGCTCCGGCAGAAGATAAAGCAACCGAAACTGCCGAAGAACCGAAAGCAGAATAAGTAGATATAACGATGCAGGAGGTGGACAGTATGGCCTATGTACCCATCGTAGTAGAACAAACCAGTCAGGGAGAAAGAAGCTATGATATCTACTCTCGGCTTTTAAAGGACCGGATCATTTTTGTGACCGGAGAAATTGAAGATCATATGGCCAATCTGATTATTGCCCAGCTACTGTTTTTAGAATCGGAAGATCCGGACAAGGATGTCCATCTCTATATCAATAGCCCCGGTGGATCAGTGAGCGCGGGACTGGCGATCTACGACACGATGCAGTATATCCGTCCGGATGTTTCTACGATTTGTGTGGGAATGGCGGCTTCTATGGCCTCTGTGCTGCTGGCCGCCGGCGCCAAAGGCAAACGGTTTGCCCTGCCCCATTCCCGAGTGATGATTCATCAACCGCTAGGCGGAGCCCAGGGACAGGCGACAGATATTGCCATCCATGCGCGGGAGATCCTACGCATCCGGAAGGAAATGAATGAAATACTAGCACTTCATACGGGAAAAACCGCGGAAAAAATTCAAGAAGACACGGAGCGGGATCATTTCATGACCGCACAGGAAGCCATGGAATACGGCCTTGTAGATCGTGTCGTGGATGCGGCTGTGATTTCTCAAAAGAAGTAAGGGTAGGACACGACCATCTTACCCTGCCCGAAAGGAGGGGCAAAAGATGGCATTCGATGATACCACAAAATTCGACGGTCCAGAATATACCTGCTCGTTTTGCGGCAAAAAGCAAAGCCAGGTAAAAAAACTGATCGCCGGACATAACGTGTTTATCTGCGATGAATGTATTGCGCTTTGTAATGAGATGCTGGAACGTGACCTGGGAACGAAGGCGGAAGAACCCCTGACGGAGCTGCCAAAACCCCGGGAAATCAAAGCTATTCTGGACCAGTACGTAATCGGACAAGAAGACGCTAAGAGAACTCTTTCTGTGGCCGTCTACAACCATTACAAGCGGATCAATTATGAGGAAAAGCAGCACAAGGATGATGTGGAGCTGCAAAAATCCAATATTTTGATGCTAGGCCCTACGGGCAGCGGAAAAACCCTGCTGGCCCAAACCCTGGCCAAAATACTCAAAGTGCCTTTTGCCATTGCCGATGCTACTAGTTTGACAGAAGCCGGTTATGTGGGAGAAGACGTGGAAAATATTTTGCTGCGGCTGATCCAAAATGCTGACTACGATATTGAAAAAGCGCAGCGTGGCATTGTTTATATTGATGAAATTGATAAGATTTCCCGCAAATCCGAGAACCCTTCTATTACCCGGGATGTATCTGGGGAAGGGGTCCAGCAGGCCTTGCTGAAAATCCTGGAAGGCACAGTTGCAAACGTACCGCCCCAAGGCGGACGGAAGCACCCCCACCAGGAATTAATTCAGATTGATACCGCAAATATTCTCTTTATCTGCGGTGGTGCTTTTGCTGGATTGGAAAATGTCATTAACGCTCGCATTGGGAAAAAGAGCATGGGCTTTGGGGCGGATATCCCCACGGCCGAACAAAAGAAAAACGAAAATCCCTTCCATAGCGCATTACCGGAGGACTTTGTCAAATACGGGTTGATCCCAGAATTTGTGGGACGGCTTCCTGTGGTGGTGACACTGGACAACCTGGATGAAAAAACGTTGATCAAGATCCTGACAGAACCGAAAAATGCTTTGACCAAGCAATTCCAGCATTTGCTGGCTATGGATCATGTGGAGCTGGATTTTGATAATGGTGCCTTAAAAGCAATTGCCCATGAAGCACTGAAACGTAAAGCCGGTGCCAGGGGGCTGCGTGCCATTATTGAAGGTATTATGAAGAACGTCATGTATGAAGTCCCCAGCCGGGATAATATTGCCAAATGTATTGTGACGGCCGACGTAGTTAACCAGCACAAAGAACCAAAGCTGGTACTGCGAGATCCGGACCAAGAAAAAAGTGGTACAAGAAAGAATGCCTAACGAAAAAAAGGAAAAGGGAGCGTCTTCTCCCTTTTCCTCTTTTCGCTATTTTGAAGGATGGTGAACACTATGTTGGAACCAAATACTATGCGACTACAGCTTTTACCGCTGCGAGGAACCATCGTATTCCCCGGGATGATCATTAACCTGGATGTGGGGCGGGATCGTTCCATCCGAGCGGTAGAGACTGCTATGAATACCACAAAGAGAATTCTGTTAGTAACCCAAAAATCTGTGGAAGCGGGAGACCCCACGGCCAAAGATTTATATACTTTTGGAGTGATCGCAGAAATCAAACAAATGCTGAAGCTGCCTAATGGCGCTATGCGGATCTTAGTGGAAGGACTTTCCCGGGTGGAAATTATTTCTGTGGTAGATGCCGTGGGGATGAGCCTGGAAGCCTATGTAGCACCACGGCCGGATGTGAGCGTGGGAGAAAACTCCACGGAAGTGGAAGCTTTAAAACGGATGCTGATTGACACCTTTGAACAATGGGTGCTGGCCAGCAAAAAGCTGAACACAGAAGTAATGCTTACATTTAAGGATCAGGAGGATCCAGGCCGGATTGCGGACATGATGGCAGGCTACCTCACCATTGACGTAGCAGAAAAAGAAAATCTGCTGGAAGCTGTGGATGTAAGAAAGCGGATGAATCTGCTGTACAGTTACCTGGTAAAGGAGCTGGAGATTGTCCACTTGGAAAAGGATATTTCCCAGCAAGTACGGAAACAGATTGAGCAAAACCAAAGGGAGTATTACCTGCGGGAACAACTGAAAGCCATCAACAAAGAACTGGACGGCGGCGGAGAACACAGCGGGGAAGTTAAGGAATATCAGGAAAAATTCAAGAAAAAACAGCTGCCCGCAAATGTCCAGGAAAAAGTGGATAAAGAACTGGACCGGCTGAATAAGATGCCCCCTATGATGGCAGAAAGCGCTGTTATCCGCAATTATTTGGATACGGTACTGGCGCTGCCCTGGGGCAATATGAGCCAGGATAACTACGACTTGAAAAAAGCTGCGGCGATTTTGGATAAAGACCATTATGGCTTGAAGAAAGTCAAAGAGCGTATTTTGGATCACCTGGCAGTGCGGGCTCTGACCAAAAGCAACCGGGGACCGATTATCTGCCTGGTGGGGCCTCCAGGCGTAGGGAAAACCAGTCTGGCCCAAAGCATTGCCCGGGCCATCAACCGGAAATTTACTCGCTTGTCTTTGGGAGGTGTGCGGGATGAAGCTGAAATCCGGGGACATCGCCGCACCTATATTGGTGCTATGCCGGGACGCTTGATTAACGGCTTGATTGATTGTGGCACTGATAACCCTGTATTTCTTTTAGACGAAGTAGATAAGATGGGGGCCGATTTCCGGGGCGATCCGGCATCCGCTTTATTAGAAGTGCTGGATCCTGAGCAAAACAGCCATTTCAGCGACCATTATATTGAATTTGCTTATGATATGAGCAATGTATTCTGGATTGTTACGGCAAATACCGTAGAAACCATTCCTCCGGCGCTATTGGATCGGCTGGAAGTGATTGAGCTTTCCAGTTACACTGATGAGGAAAAAATGAAAATCGCGCAGCTTCATCTGTTGCCCAAGGAACGCACCTTGGCTGGACTCACTGGAAAACAGCTGAGTCTTGGTACAGCGTCCTTGCACCATATCATCCGGGATTATACCCGGGAATCCGGTGTGCGAAATTTGGAACGGAAAATTGCCACCATCTGCCGGAAGGCAGCTCGTAAAATCGTGGAAGAAGGGGTTGCCAAAGTCTCGGTGACACCGCCCCATTTGAAAGATTACTTAGGGCCAGCGATTTTCCTGGAAGAAGATATGCGGGCCAAAGCTGAAGTCGGCGTTTGCACAGGCCTTGCTTGGACCAGCGTGGGCGGTGAATTGCTTAAAATCGAAGTGGTGGTTACCGAAGGCAAAGGAAAACTGATGCTTACCGGGCAATTGGGTGACGTGATGAAGGAGTCTGCCCAGGCAGCTTTCACTTATATTCGGAGCCGGGCTAAAGCTTTGCAATTGGCGCCGGACTTTGCGGATAAGGTGGATATTCATATCCATGTACCAGAGGGTGCTACCCCAAAAGATGGGCCTAGTGCCGGTATCACCATGGCAACGGCTATGGAAAGTGCACTAAGCGGCCGCAAGGTGAAAGCGGATCTTGCCATGACCGGGGAAATTACCATTACAGGCCGAGTGCTGCCCATCGGAGGGCTGAAAGAAAAAGTGCTGGCGGCCCATCGCTATCGGGTTAAAACCGTGCTGATTCCTAAACTAAATGTACAGGATTTGGAAGAAATTCCAGAAAAAGTACGGGAAGAGATGAAATTTATCCCGGTGGATCATATGGATCAGGTCACGGAACTGGCTCTTGAAGTAGCGCCCAAAGGGAAAAAGAGTAACCCCGTGACTCAAGGAGCGAAAGTAAAGAAAGAGCAGGAAAATGCCCAATAACACATGGGATATTGTGGGTGCAGAGTTTGTGACATCAGCGGTAAAGGCTACCCAATACCCCCAGGATACGCTGGATGAGGTAGCCTTTATTGGCCGCAGTAATGTGGGAAAATCTTCTCTGTTAAATTCCCTAGCACGGCGCAAAAATCTGGCACGGGTTAGTGCCAGTCCCGGCAAAACCCAGACTATTAATTTTTATCAGTTTCGCGCCAAGAAAAAAGGGGAAGATGGGACGCAGCAGCATATTTTTTATGCTGTGGACTTGCCTGGCTACGGATTTGCCAGAACCAATCAACAAAATAAGGAACAATGGTCCGCATTTATCTGTAGCTATATGGAAAATTCTCCCTACCTGAAACAGGTATACCTTTTGATGGATTGCCGGAGAGAACCCATGGAAAGCGACCGGGAGTGTTACCAGTGGCTGATTTCCTTAGGGCTTTCGGTTGTGGTGATATTGACCAAAACGGACAAGCTGAGCAAGAATGCGCTAGCCAAACAAAAATCCCTCTACCAACGTACCTTTGAATTTGGGGCCGGGCAGATCCTGACCTATAGTGCCATGAGTCATGAGACTCGCAAGGACTTAATTCAGCGGATTATGGAAGGATTGGATGCATAGAGAAAGGCGTGAGGCCCATGAAGTATATCAAGAAGGGAAAAGAGCGGACAAAGGAAGACCGCCGAAAGCTGCGGGAAACTGTTGCGGCCATCATTGATGACGTGGTGGAACAAGGAGATGCAGCGCTGCATTTTTACAGTAAAAAATTCGACGGCTGTGAGAGGGACCGTTTTCGGGTGACTGCAGAAGAAATTCAGCAGGCCTATGAAGCGGTAACCCAGCAGGAACTGGCAGATATGAAAGCGGCCCTAGCCAATTTAACGGCGTTTGCCAAAGCGCAGCGAGCCACGATTCATGATTTGCCGGATTTTGAACCTACGCCTGGAATTCACTTGGGACACCGGGTCATTCCGGTGGATTCCTGCCTGTGCTACGTGCCAGGCGGCCGCTTTCCCTTATATTCTTCTGCTATGATGCTGATTACGCCGGCTAAAGTCGCCGGGGTAGGGCGTATTGCTGCAGCAAGCCCTGTAAGCCACGGAACGGGCCATATCAACCCGAAAACTTTGGTGGCCATGGATTTGGCCGGGGCCGATGAAATCTATGCCTTGGGAGGCGTTCAGGCGATTGCTGCGTTTGCGTACGGAACCTCTTCTATTAAACCTGTGGATATGATCGTGGGGCCGGGCAATCAATTTGTGGCGGAGGCCAAACGGCAATGCTATGGACAAGTTGGCATCGATTTTGTAGCCGGTCCCAGTGAAGTCCTAGTAATTGCGGATGCGGGTGCCGATGCCAAAACCCTGGCAGCGGATTTATTGGCCCAGGCAGAACATGATCCTAATGCCAAAGCCATTCTTCTCACAACCGATGAGTCTTTAGCCCATCAGGTCATTCATGCCGTGGAAGAGGATCTTTCTTGGCTGCCTACGGCAACCATTGCCCGACAGTCCTGGGAAACGTTTGGGGAAGTAGTACTTCTGGACACATTGGAGCAAGCGGTGAAAAACGCCAATAGCTATGCGCCGGAACATCTGGAAGTCAATGTACGCAATCCAGATGCCATCCTCCCCAAGCTCCATAATTATGGAAGTCTTTTTATCGGCGGAAATACGGCAGAGGTCTTTGGAGATTATGCTTCTGGCACCAATCATACCCTGCCCACAGTGAAAGCAGCCCGCTATACTGGCGGCGTTTATGTAGGGACGTTTCTAAAAACTTGTACCCATCAAAGTATGACACCGGAAGCGTCCAAACAATTGGCACCACTGGTACATCGTATGGCATTAGGGGAAGGTTTGGAAGGGCATGCCTATGCCGCTAAGTGCCGTTTCTAACCATAAACCAAAACGCCGTTTCTAGAGAAACGGCGTTTTTCATACCTACAAGGAGATTTCATGGAAACCATCCAAACGTTAAAAGCCTTATGGACCGATCAAACTATGCGGGTGGATAGCAGTATGCACATCTGGGAGAGCGCTGTATTGTTACCCCTAGTGCAGCGGAAAAACGGCTGGGAAATCCTTTTTGAAGTGCGTTCTGCCAACATTCACTGGCAGCCCGGGGATATTTGTTTCCCTGGTGGTCACAGAGAAGACACAGATTCTACACTGCTGGCAACAGCGCTCCGGGAGACAGGGGAAGAACTGGGGATTAACGCAAGCAAAATCACCGTGCTGGGACCTTTGCAATATTTTTATGCTTACAGGGGGCCTATTATTTATCCCTATGCCGGGATAATCTCATCGGAGGAACCTTTGCACATCCAGACTGAGGAAGTGGGGGAGATATTTACCGTCCCCTTAGAGGATTTGTTGCATCTTACACCGCTTACCGGTAATGTGACCATGGGCAGCCGTAGGGAACCGGGCTTTCCGTATCCGGAGAGTCAGAAAGAAAACTCTGAATGGCAACCTATTTCTACCTATCCGGTGTATTTTTATCCTTGGAAAAATCGGATGATTTGGGGCATTACGGCGCGGATTCTCCATCAGTTTCTGGAGCTGGTAAAGCACCGGGAGGTGCTTTAAAAATAGAAGGTCCTTTGCCGGGTTCACTGATATACGGTGTCAGCAGCATGCAGACTTCTGTTTTGTTTTTGCTGGAAGAGCGATACTTGAAGAATTCTCCCAAAAGAGGAATTTTGGAGAGGAGCGGTATCCCTTCCAGCCTTTTTTGTTCTTCCTCGCTGATTAGCCCGCCAATTACCAGGGTTTCTTTTTCCCGCATCCGCACATGAGTGTCCGCCGTACGGCTAGCGATACGGTAATTTTTTAGTTCTGCGATCAAGGTGGGTGTGCTTACTTCCGTATGTACCTTGGCGGTAATCATCCCGTCATTGCTTAAAAGGGGTGTATAGGATAAGCGAATGCCTGCATCTACATATTCTGTGGTGGTAGAGGTGGTACTATTGGTGACTTTTTCTGTGACTACGGGAATATGGTCGCCAATAAAAATACTGGCTTCCCGCCCTGGCAGTGTGATAATTCGTGGCGTCGCCAAAATTTTGGCTTTCCCTTCCTGACAGAGGGCAGACAGTTTGGCCTCAAAATTTGTTCCATACCCGTGACCTAAATGAATTCGCCCCCCATAATTGGTTTCCTCGGAGGTCCCGCCGTCATGGGAAGCTGGCAAAGCGCCCCAATGCCATTGTAAGCCCAATTCTTTAGAAGCTTCCTTGCGCAAGGACAAAATCCGGGCTTCCAGGGTGATTTGCTTTGTTGGCTGGTCCAATTTCTGGATGGTCTGCCGTAATCGTTCTTCTTCTGCCGGGCTGCCCTGCAGCAGCAGAGTGTTGCTATTGATGTCCCAGGTGAGGGAGGGAAAGAGTGGTTTTAAGGTTTCTACGGTTTCTTTGGCCGCAATGTATTCCAGTGGGTGAATGGATAAACGGCCGAAATTCCTAGCCATTTGCTCCGGTGTGGAGACAATGATCGTGTTTCCTTCCTGTTGGCAATACAATCCCCGGGAACGAGTTACCAGATCCAGTGCTTCCCCAAAAGGAACCTCTTGGAGCTGGATAGAAAGGGTACCAGTTACCTGCGGGTCGGTAATAATGCTGCGGCCAGAAAGTTCGGCAAGGCTATGAAGAATCTCTTTTACTGGCGCCTCTTGTACAGTGAGGGAGATGGTATCTGCCGCTAAAACCCAGCGAACCGGGCTAAAGAGGCAGAAGAAACAAAAAAATAGGATGCGGAATGAAATTTTCATGACCATTTTTCTCCTAGCTGAATGGCGATTCCCCTGCATTGTAATGTATTTTCCGTTATGCCTTGGATGGTTCCCTTGCCTGGTAATGTTTCTCCCTCGCCTAGAAGCAGGGATCCATCCGGCGTCATGACCAGTGCTTTTTTATGACCGTTGACGGTCATAATCCCGCTGAAACGGTAGCTAAGGGGTGCTGTTTGTGCGGGAGCTGCTGCAAGGTGACTGGAGTTTGTGTGTGAAGGGGGCAATATTTTTTCTTTCTCTAACTGGTTTTCTGTTTGCGGTGGATGGTTCAAAGGGCGAAAAGGATCTCGCTGTGGTTGTACTTTTGAGGCAGCTGCTTTAGCAGGTTGCTTTTTCTGTGGAACGGACGACTGTTTAGGGACAGGGGGGAGCGGAGCCGCCGCTGGTATTTGGAGTTGCGTATAAACATAAGCACTGCTAATGAGCAAGGTTGCCCCCATCAGAAAAGGAAATTTGTATAATTTGAGAAAATAGGGTATACTATGGGTCATGCAATACCTCCTATGGTTTTTCTTTCATGCGCTTTTTATTATAAGGAAAAAGCAGCCGGGTGCCTATGGCAAAAAGGAAATCGTCCTTTTCAACGCGGGAATCCGGAACTTGTAGGAGGATGTTGCACATGTTAAAAACATTAACAACGGAAAACAAAATAATTGGCAGTGAATTTGTAAGAGAAGAAAATAGCGCTCCTGCCGTGCAACTGGCAGAGGAGATTTTGCAGCAAAGTCTTGCGTTAGGAAGTAGTGACATTCACCTGGAACCGGGTAAAGAAAAAATGCAGGTGCGTTGCCGCATTGATGGCGTACTCCAGCCACTGATGCAGATCCGGAAAAATCTCCAGGACCCAGTTTTAAGCCGTTTCAAGATTTTAGCAGGGATGGATATCGGGGAAAAACGGTTGCCCCAGGACGGACGATTGCAGGAAATATGGCAAGGAAGCCAGGTGGATATCCGGGTTTCTACACTGCCCACCCTTTTTGGGGAAAGCATGGTGCTGCGACTGCTTAATCAGCAGCAGGTTCATCCGGAGTTAGCTTCCCTAGGATTTTCCAAGGCCCATCTGGAAACGTTCCGCCATCTGATTAGCCAACCTCATGGGCTTTTTCTGGTTACAGGACCTACGGGCAGCGGGAAATCTACCACCCTGTATGCGGCGCTTTCTGGAATGGATCGCAGGCAGAAAAAAATCATCACCGTGGAAGATCCGGTGGAATACCAGATGGAAGGCATCAGCCAGGTGGCTGTGCGACCAAAAATCGGACTGACTTTCGCCCGTTGTTTGCGCAGCATTTTGCGGCAGGATCCGAATATTGTAATGATCGGCGAAATCCGGGACAAAGAAACAGCAGAGATCGCCATTCAGGCAGCGCTTACTGGGCATTTGGTGTTTAGCACCTTGCATACCAATACAGCAGCAGGCGCTGTGACACGACTCTTGGATATGGGCGTGGAGCCTTATCTGGTTTCTGCTGCTCTTTTGGGCGCTGCGGCCCAGTTACTAGTGCGCAGGCTCTGCCCTCATTGCAAAGCACAGTATCTGGCAGAAAAAGGCGGCTGGGAAGAAACGTATCTGCACCTTTCCCCAAATGCCCCTTTGTACCACCCTGTAGGCTGCAACCACTGCCGGCATACAGGATATATAGGACGCCTTGCCATCCAGGAGCTGTTTGTGCTGGAAGAAGAAACCCGGCAGCGTATTTTACAGGGCGCCAGCGAATTGCAACTAGAAAAATTAGTGCTGGCAAAGGGCATGGAAAGCCTATGGCAGGATGGCTGCGCCAAAGTCCTGGCGGGAGAAACATCTCCCCAGGAACTGCTTAGGGTCTTAGGACCGGGAAAAAGAGAATAAAGAAATTCCGCACAAAACTGGTTGTGCGGAATTTCTTTGTCTTAGGCTTTTTTCTGGTTCTATAATAAATGTTGGGGTCTTGTGGACGTTTACCTGTAAACGCTAATATA
>DXYB01000054.1 GCA_019416065.1 Acidaminococcus sp. | reverse complement strand
GGGTTTTGTGAAGGTAAACGTCCACAAGACCCCAACATTTATTATAGAACCAGAATTATTCCTCATCCGCTACTGTATTCACAATAGCAACGGCGGCCACCTGATCGCCCGGTTCCAGATCCATTAATTTGACTCCTTGAGCATTACGTCCATAGCTGGAAATATCTGCTGCATTCATCCGGATAATAATGCCAGCGGCAGAAATGAGTAAAATTTCCTGGGAAGCATCCACCATCTTGGAGCCCACAATAAGGCCCGTCTTATCGGTAACTTTCAGATTAATAATTCCCTTACCGCCCCGGCTCTGCAAACGGTATTCAGAAATGCCCGTCCGTTTTCCTTGGCCTTTGTCTGTAACGGTCAGCACATCCCCTTCACTGGTTTCACAGCTATCCATGGATACCACACTGTCATGCGGCCGCAGGCTGATCCCTTTAACCCCGTGGCTGGTACGACCCATAGGCCGCACGTCCTGTTCCTCAAAATGGATGGCATACCCATCTCGGGTTGCTAAGAAGATTGTATTGTGACCGCTGGTCAATTTTACATCGATCAGTTCTTCCCCTTCATCCAAATTGATAGCAAACAGACCGCCTTTGCGGACAGAACGGAACTCCTGAACACTGGTCCGCTTCACAATCCCTTTATTGGTGGCCATAAAGAGGAATTTATCTTCATCGGTGCTGATCCCGCTTTTTACGGCGATCACTGCATTGACCTTTTCATTTTCTTCCAGCGGCAGCAAATTACGAATATACGTTCCCTTAGCCGCTTTGCTAGCTTCGGGGATCTCATACCCTTTCTGCCGGTATACACGGCCCCGGTTGGTAAAGAAAAGAATATTGTCGTGAGTGCTGGCCATCAGCAGATGTTCTGAGAAATCGCCCTTAACTTGGTTATTTTCCTTGACAATTTTACCACTGCCTGCTTTAACCCCACGGCCGCCCCGGTTTTGGTTCCGGAAATTGGTCAGCGCCTGGCGTTTAATATAGCTCTGGTGACTAATGGTTAGCACGATGTCTTCTTCTGCAATTAAATCTTCTGCATCCAGTTCACCGGAATCCGGCACAATAGCAGTTCTCCTGGCATCCCCAAAACGTTTCTTTTCCTCCAGTAAATCTTCCCGGGCAATTCCCATAATTTTATGGGAATCAGACAGTACATCTTCCAGATACGCAATGGTAGCCATCACTTCTTTATATTCATCCTCAATTTTCTGCCGTTCCAATCCGGTAAGGCGCTGCAACCGCATATCCAAAATTGCCTGTGCCTGCCGATCGGTCAGACTAAATTTTTCTATCAAGGCTTGTTTGGCCACATCGCCGTTGGCGCTTTGACGAATAGTGGCAATCACGGCATCTAAATGATCTAGCGCAATTTTAAGACCTTCCAAGATATGGGCCCGGTCCTTGGCTTTACGCAGTTCATACTGGCATTTCCGGATAATCACATCCTGTTGATGCTGCAGATAGTATTCCAGAATTTGTTTCAGGTTCAGCACCCGGGGATGCCCATTAACAAGGGCCAGCATGATAATACCAAAAGAATCTTGGAGCTGGGTATGCTTATACAGCTGGTTCAACATGACTTCTGGAACCACATCACTGCGCAGTTCAATGACGATCCGCATCCCCTTCCGGTCGGATTCATCCCGCAGGTCCGTAATCCCTTCCAGGGTTTTATCCTGCACCAGCTTGGCAATATTCTCAATAAGCCGTGCTTTATTGACCTGATAGGGGATCTCCGTCACCACAATTCGGTTTTTATTCTTGGGCATGGGCTCCACATGGGCCTTTGCCCGGACCTTTACCACACCGCGCCCTGTAGTATAGGCTTGCCGGATACCGCCCTGTCCTAAAATCTTAGCACCGGTAGGAAAATCCGGACCTTTAATACAGGTCATCAGCTGGGCAATGGTAGCCTCTGGATGATCAATCAGCATGACGCAGGCATCCACCACTTCTCCCAGATTATGAGGAGGAATATTGGTTGCCATACCCACGGCAATTCCTGCAGATCCATTGATTAAAAGCGCAGGCACTTTCGCCGGCAGCACGGTAGGTTCCTTCAGGGATTCATCGTAGTTGGGAATAAAATCCACCGTTTCTTTTTCAATATCCTGCAGCATCTCCACCGCAATTTTTCCCATGCGGACTTCTGTATACCGCATGGCAGCCGGAGGATCCCCATCCACACTACCAAAATTTCCATGGCCGTCCACCATGAGATACCGGGTAGAAAAGTCCTGTGCCAGCCGCACAATGGCATCATACACGGAAGAATCCCCATGAGGATGATACTTACCTAAAACATCCCCGACGATACGGGCACTTTTCTTATAGGCTTTATTGGGAAGCATGCCAGCTTCATTCATGGCATACAAAATCCGCCGGTGCACCGGTTTTAATCCATCCCGCACATCTGGAAGAGCCCGCTGCACGATAACGCTCATGGCGTAATCAATATAGGATTTTTGCATCTCCTCTTCTACATACACAGGGATGATTTTCCCTGCTGTGATGGTCTGCTTATCATTTTGCTGATCATCCACGGTATCACGCTCCTTATTTCAAAAACAGATCATACACCTGCTTGCCTATGAGCAGCACAGTAACGATCAGATACAGAATGCGAATATAGGCAACACCATTTTTGATGGCCACCTTGGCACCTAAACGTGCTCCAGCGATTTCAATGATTCCCATAGGCACGGCATAGGGGAGATACACTGTCCCTAACATCAAGAAAGCCACTAATCCGCCGATATTACTGGCGAGATTCAACGCTTTGGTATTACCTGCGGCGGTAACAAAATTATAGCCAAAAGATAAAAAGCCAAAAATCAGGAAGGATCCTGTCCCAGGCCCAAAAAAGCCATCATACATGCCCAGGCACCAAGCCATACAAGCAATCCCCACGGCCATGGATCTGGTCATAGTGGTCATGGAACTAACTCCATCCCATTTTTTCTTTTTATAAGTATAGACTGCTACGCCAATCAGTGCCACTACCACAATGTAGCGCAGCACAATCTCAGGAATCAAATAGGCAATATATGCCCCAAAGGCGCTGCCTATTGCAGAGAGCCACATCATTTTTAAAATTTTCCGGTCCACGCAGCCACTGCGAGCAAACGTAAAAAAGCTGGTCACGGCCCCCGCCGCCGCTGCCAATTTATTGGATCCCAGCACATAGGACATAGGAAGGCCTGTGGTCATAAAAGCCGGCAGAGTAATCAAGCCTCCGCCCCCTACCGCTCCATCAATAAAAGATCCCACAAAACCGGCCACAAGCAAAAACAGCAGGTGATCCCACTGAAAGTCCATACAGGTTACTCCTTCCAGGTCCCGTAGACGCCCACCCAACCACTGGTACAGGAGGCAGAAAGCACAGGCTCCGTCATTTTATTGCTGATACTATAGGAAAATTGTTCCTGCCGCAGCACGGCTTCTTGTAAAGGCCAGCGCACGCCAGATATGCTCACCTGAGCAGTTTCGGTAAAGGGAAGTACGCTTACAGCTTTGGGCAATGTTTGGGTAACGTTCCAGGAAAGCTGGTCCCCCGCACCCAAAAAACATACAACTTCCTGCTCATCGGCCAAAAGCACAAGTCCGCCTCTTTTCGCATAAGATAAGAGCGTATATAGATTACCCAGCAGATGATCGGCACGGCCCCCCCAGATGCCGGACGCAATAACCGTAAGATTCATTTCCAGATCCTGCACCACCAGGGCTAGGTCCGTGTCATCTTTATTCACTGGATAAGTTTTTGCTTTAGCCCCTTTACGAACAAATTCTTCCCAGGCGCCAGGACGGGCGCTATCCCGATCCCCATACAAAAACTGTGGCAAAAGACCTGCTTTTTTCAAATGGTCCGCCCCACGGTCCACCGCATACAAGGGATAGTCGCCTGCCGCTTTGCGCAGCCATGTAGGATCAGGACGCCTGCCCCCCGCCGTAAGAAAAACAGGGGAAGTGGTTGTACGAGAATGGGCAATCTGTACCTGGGGCAGCGCAATCGTTGTTCCCATAGCATCTCCTTAAAAGTCCAGGTTGGTCACTTTTCCGGCATTTTCCTCAATGAATTTACGCCGGGGCTCCACCTTATCCCCCATCAGCACGGAAAAAACAGAATCCGCCGTAGCGGCATCTTCCAGCTGCACTTGCAGCACGGTTCGTTTAGCAGGGTCCATAGTGGTTTCCCATAGCTGTTCCGGGTTCATTTCCCCCAGGCCTTTATACCGCTGCACGTAGGGATTATTCTGCCGCCCCACTTCATCCAGCCGTTGCTGCAGCTGCTCATCACTATAGGCATAGGTATGTTTTTTCCCACTGCGAATAAGATACAGTGGTGGTTGGGCAATAAAAACATTCCCATGGACAACTAACGGTTTCATATACCGGTAGAAAAAAGTCAGCAGCAAGGTCCGAATATGAGCCCCATCCACGTCCGCATCGGTCATAATAATAATTTTTCCATAACGCAGTTTCTCAACGTCGAATTCTTCCCCAATGCCGCAGCCAAAGGCTGTGATCATGGCGCGGATTTCCTGGGAATTGAGCATCTTGTCCAATCTGGCCTTTTCCACGTTCAGAATTTTGCCTCGCAGTGGTAAAATAGCCTGGAAATTACGGTCTCTTCCCTGCTTGGCACTGCCGCCGGCTGAATCCCCTTCCACTAGATAAATTTCGGTTTCTTCCGCATTTTTGCTGGTACAATCGGCAAGTTTCCCTGGCAGGCTGCTGACTTCCAACGCCGATTTACGCCGCGTTAAATCCCGTGCCTTACGGGCTGCCGCTCTGGCACGACTAGCCATTACGGCTTTATCAATAATCTTTTTGGCCACGGGTGCATTTTCTTCAAAATACTCGGTTAGGGCATCTGTCACCATATTGTCCACAATGCCCCGAACTTCACTATTGCCCAGTTTAGTCTTGGTCTGGCCTTCAAACTGAGGTTCCCGTACCTTTAGGCTCAGGACGCAAGTCAGCCCCTCCCGGACATCATCGCCGGATAAATTTTCTTCGTTATCTTTTAACAGGCCATTTTTCCGGGCATAGTCGTTAATGCACCGGGTTAAGGCCTGTTTCAGTCCGGCTAAATGGGTACCACCTTCTTCCGTATTGATATTATTCACGAAGGTCAGAATATTTTCTGTGTAAGCATCCGTATACTGCATAGCCACTTCCACAATGGTATCCTGTCGCTCCCCTTCCACATAGACGGGTTTAGCATGAAGGGGTTCTTTTCCCTGATTTAAAAACTCTACAAAGGACACAATGCCTCCTTCGTAGTGGAAAATTTCATCTGCCCCGCTGCGTTCATCGGTCAGTTGAATTTTGACACCCTTGTTTAAAAACGCCAGCTCCCGGATCCGCCGTTTCAGGGTATCGTAACTATAGACCGTTTCCGTAAAAATTGACGCATCCGGCCAGAATGTTACACTGGTCCCCGTCTCCGTATCTGGGCAGTTACCGATAATATGCAGCGACTTAGTTGTTTTCCCCTTGGCAAATTCAATTTCGTAGACCTTGCCATTTTTCTTAACTTCTACCACCATGCGCTGGCTTAGGGCATTAACGCAGGATACACCTACGCCATGCAGGCCACCGGACACTTTATAGCCGCCGTCCCCAAATTTGCCGCCAGCATGGAGCACCGTCATCACCACTTCAATGGCCGGCTTCCCCACCTTATGCATTTCTACCGGAATGCCACGGCCATTATCCGTAACCGTAATACTGTTATCTTCGTGAATACTCACGTGAATATGGTCGCAATAACCAGCCAAGGCTTCGTCAATACTGTTATCAATGACTTCATAGACCAGATGGTGCAAACCTCTGGAACTAATGCTCCCGATATACATACTGGGCCGTTTGCGTACTGCTTCCAGCCCTTCCAATACCTGAATCTGCGCTGCGCCATAGGCACCGTGCACAGCAATTTCCTCTTCGATGGTTTGTTCCTTTTTCGCCATACATAACCTCCCGAATCCTCTTAGCGCTTTCGCAGGGTTCTGGTAGAAATCCCTGACAGAATAATTTTATCTTTGGTGACAACACAGCTGGACGGGGAGAAATGATCCGTCAAATCAATCACCTGGTTCTTTTCCATTTTAGGCCGAAGAAAAAAACGGTATATATTCGTGCGCTTATTGCGGATATCAAAAATCCCAATCAGTTCATCTTCTCGAACCACCACATTACTTCCTACGTGCAGGTACATAGACTCTTCCCTTTCTTTTCTTCTTCACCAGGCCTTCTACCTTTTCTTGCTCCAATTGATCCGGCGTCCATCCCTTTGCCAGCATCACCGCAAAGGCTTTGGCATCCAAAGGAGCCCCCTCTTGCAAGGCTTCGTTCCAGGCCCATTCCTCCAATACCGCTTTGACATCAGTAAAAAGTATTTTATCACACTCCACCTTTTGGCGGCAATCTTCATAGCGGCACCACGGCATTTCCAAAAGGAGCTGACGGATCTTCTGACGGGTTTCCTGTACCTTTTGGCGCTGGCAAGCAGAACACAGAGATTCGTCCCCAATAAGCGGCACGCCGCATAAAGGGCAGCGTCTATTTTCATCCAGTTTGGGAATAAATGGCTGTTCTTTAGACATTGTTGCTAAAGGCGCGGCCAGCTCCCCAAGATAACACTTTAGAGCCGTAATCCTACGGGGCACTTTTCCTTTCTCATGGTTTCCCGCTACGAGTCGGTTCAGCTGCCGGAGCAATTTTCCCTGCATCATCATCAAATGGGCAGACCAGGTTGGGTGATCCGTGTGGACATACAAAACACCCTGATCCAAGCGGTATGGCTGGGAGTGGGGTGCAGCAGCAGGACCCACCATGTTTTCCCAATGGGCTATAAGGACATGGAGGGTAAACTGCGCTTTCGCCCAGGGCGTCTTAAAAACCTGGAGCACCAGTTTTTCCGAATCCTTCATACTTCTGTTTCCTCCAATTGCCCGCCGCATACCTGGTATAGCCTCACATCACCTGTTATTGGGACCAAGTGCCGGTCATTGACTGTCAAAAAGGTCTGTACCGTTCCCGTAATGCACTGTAATAATTTTTCCCGGCGATGTTGGTCCAATTCACTGAGTACATCATCCAATAATAGAATGGGATATTCTCCCCGGGCCTTACGGATAAATTCCAGCTCAGAAAGTTTCAGGGACAGGGCTGCCGTTCGTTGCTGTCCCTGGGACCCATACGCTTTCAGTGACCTGCCATTATGGAGAATATCTAAATCGTCCCGATGGGGACCCACACTGGTATATCCTCGTAAAAGGTCCAAGGTATGCCGCTTTTGCAATTCTTTCAAAAGCAGCTGTGCCCAATAGGAACGCCCGGGATTTTCTTCCACCACCGTCGTGGTAGCTGCTTTTTTCTGTTGGTAAGAAAGCGTTAAATCCCCCTGGTTTCCAGTAATCGTAGCATAAACATCCTGGGCTGCCACGCTAATGCCCTTAAGTGCCTGGAGCCGCAGTTCTAAAATTCCTGCTGCCAGTTCCACCAAAGCCTGATCCCACACCAATAGCTGGGGTTCCGCTGCATGGGCATCCATTTTCCAATGTTTCAAAAAAGAATTGCGCTGCTGCAAGACCCGGTTATACCGGGTCAATAATTCATAATAAGCGGGACTTGTCTGCGCGATTTCCATATCCAGAAAACGTCGCCGTAAAGCCGGATCCCCTTTGACCAGCCACAAATCATCCGGGGTAAAGAGCACCAGATTGACCCTTCCATATTGCTGCCGGGTACTCATCTTATTGCCGTCCCAAAAAGTTTCTTTTTTCGCTTTTCCCTGGAAGGATGCTCGTTTTACTAATAGGGTATGGTTTCCATATTGATCCTGATAGCCTAGCTGGGTTGCCCAGGCATCCGTACCAAAGGACGCCAATTCCTCTTCTCTTCGTGTACGGAAGGAAAATCCTCTTGCCGCTGTATAAATGCCCTCCAGCAAATTGGTTTTGCCCTGGGCGTTATCCCCGTAAAAAATCGTAATATCATTGGAAAGTGGCAGTTCTAATTCCCGGTAATTACGGAACTGATGCAGCCGCAGTGATAAAAGGCGCATCAGAAGACCACACGCACCGGTGTTACAATATAGGTATAGCCGCTATCTTCCTCCAGAGGCATCATTTTAGCCGGGGAAAGGGACGTATTGGTTTCCAGGCTAACCTGCTCCGTACCTACATTGCGGAAAAAGTCCGTAAGGTAAGTGGCATTAAACGCAATATTAAGCGGCAAGCCACTTCCTACCGTTGTACACGGGATTTCTTCCCGACCATTTCCCAAGTCACTGATGGCAGAAGATAGCACGATTGTGTTTTCTGTAATATGGAGTCGTACAATATTATAATCGGACTGGGAAAATAACGCCACCCGCGCAATCGCCTTTTCCATATCCTGGCAGGTAAAGACGGTCTTATTGGCAAAAGATGGGGGAATGGGCCGTTTATAATCTGGAAAATATCCCTCAATTAGACTGGCAATCATGCTAAGTCCGCCCAAGGCTACTTGGATTTGTTTATCACTGACTTTTACGCTGACAGGTTCCGGCAAATCCCCGGTCAAATTACTGCTAATCTCTTTTAGAACCCGGGAAGGAATCAGCATGGAAAATTGGCTATCGTCTTCGCCAGTATTCCAGGGGATTTCCTGAATGGCCAGACGATGAGTATTGGTGCCTACTGCCGTTAGGTAATTTTCCGTTTTTTCTACAAAGACACCCGTATATAAGGGCCGGTTTTGATCCGTCGAACAAGCATAAACAGTTGTTTCTATGAGTTTGCGCATGGTTTCTTCTTCTACGACCAGCTCATGCTGATAGTTAATGTCTTTAAAAGCCGGGTACTCCTCTGCATCCATCAGTGGAATATGGTAGGTGCCCCTAGCCCGAGAGGCTTCCAGGATAAGTTCCCGTGCATCGGCTTCTTTTGTCAGCGTTAGTGGTTCATCCTTATCAAATTTAGCCAGTAAATCCCCAATGGCTTTGGCGGGGACAAGGATTTCACCATCCTGTTGCCCATTGACCTCCAGGTGGATTTGCATGGCAAAACTGCTGTCCATAGCAATCAGGTATAAGGCATTTTGCCGTAATAGGATATGGATTCCTGAAAAAATAGGCGCTTGAGAACTGGAGGAAATGGCACGTTTAACGGTATTAATTCCTTTGGCCAAAACATTGCTTTCACAAGAAAACTGCATGGCAGTACCTCCTTATTTTCTAGTACTTGTAATTATAATAAATTCGTAGTCTTCGTAGTAGGACCTGTGCATATGTGGAAAAAGGAAAATTATTCAGCCTGGTACGGCATCTAGCATTGGTATAACCTTGTGGATCGTTTGGTTTTAGTTATCCACATATCCACTTGTTTTAATAAAAAGAAACGTATCCACAAGAAAATCCACAAGGTATCCACCTGGTTTTCCACATCTTGTGGATACCTATTTGCGTAAGGTTTCTATCATTTGGGAAATCTGTTGTTCCAGGAGGGGATTACTTTTTCTTTCTTCTGTAATTTTGTCACAGGCATGCAGCACTGTGGTATGATCTCTCCCGCCAAAGCATTCCCCGATGCGTGGTAGGGAGAGTTCGGTAAGTTCCCTTGTGAGATACATAGCAATCTGGCGAGGATAGGCGACAGTGCGGGTACGTTTTTTGGCTTTTAATTCATCCACGCGGATTTTGTAGCGGGAGGCTACTACGTCTTGAATCGCTTCCACCGTAATAATTTTATCTATGGCACCGGTGATATCAATATCTTTTAAAGCTTTACGCGTAAGTTCTAGGGTAATGGGTTGTTGGTTCAAACTGGCAAAAGCCCGTACTTTTGTATAAGCACCTTCTAGTTCCCGGATGTTGGTTTTTACGTTATTGGCGATGAATTGAATGACTTCCGGTGGAAAGGGAATATGGTCTTTTTCTGCCATGTTTAAAAGAATGGCACTACGGGTTTCCAGGTCAGGGTGCTTGATTTCCACAATTAGACCCTGCATGAACCGGCTTGTTAACCGTTCTTCTAGGGTATCCAGTTCTTTTGGGGGACGATCGCTGGAAATAATAATTTGTTTATCCGCCTGTTTTAAGGCTTCAAAGGTGTGAAAGAATTCTTCCTGGGTGGATTCTTTTTTTCGTAGAAACTGGATATCATCAATTAAAAGGACATCAATATTGCGGTATTTATTGCGGAAGGATTCGTTGGTATTATGCTGGATGGCACCAATTAGTTCATTGGTAAAGGTTTCGCTGGATGTATATAAGATTTTCATGCCAGGGTATTTTTGATGGATATAATTTCCAATGGCGTTCATCAGATGGGTCTTACCCAGGCCCGGGTCGCTGTAGAGAAAAAGGGGGTTGTAATTATGAGCAGGCGCATTGGCTACCGCCATGGAATAGGTGAAGGCTTCGTCATTTGATTTGCCCTTAATAAAGTTATCAAAGGTGTATTTAGGGGAAAGATGGGTATCAAATTCCACTTGTGGTTTTTCTACTACGGCTTGTAAAGGCAGGGTAGGGAGTATGGACTGTGGTTCCACTTGTTCCTGCACACCGGGAAATAAGGTTTGTTCTTTTTCCGCTTTATCCACGGTAATGGTTAGCTGCATAGGGCCATCACAAATCTGGGACAAAATGGCTTCTATGGTAGGTTGGTAGCGTTCTTGTAAGGTTGTTTTGGTAAAATCATTGGGCACGCTGACAGTTAGACGACCTTTTTCTAAGTTTAACGGCGTGGTGGCTTGCAGCCATACTTTCCAGGTTCTTCCTTCAATGGTTTCCGCCAGGGAGGAAAGCATTTCTGTCCAAATTTGGGAGAGAGTTTTCGTTAGCATTTCCAATCCATCCTTTATTTTATTGACAATCTATTATAGCATGAAGTTTGTGGAAAAAGTTGTGGATATTGTGGATAACTTTGCTGTTTTTTATTTGGTTTTTCTTTGATTTCTGTACGTTTTCAAAATATCCACAGATTTTTGGTTATACACAAGGAGTTATCCACTGCAGTGGATAACTCCTTGTGTTACCGGTTCCATAAACGCTGCCAAAAACTCCTGTGCCGTAGTCGTTCCAATTCCGCTTCTGCTTGTTGCGCTTTTTCTTGCTCTCTGGAAATTTCTTGCTTTAGCGCTGCTACCGTGGTGGCGGCTATTTCCTTGGCGTTAGTCAAAGCGCCAATTTGTTGTTCTTTTAGCCTAAGCAGGGCTTCTTGTTGAGATATGGCGGTCTGGGCTTGGTCTCTTTCTTTTTTCAAATCCTGCAGCCGCTGCTCTTTGGCTTCTGCCTGGGTTTTATATTCCAGATACTTGAGTTTTTCCGTTGTCAGCAGGTGGTTACTCTGCATTTGCGCAATGAGTTTTTGTTGGACTTGTTTCATTTCATCCTGCACCATATTCATTTGGATCAGAAGATTTTTATTTTCCTTGCGTAATTGGTCCAGGGCTTCATCTTTATTTTGTTCATAGATGATCACAGGATTTTCTGCCCGTTTGGTGTCTAGAAAACGAACGGCTTCCTCATCCAACATCAAAAAACGATTTTGCTTTACAAGATGCCCTTCCAGGTCTTTTTCATACCGTTTGATTTGTTTACGGATGGCTTCATAGGAAACTCCCTGTTGTTTGGCATAGTCCTTAATGGTGATCATCTTGTCAGGCTCCTTTTAGCTTAGTAACAGTTTTACACAAATTTATACAATAGCTGTCCGGCAAAGTTATTACAACGTTGTTTAATTAAAATTAAATAGGCAACCAAAGGTTGTATGAGTAATAGTATAGCATATTTTTTGTGTTTTGTCCGATTCTTCTTCTTTTCCCTAGATCGCAAATAAGGTAAAAAAAAGGAAAGTTGTCCACAGAAAGTTATCCACAAGTTGTGGATAACAAAGGGAAATCTACGGATAAAAGGGGATTTTGAAAATATTTTTAGTGGATAAGTCGTGGAAAAAGAGAAGAATCGAAGCCGTTTTTGGAAAATTTACAGTATCTTTCTTTGAAAGACATGTGGAAAAGCTAGAATAAATAAGTTATAAGCTATGTCTGCATGCCATATTTCCTGTATCCACAGGAAATATGCTTATACACACAAACTTATCCACAACTGTTGATAAGTTTGTGGATAATAAGGAATACTGCGTGTATTAAGAAAAAAAGTGTTGTGGAAAACTTTTTGGGGCTGAAAAAAAAGGTTCTATAATAAATGTTGGGGTCTTGTGGACGTTTACCTTCACAA
>DXYB01000053.1 GCA_019416065.1 Acidaminococcus sp. | reverse complement strand
GAAAATGGGGATTTTTAATGATGATTTTGGGTATTTTTAGCTTATCACATACAGGAAAACCTACGAATCGACATCTGTTAGCATATTATAAAAACTCAATTTATCTGTTCAGCATCACTTTATTTTTTCGGCCGATTGTAAAATGAAGTTGGACACTTAAGTAACTCTCGGGCTCTGCCCGGACCCGCCCTCGCCGGGAAGCAGGAAAGGAACTCTGTTCCTTTATCGGGAATAGGGTACTCCGTGTCATTCCGTCAAGGGCTGCCCGGACGCTATGCGTCCAGCGTACTGTCCCTTGACTCCATTCCCGCTCCTTTGCTACGGAAAATGAAAAGAAAAGATCCATAGCGTGCTTTCTCTGGTAGAATGTAGTTACCACACAAACATTCAAAGGAGGAGCTGCACTATGGATAACTCTTATTCTACCACAGATGGCGCCGCAAGGGACAACATCTTACCTATGATGACCGGATGCTGATTCAGATCCGGCGGAAGGACCAAAAGAGCGTCAGAGCGATTGCCAGAGAAATCGGCTGCTCTCCGCAAACAGTCTCCAATGAGCTTAAAAGGAGGGACTGCCCTTCTCTATAACGGTAAGGTTGAGCGCTACAAGGCTTCTGTCGGTCAGAAAGCCTATGAGGAACACAGGATGGGATCCTGCCGTCACTACGAGTTCCTTGCAAAGAAGGATTTCATAGACTATGTAGAGAAACACTTCTTTGATGACCATTGGTCACTTGATGCCTGTTTCGGGCGAGCCCTTAAAGATGGCGGTTTTACCCGTGAACAGGTAGTCAATACAAGAACTTTATACAGTTACGTTGATCTTGGACTTTTGCAGATCAAAAACCATAATCTTCCGGAGAAACTAAGACGGAACACGAAGCAGCACCACAGCAGGATCAACAAAAAGAAGCTGGGCCGCAGCATTGAGGAACGCCCTGCTGAGGTCGACAACCGCGAGGAATTCGGACACTGGGAATGCGATCTCGTCCTTGGATCTAAGTCTGGCGAAGATGAAGCTCTTTTCACCCTCCTCGAGAGAAAGAGCCGGGAGTACTGGATGATCCCGATTCCTGATAAATCCGCGGGCAGTGTCATGCGGGCTATGGAAAAGATCAAAAAGGACTATAGTGAGCATTTCAGCGAGGTCTTCAAGACGATCACAACTGATAATGGTTCTGAGTTTGCGGATCTTTCTGATATCGAGAAAGTCGCAGCTACACTGGTCTATTACGCTCGTCCTTATACATCATGCGACAAAGGATCAATTGAACGTCACAACGGACTCATCCGCAGGTTTATCCCCAAGGGGAAGCGGATTGATTCCTTTACCACAGACCAGATTTCCGATATCGAGACCTGGTGCAATAGCCTCCCCCGAAAGCTCCTCAACTACAGGACACCCGACGAGGTTTTCGAGGAGGAACTGGATAAAATCTATCAGGTGAAAGCCGCGTAGGATTCAACAGAGGGGGTGTCCAACTTGTTATTGCAATTTAGGACTTTATTTTTTCTCGGAAACTGTAAAATTTTCATAGAGTGGATTGAAGGCGATGGGAATATTTTCATGTTTGTCTTCTGGCTTTATTGGAATGCATGTGGAATTTGGGGATATTTCTGGAAATTTATTCTGCAAATTATGAATAGACGGAAAATATATTATATTATAACCGATAGACGAGTACTGATCTGGTGTGGGAACAGATGTGTTGTATGGAAGTATGAGCATATAACCTATTTGAAAAGGAAAATAAATGCTGACAATACTGGAACTATATTTTTTGTACCAGCGCCAACCGAATTAAAGTGGAAGGATTGGTCGCGCAACATTAAAAGGGAATATACCGTTGAATTGGCGGCCATCAAAGACGCAGAGCGGGTGTACCGGATTATAAAAAAACAAAAAGACTTAAGGAGTGGGGAACCTTAGTCTATAAAAGAGCATCGAAAATCCCCACTTTCATCTGGCGCTTTTCCCAACTTTTGGCGGGTATTGTCAAGACCGGAATATTTTTTGACCCATTTGGCCGGTTAAAAGTGACCTAATAAAACTAGGTTGAATTTATCCTAGAAAAATGGTACACTGTACGCAAAGAGGTGATACCATGAATATCAGTACCGATACGCTCGTTTCTATGTCGGAGGCAAACCAGAACTTTTCCAAAGTAGCCCGTCTGGTAGATCAGAAGGGTTCTGCCATTATCCTGAAAAATAATACGCCTAAATATCTGATTATTGATTTTAATAGAGCCAATGATGAACAGACATTGCCGGATGAAGATGTGATGGCCGTTTCCCGTAGAATTATGAAACAAAACCGGAAAGCCTATGAGGTCCTCGCCAAATGATCCGGCTCACTGAACATCAGGTACTCATGATGCATGAGGAGCTAATTCAGGAAATCACGGACATTGCTTCAGGGAAGAATGGACTAAATGATTCAAGAGCACATAAAATTTGATGTGGTAAAACTAAGGCACTTGCTACATAGCAGGTGCTATTTTTTATGCAATCAGTACTTAACCATCCCCCTCTTGTCCTATTACTCTTAGAATAGGAATTTAGGGGGGATGCATTTTATGAAACAAAAAGAAAGCCAGGACATGTTGCCAATGAACCAGCGGTTTACCTTAACTATCAAAGAGGCCAGCCTGTATTTCCACATTGGGGAAAAGAAACTTCGCAGGATTGCTGCCGAATACGATGGAGCAGCGTTCTTAGTCTGTAATGGACGGAAAGTGCTTATCATTCGGGAGGAATTTGAAACCTTTCTTCGCCAGACCTCGTGTATTTAATAGAGGTTGACTTATTTCTCCCGTTGAGGGATGTATAGGATGACGAGAAAGGAGAAAAACGATGAAAGTACAAATGAGAGCACAGGCTCGAAGGGATAAGAAAAGGCGTCTCCTTCGGCCTGGTGAGTCAGTCCGAAAAGATGGACGCTACCAATTTAAATATACGATAGACGGCAAACAAAAATTCTTTTACAGCTGGAAACTGGAGCCTACAGATCCATTACCCCGGGGAAAAAGACCTTGCCGCTCCCTTAGGGAAAAAGAAGACAGCATGGAAGTCCGTATGGCGCTGTGCCCCAATGCCAATACAGATTCCATGACCGTTATTGATCTGGTCCAGCGCTACCTTCTTCTTAAAAGAGGCGTAAAGCCAAATACGCTAAGCGGTTACAAGTTTGTGGTCAATACCCTGAAGAAAGACCCCTTTTCCCAAAAGCCCATTGGTAAAGTGAAAATGTCCGATGCCAAAATATGGCTAGTCAATTTGCAGGCAGAAGGGAGGGGATACAGTTCCATTCACAGCATCCGGGGCGTGGTACGTCCAGCTTTTCAGATGGCTGTTGATGATGAAATCTTGTGGAGAAATCCCTTTAACTTCGAAATGAAAGATCTCCTGGTTAACGACAGCGTGAGACGGGAAGCCCTTTCGAAAAGAGATATGCAGATCTTCCTGGATTTTATTAAGAACGACGCGCACTACCGGAAATATTACGAAGGGATCTTTATCTTGTTCCATACAGGGCTGCGGATTTCGGAGTTTTGTGGACTGACGGTTCATGATATTGACCTGGAGCAGCGGACCATCAACGTGGATAAGCAGCTCCAAAAGGGAAACGGGAAGTATTACATTCTCTCCACAAAAACCAAGGCAGGAGCAAGACTCCTGCCCATGACAGATGAGGTGTACCAATGCTTTGCAGCTATCTTGCAGCGCAGGAAACCGCCTAAGGTGGAACCCATCATTGATGGCGTTGGTAAATTCCTTTTTTACGATATATATGGAAAACCAACAGTAGCTTTGCATTGGCAGCATTATTTCAGCCAAAGCGTGAAGAAATACAACAACCTCCACAACTATCAGCTACCAAAGATTACGCCCCACATCTGCCGTCATACGTACTGTACCAATATGGCCCTTTCCGGGGTGAGCGCTAAGACGCTCCAGTACCTGATGGGCCACAGCGACATTTCCATCACACTCAACGTGTACACGCACATCAAGTTCGATGATGCCCAGAAGGAAGTAAAACTCATCCAGACCCGGCAGCAGAAGGAGATGGAAACCGTACGGAAAGAACTGGAACAGGTAGGAGAGATCCAGCCCAAGGTGATCCAGTTTCCCAATAAGGCGTGAGGGGGAAAGGCCTGCGGTCGAATGGATTGCGGGCCTATTTATATGAAAATCTCATCCTATTTGGACAAGCCTAGACCGAAAAACAGTCTGCAAATTTGGTCTCCGGACCAATGAAAAAATCTATGGGTTTGTTATAATAAAGTTAGAATTATTTGCCTATTTCCAAACGTTTTTAAAATGAGGTGAAACGATGAAACTGGTGACGCTGATGGATAATTGTGCAGGGGAGAATCTTGGCCTAAAGCACGAACATGGGCTCTCTTTCTATGCAGAATTCCCGGATGCAAAAGTCCTATTTGATTTTGGTGCGGGGCCGGGTACATTGGAAAATGCCCGGAAACTGGAAGTGCCTTTGGAGAGTATCCAGTTTGCTGTGGGCAGTCACGGTCACTATGATCATGGGGGCGGCTATCCAAACTTTGTGGAAGCTGGGGTACGTGCACCCTTTGTAACTGGGAAAGGGTATTTCACAGACAAATATGCGCTGGAGGATATTCGTGCTACTTACCTGGGTGTAGGGTTTAATGAGAAGTTTCTGGAAGAAAAAGGTATTCTTCACAAAGAGTGTGATAGCGTACTTTCCCTATCCCCTTCTGTTTCTTTGATGACCGGGTTCCGGCGGATCTATTCTTTCGAAACCATTCCGGAAAGATTCCAGCTGCGTGAGGGAAAAGGATGGAAACAGGATACTTTCGATGATGAAATCTGCCTGGTTCATCAGCTGAAAGAAGGTCTATTTGTACTGGTTGGTTGTTCCCATCCGGGGATCTTGAATATCTTATCTTCTGTGCAGGAACAATTCCAGCAGCCCATCATAGGCGTGGCGGGTGGCACTCATCTGATGGAAGCTTCGGAAGAACGGATTGAGAAAACTCTGGTGCAAATGAAAAAGTTTGGGATGAAACTGATTGGATTTAACCATTGTACCGGCGAAGCTTTTCGGGAGAGAGTTAAGAAAGAACCGGATCTCCATGCCATGTATCTGGGAGCCGGAGACACCTTGTTCCTAGAATGAAAGGAAGGCCATGGATAACCTGAAGCAGACAGAATTTGCAGCCCTGGCTCAGGCTTTTGTGGAAGCCACGTCTCCTCTTGTAAGCGGGCGAACCATTAATACTATGGCAGTGGACGGGACGATCTTGGCTTCTACAGAAAAGAAACGGATCGGAACCTATCATCATGGAGCCCGCCTGGCAGCTGAAACAGGAAAGCCTGTGATCATTGACGCACAGAACGTGGACCGTTATCCTGGAGCGAAAAAAGGCGCCAATCTTCCCATCCTGGACAATGGACAGGTCATTGGAGTGGTGGGGCTTTACGGAGCAGAACGGGAAATACGCGATGCTGCCAATTTGCTTGTGGTGTATGTGACCCAATTTTTCCGACAACAGAGGCAGTATAGAGAAAAAAAGTTCCGCCAGAACAACCGCAGCCGGTTGCTGCAGTTGTTAGTTTCCGGAAGTCTAGAGGAAAGCGACGAGATGCAGGCTCTCTGCCGAGCAATGGGGCTACAGCTGCAGACACCTTTCTTACTGCTGGGGATTGGAAGCCGGCAGGAACAGGAAGTCCTTCATGATTTGGCAGAGCAGCTGGATACCTGGTGGGAAAAGGATCCGAAACTCTGTCAGGGGAATCTCTTTGGCGTGCTAAATCAGATGTTGCTGGTGTTTCACTGTCTGGAAAGGGGAGAAAGGGAAAAACTCTGTGAGCCGGAAAAAATCCAAGATGGGATCTTAGGTAAACTCCTGGGATTGAGAAATCAGAATTCTTCCTTGAAACTGGCTATCAGTCACTGTTGTGAAACTTTGGAAGAATTGCCGGAAGCTGGGAGACAAGTGACGATCCTTTTGGAAGAAGGGACAGGACCCGTGGTTTCAGCAGAAAATCCCCAAGACGATGTCTGTTATCTCATGGCCCGGATGGAAAACCATGGAGGCGGAGCGCTGGCCCGGCGAAAACTTCTCCAATTGGAAAAGAAGGTTTCTTCCAGCCAGGTACGGATGCTGCTAGAAACAGCCCGTATTTATTATGAAGAAGAGGGAGCGCTCCAAAAAGCATCAGACAGGCTGTCCATCCATAAGAATACCCTGCAGTACCGGCTACATCAGCTCTATGAAGGGGTAGGACTGGAGGAAACTTCAGGCTTTGTAAGAGAGTTTGTGATCCGTCTGCTTCTTGCGGAAAACAGAAAGAAAAAGTAAGGAGGAGGTAAACCATGTTCTATTTTCTAGTGATTTTCGTTGCTGTACTGCTGATGATCCTTGCCATCCAGAAGTTCAATATGCATCCGTTCCTGGTAATGACGGTCATATCTGTCCTGGTTGGACTGGTCTGCGGTATTCCATCGGAACAGGTTATTGTCACCGTTAAAAACGGATTCGGCAGCATTATGGGGAATATCGGTATTGTCATTCTGTGCGGAACCATCATTGGGACTATCCTGGAAAAGACTGGTGCTGCTCTAACCATGGCAAATACCATCCTGGGATTGGTGGGAAAAAGCCGCAGTGTGCTGACCATGGCAATTACCGGTTATGTGACAGGAATCCCGGTATTCTGTGATTCTGGCTTCGTTATTCTGAGCCCCATTTCCAGGGCTTTGGCTGCCCGTTCCAATATTTCTCTGGCAGTCATGGCTACAGCATTATCTGGAGGTCTATATGCCACACACTGTCTAGTTCCACCCACTCCTGGACCAATTGCCATGGCTGGAACCCTGAATGCAGATCTGGGACTGACCATCCTGGTTGGGCTAGTGATTTCCATTCCGGCTACGCTTGCAGCCTATCTCTACGCCAAATACAGTTCTTCTAAGATTGATATTCCGGCCAATCCGGAATTCACGGTAGAAGAATTGATAGAAAAATATGGGAAACTGCCAGGGGCTCTTCACAGTTTCTCTCCCATTCTGGTTCCCATTCTGCTCATTGCGATCAAATCTATCGGGGATTTTCCGTCTGCACCTTTGGGCAACGGAATGATGAAGCATTTCTTCTCTTTCATCGGAAATCCGGTTATCGCTCTGATTTTGGGAGTATTCCTAGCCATGACATTGATCCCCGGCAGTGAAAAGAGAAATGTGCTGGATTGGGTGACGGAAGGGGTCACCAACTCGGCTGGGATCCTGGCTATTACTGGGGCCGGCGGATCCTTTGGAGCCATTATCCAGAAGTTGCCCATTGCTGATGTAATTAGTTCCTCCCTGATGGGAATGGGAGTAGGGGTGTTCCTGCCCTTTATCATTGCGGCGCTACTGAAATGCGCTATGGGAGCTTCCACGGTGGCCATGATCACCACATCTGCCATGGTAGCGCCTATGCTGGGAGCCATGGGCTTTACATCTCCTTTAGGACGGGTATTGATCATTATGGCCATTGGGGCCGGTTCTATGACCGTTTCCCATGCCAATGACTCTTATTTCTGGGTGGTGTCCCAGTTCTCGGATATGAGTACTGCCCAGGCTTATAAATGTCAAACTGGTATGACCGGGGTCATGGGGATTACCACCATTATTATGGTATATATCCTGTCCATGCTGTTTGTACACTAAGAACAGGTCGTACTGCCTGATTAACAAAGCAGAAAGCAAGTGTCTATTGGTTAACCGAAAGGAGTAAAGAGATGGGGAAAAGCGATACTGGGGGATTTTTGGGATTTGCGGAGAAACGATTCCATCTAAAGGAGAACCGTACGGACGTCAGGACAGAGTTCTTTGCTGGGGTAACGACCTTTGCTACTATGTCGTATGTATTGGCAGTAATCCCTAATATGATCAGTAAGGTTGGCATTGACAAAGCTGGCGCGCTGACAGCTCTCATTGTTATGATTGTTGCTTGCAGCGTTGCGATGGCGCTTTATACCAACCGTCCCTTTTGTTTAGCACCCGGCATGAGTTCAGTAGCCATCATCAGTAATTTAGAGACTATTGGAATGAGTGTAGAAACAGCCTTTGGATTGATTCTCATAGAAGGCTTGATCTTCATGGTGATTTCCTTTGTGGGGTTTCGAGAATTGATCGCCAAAGCAATCCCAGCTAGTGTAAAAATTGCACTGAGTGGTGGTATAGGTCTTTGGATCGCTTTGATTGGACTTAAAGCAGGAGGAATTGTTGCCGCTTCTAAAAACAATACCCTTGTGTTTGGCAATTTACAAACTCCCAAAGCATTACTGTTCCTGATTGGTTTTATCCTGATTCTGATTTTTGAAGCCAGAAAAGTTAAAGGTAGCATGCTGCTATCCATCATAATCGTTACGCTTGTAGGTATCCCCTTAGGGGTAACAAAACTTCCCACCAGCTTTTTTAACACACCGGGAAGTATACTTCCTCTGGTAGGAAGGATTGATTTGCTTAGTGCCCTGAAACCAGAATACTTTCCATGGCTATTAACCTTTTTCGTACCAGACTTTTTTGGTACTATGGGAATCATTCTGGGCGTAGCGAACCAGGCTGGATGGTTGGATAAAAATGGGGACATGGACGGCATTGATAAATGCTTTAAGGTAGATTCAACATCCACAGTTGTTGGAAGTTTCTTTTGTATGCCGGTCATGACGACGTATCTGGAGTCTTCCAGCGGGGTTGCTGACGGGGGACGCACCGGCCTTACCAGCATCGTAACCAGCATTTTATTTGCACTAATGTTGCTCTTTACGCCACTGGCATTAATGGTACCCGGGGTTGCCACGGGACCTGTCCTGGCTGTGATCGGCTTCCAAATGCTTACATCCATGCGTGCCATTGATTATACGGATGTTACCGAGTTCTTGCCGGCGTTTATCGCGGTAGCAATGACTGTTCTAACGTATAATATCGCCAATGGAATGGCACTGTCCATTCTCTCCTATTTGGTTATGAAGATTGCAGCAGGCAAAGCAACAAAAGTTCCGGCTGCCATGTATGGCATAGGGATTTGTATGCTCTTTTATCTGTATATGATTGTTTTTAAGTAAGGCATGTGATTCAAGCTAATATCGATGAAGAAGACGGAGCCATTGTGCCCCGTCTTTTTCGTCTTTGGTGCAGCGAGAAGAAGTACATTGTTCCGATACTTGGAATATATTATTCCGAACAGTCTTGTATCGTTCCGAATACGATGCCTAAACGTAACACAAATAGTATTAAAGCTTTCTTTACAAGGGCAAAAATGGTAAAATAAAAACATGTGAACTAAATGTGTACGGACCAAAACAAAAAGGGGAGACGGGAATGACGAAGAAAAAGACTGAAAACTCTAAAAAATCGGGGGGGGTACGCCGTGAGGAAGGCATTAGTGCTGGCCGTGCTGCTTACTCTGACCAGTGGTTCGCTGGTGCACGCAGCACCTATTGAAAATACGGCGACAAAATCCGGAGCCATTGCTATCGGAAGTGGCTCCAAAGCGACAAGCGAAGATTCTGTTGCTATAGGTAACAACAATGAGGCGAGTGGAAGCAACTCATTGGCTATCGGCGGAGGGGATGGCAAGTGGGGATCAGCATCTAATGGAGGTAACAAGGCATCCGGAGAACATAGCATCGCTATCGGCAGAGGGAATTTAAGCGAGGGTTGCAGCACTATTACATTGGGGAACAGCAACTCTGCAACGGAGCAGGACGCTGTGGCTATTGGATGTAATAGCAAGGCAACGTCTGGTGGTATAGCTATGGGAACCTTTGCTGAGGCAGGAGACATGGAGGCTTTAGCTATCGGTTATGAAGCAAAAGCGCAAGAGAGATTTGCTGTGGCTCTGGGTAGCGGGTCAAGTGCAAAGTATGCAAGCCTCGCTCTCGGATACAGTGCCGAAGCACAAACGGATGAATCGATAGCTTTGGGGGCCTATGCCTTGGCAGATAGGAAACCCGGGATAGCGGGATACGATCCGGGGAGCGGAAAGATGACAGACGACACGGATAATGTCTGGAAATCCACAGTCGGCGCTCTATCCATCGGAGGCGGGCTTACTGACACAGAATACAGCGCTACACCCAAAGAGGGATTTGAACTGAGTTGGTACTGGAACGATTTTGAACAATCTTTTGGCGATATATTAAGCGAGGAATTACTGAACAAGCAGTTTGACGAGATGTACCCAGGTATGAAATATAGTCGAAACATTTACGCCACCCGTCAGCTCACGGGTCTTGCCGCAGGCTCTGAAAACACGGATGCGGTGAACGTGGCGCAGTTGAAAGCAGCGCGCACCTATCTCAAAGAAGGAGATCACATCCATCTGGATACCGCCATCAATGCCGATAAATCCACCACCTATACCGTGAATGTCGTGACGGACGGCAAAGTGGAAAAAGATAATCCCAATATCGTCACCGGCGGCACGGTGTGGAACGAAACAAGACCCAAACAGGACGGACACTACATCACCGTGGCCAATCCGGCAGGAGAAAACCTCACGGTGCTGGACCGGGAACTGTACAGTACCAACAAACGCCTGGACAAAGTCGGAGCCGGGGCGGCAGCACTAGCAGCCCTTCACCCCCAGGACTTTAATCCGGAAGACAAGTGGGACTTTGCCGCCGGCTACGGCCACTATAAAGGACAAAATGCCATGGCCATCGGTGCCTTCTACCGGCCTGATTCCAAGACTATGTTCTCTGTGGGCGGCAGTATAGGCGGCGGGGAGAACCTGATTAACGCAGGAGTATCCTTCAAGTTTGGGAAAGCAAGCCCCTATGCCGGTCTTTCCAAGGCATCTCTTACCACGGTGATTGAAGACCAGAAGACGAAAATCAACAATCTGGAATCGCGGGTTGCGTCACAGAATGGAACGATAACGGAGTTGAAAACCCAAAATACTGCGTTAGCGGCCAAGGTGGAAAACCAGCAGGCACAGATTGCAGACATTATGCGCCAGCTGGCGGAACTAAAAAAATAACATTGCTGAAAAGGCGGAGCCATTGTGCCCCGTCTTTTTCGTCTTTGGTGCAGCGAGAAGAAGGATATTGTTCCGAATCAACTGGTATTATTCCGAGTAAGATATCTTTCTGCTATAATGATAAAGTAGAATCGTTAGTAGTAAAAATGGCTTTTACTACTAGTAGCAGAAAAGTTTTGCTGTGTTTTGCCACATTTTGCGAGGGTTCCCTTAAAAGTGTAATTTCCCGGGAATCAAGCTGTAATGCGGCATTTCACGGCATAACTCGGCATAGGAAGGAGTTTGGAAAATATTGATTAAAGTACTTTTTATCTGCCATGGCAATATCTGCCGCAGTGTGGGGGCACAGTATATTTTGCAGGAATTGGTGCAACGGCGTGGCTTGGCAGAAAGTTTCCAAATAGATTCAGCAGCAGCCACCCGGGATGAAATTGGTCATCCCATTTACCCGCCTATGGAAACGGCGCTGAAAACGCAAGGCGTTCCTATTGGAACCCATAGAGCCCGCCTTTTAACCAAAGCAGACTATGCGGCTTGGGACTGGATTATCGGCATGGATGAGGAAAATAAACGGGATATGCAGCAGATCCTGGTGGAGGATCCGGAACGCAAGATTCATTTGCTGCCGGAATTTAGCGGTGATGATAGGGGAGAAATTGCAGATCCATGGTATACTCGGAAGTTTTCTACGTGCGTGGAGGAATTGTTCACGGGCTGTGAAAGTTTCTTGCGGTATCTTACGGTACCAAAGGCAGAACGACTGCAGCAACAGCTCCGCTTTATCCTGGAACTGGACAAAGAGAAAAATATCTTCCGACAAACCCATTTGAGCCAACATGGGCGCCGGGAAAATGATGCAGAACATGCCTGGCACATGGCGATTATGGCCTATCTTTTGCAAGAGTACAGCAATGAGACCATAGATATTGGCAAGGTGATGCTCATGTGCCTACTTCATGATGTGGTGGAAATTGACGCCGGGGATACGTATGCCTATGATGAGGCAGGGAAAAAGACCCAGCAAGCTCGGGAGGCGGCAGCGGCAAGGCGGATTTATGGTCTCTTGCCAGTAGATCAGCAGGATTTGCTGCAAGGAATTTTTCAAGAATTTGAGGCAAATGAAACACCGGAAGCAAAGTTTGCCCATGCCATGGATAATCTCCAGCCGCTCCTGCTGAATCACAGCAATCAGGGGACGGACTGGCTCTCCCACGGCGTGCGGGCCGAGCAAATTTATGCCAGGCAGGAAAAAACGCAAAAAGGCTCCAGACGGCTTTACGCCCTGACGGACGCTTTGATACGGGAAAATATCGCCAAGGGGACGATTAAGCGGCAGAAATAAGATAACAAGTTTCCATACAGACTGCACATGGCGTAAAATTTTTGTAAGTTGAATAAAAAAATAAGAGCATCCCAATTTCT
>DXYB01000052.1 GCA_019416065.1 Acidaminococcus sp. | reverse complement strand
CAGAAAAGGATGAATTTGGGGTCCTCCCCAACATTTGACAAAGAACCTATTTTTTGGCCTGAAAAGGCAGCGTAAGACGATCGTACTAAAAAAAATAAAAAACATGTAATAAAACTATTGACATGATGATATCACGACGTTATAATAATCATGTAATTAAAAAGATTACATGATTATAGATAGAAATTTAGGGAGGTTTTATTATGAAAATTGCAGTAGTGGCAGCAAATGGTCGGGTAGCACGGAAGGTCATCAAGGAAGCACTGGCGCGTGGCATTGAGGTAACGGCGTTTGGTCGCAGCGCTGAAAACAAATCAGAGGCGGCTGTATATGTGCAAAAAGACATTATGGATCTGACCAAAGAAGATTTGGCTGGGTTCGATGCCGTGGTGGATGGGTTCGGTGCTTGGAAGGAAGAAGAGCTGCCGATGCATGTGAAAACGTCCCAACACCTGTGCGATATTCTCTCTGGAACTCCTATTCGCCTTCTGATTGTAGGCGGAGCCGGCAGTCTGTATGTTAACCCGGAGCATACGCTGCAGGTATATCAGGGAGCCGATTTCCCCGCGGTCTTTCTTCCGCTTGCCAAAGCACAGGGAAAGGAACTGGAAGAGCTGCGTAAGAGAAACGATGTACAATGGACTTTTATTAGTCCTGCCGGGGATTTCCAGGCAGATGGTGAGCGCACAGGAAAATATATCCTTGCAGGGGAAGAGCTGCAAGTAAACAGCCGGAATGAAAGCATTATCAGCTATGCAGACTATGCCATTGCCATGGTGGATGAACTGGTCAAGGGCCATCATATCCAGCAAAGAATCAGTGTTGTGAGAGCGTAATAGGTGTCTTTCCCTAATTTGTCTTGACAGGTATCCTGTAAAAGGATATATTACAAGCAGGAGGGAAACATATGCAGATTACTAGCAAATTTACGATTGCGGTGCATATCATCACCGCAATCGATTTTTTTAAGGACACCCAAAAGGTAACCAGTACCTTTCTGGCCGGCAGCGTAGGAGCGAATCCAGTGATTGTACGAAATGTAATGGGCATGCTGAAAGATGCGGGAATTATAGCGATCAGCCAAGGAAAAAGCGGTATGACGCTGGCCAAACCGCTGGATAAGATCACGTTTTATGCCATCTATAAAGCGGTGGGAGCTATCCATGAGGCCGGTCTGTTCCATTTTCATGAAACGCCCAACATACAATGCCCGGTAGGCCGGAATATTCACAAAGCGGTGGATGGCAAACTGGTAAAAGTACAGCAGGCTTTGGAAGAGGCGTTAAAGCACATAACCATGGCAGAAGTGGTGCAAGATACGCGCCGGGAAATTGCCGCAGAAACGGTTTGACGAATTATCAACGAGGGAGAAAACCTTGATGGAAGAAAATTTATCACGGGCGGAACAGGCTGTGGCATGGCATCATGCTGCCATGCATAACAATTGTGCCCAGTCGGTTTTATTGGCATTTCAAGATTTTTTTACGAAGAGCACGGAAGAATTGCGGGCACTGGGCGCAGGGTTTGGCATGGGTATGGGTGGCACGGAAGCAACCTGCGGGGCGCTTTCTGGGGCCTGTATCGTGCTGGGACTTTTAGGTAAGGGGCAGCAGCCTGTAAGCCGGGAGATGAACAATATTTTGCAGGCATTCAAACAGCAATGCGGAGCTACCATATGCGGAGAATTAAAAGGTGTAAAAACCCACACCGTGCTCTGTTCCTGCGATGATTGCATTCGCTGCGCTGTAGAGGAACTGGAAAAGCGAATTCAGACGGAACCTGTGAAATACGATCTATAACGAGATAGAACCAGCGTATTGCTTGCTATCAACAATTCTTGCAAGAGTCAAAAAAATCATAAATGAAAAAATATGGCTAAAAATAAACCGTAAACATTTATGGGTTTTTTATGAGTGAAAGATAACTATAACCCCAAAAGGACTGCTATCTGGAGAGATTGCTCCGGGCAGCAGTCCTTTTGGGGTTGGTGCGTTATTTTAGAAATAGGGCAAACAGCGGGAAAAAGAACAAGACATAGACCAATGTGGTGAGGATAAATCCTGCAACGGCCAGGTCTACGTTAAGTCTAAAAAGCCGGGTGGCGATGACGGCATTGATGGCCGTAGGAGCAGCGGCACTTAGCAGCAAGGTCTTTAGCAGCGTCGCATCATCGGTAAAACAGGTTGTCAATAAAAAGATGCCCATGGTGACCAGGATGCGTAAAGGAATCAGTGTCAGCACCTTTTTCACATAGGCACTGGCACCTTGGAAACTGATTACATAGCCCACGGGGGTAAACGAGATCCAGGCTTGGATGTGTACCATGTAATGAAAGGATTGGGTCACCATATCCGGCCGGGGCACATTCAGATAGTGGAGCAGCAGTCCGGCTGCCATCCCTAAGACACCGATTTGTTTTTTAGTGAAAAGTAAGGAGCGGATAGAAATCCGAATAGGTTCTGTGCTGCCTTCTTGCAGGTACCTGTCCCGGTAAACTTGGGATAGGGGGAAACAGCAAACCACCAGCAAAAAGTTTTGGAGTACAGCAAATAGCTGTACATAGGCGAAACTGACTTCGCCATAAAGGATAAAGGCGCAGATGCCAGCCAAGGTACCAATATTTCCCAGCATGGCGCAGTTAATATAAGCACCCTGTTCCAGGGGATCATTCAAGTGGCGGGTAAAAAACTTAATCGCCAAAAAGCCTGATACCAGGGTCATGACGACGCTAAGCGCAGGCAATAGCAATAACCGGCTGTCCAGCGGCAATAGCCAAAAACTGCAGAGATTCATAACGGTGACCAGGGCGACTACGTTTGCCAGCATAAGGAAGTCGCACTGTTTCTGGCTCATTTTGCCGGTGCGGCGGAGCACATACCCTGTGGCAAGGGGGGCCAGTACATCGGCCACCAGCGTAAAAAGTGGCGTCATGATACACTCTCTTCTTTTTTATCTTCCTGGTAATGTTTGACGATAAAATCCCGGACTAAGGCCACCGAAGGCGACAAGATGCGCATGGGGTCCCAGATCAGGTACACATTCCGGATGAACTCCGTGGAGTGTTCTGCAATGGGCAGGGCGACAACCCGGGACGTACGCAGGGTAGGCATTTCCGGAACAATGCTGACCCCAAAATTTAATTCCACATAGCGCAGGGCTGCATTGCATTCCTGGACCTCAAAAATAATTTTAGGGATAATATCCCGTTTGGCAAAGGACTGGTCCATCATGGTGCGGAGACTGCTGCCTTTGCTGAGCGCAATCAAAGGTTCCTGGGCAAAATCATTAAACGTAACCGCTTTTTTCTTTACCAAGGGATGATCCACGGGTACCACCACATAGAGCGGCTGTTTACTCACTAAAGCGGAGGCGACCTGAGGATCCTGGTGGGCACAAAATCCCATATCCAGTTCCCCCTGTTTGACTTTGCTGAGGACGCCGTAACTGGTATCTTCTAAAAACTGGAAGTGGATTTTATGCTGCCCGGTGGCTTTATAGAAAGCTTCAATCATGGACGGGATAAAGGAGGAGGCAATGGAGTGAAAATATCCCAGGTTCACGATCAATTCTGCTTCATTGGACATTTCTGCCAGGGCAGATCTTCCGTTTTCCAGCAATTGCAGGGCTTTGTGGACATAGGGCAAAAAACGTTGCCCATAGGGCGTTAGCACCATGCGCCGGTCTTTGCGGGTAGAAAGTTTAACTCCCAATTCTTTTTCCAGTTCTTTCATGGCGTAGGAAAGGCTGGGCTGGGAGATATGAAGTTCTTGGGCTGCCCGGGTATAATGGAGCACACGGGAAAGGGTTTCAAAATACAGCAGTTGCAAAAGGGTCATACAATTCCCTCCTTCATTAGCCCTATTATAGCATACGTACAGGCGGTATTATACCGTGACAGCCGAAATGATAGAGAGAATCTATAATTTTCAGAAGATACTTGTATTGGATTTATTTTAGAATTGTCAGTATAATAAGACTATCAAAAGAAAAAAGGACAACCGTCCTTCCAATGAAAAGCTGGATAGAGGAAAAGGAGAGATTACAATGGCTGAAAGACAAGCTACGCCGGAAGAAATTCAGATTGCTGAAGAGAAGATTGCACGGGCTAGAGCCGCGCAAAAGATCATCGCAACCTATGACACCGCCCGGGTAAACCGGTTGTGCCAGGCTGTCGCCGCCGCTGTAGTGGATATGAAAGTATGGGGTCCTATCTGCGATGAAGCCGTAGAAGAAACCCGTCTGGGTGATGCTGTAACCAAGAGAAATAAACGGAACAAGATCAAATTGATCCTGAGAGAATGTCTTCGCAACCCCAGCATCGGCGTGGTAGAAGAGATCCCTGAAAAAGGCCTGGTAAAATATGGCAAACCTGCTGGCGTTATCGCTTCCTTGGTGCCTACCACCAACCCTTGCTTGACTCCTGCTGGCCAAGTGCTGTATGCAATTAAATGCCGGGATACCATCGTTTTCTCTCCGCATCCCAGAGCGAAAAATGTTACCAATAAGACCATCAACCTGATCCGTGACGTGCTGGTTCGGGAAGGGGCTCCTGCAGATATTATCCAAGGGATTGAAAAACCCAGTATTCCCCAAGGTTCCGAAATCATGAAACGGGCTGACCTGATCATTGCTACCGGTGGCCGGAGCATGGTAAAGGCCGCTTACAGCCAGGGCGTTCCTGCTTATGGCAGCGGCGCTGGCAATGCAACCGTTATCATTGACGATACCTGCGATACACCAGAACGGCAGAAAGAAGCGGCTGAAAACACTCGGATTTCCAAGTGCAGCGACTTCGGTAGCGGCTGCTCCTGCGATGGCAACCTGGTTATTTCCGACAAAGTATATGATGGCTTTGTAAAAGCGTTGGTAGAACAAGGCGCTTACCTGGCCAGCGAAGAAGAAGCCGAAAAGATTAAAAAGGTTATGTGGGATGAAACCGGGCATCGTCTGCCTAATACCGTAGCCATCAGCGCACAGGCACTGGCTCTGGCAGCTGGCTTTGAAATTCCGGCAGATCGGAAATTCATTGCGGTAACTGGCGGCGGCATTGAACATGTAGGCAAACAGTTCTTCTTCTCCAGCGAAAAACTGACCACCTTGCTGACCCTGTTCAAATATGAAGGTGAATTTGAAAATGCACTGAATATGATGAGAGCCCTCTTTGAAGTTGGTGGTAAAGGCCACTCCTGCGGCATTTACTCCTTCAACGATGACCACATCAATCGTCTGGGCCTGGCAGCTCCTGTATCCCGGATTATGGTTCGGCAGCCTAATAACCGCGGCAACTCCGGTTCCGCTTGGAACGGCATGCCTCCCACCTCTTCCATGGGCTGCGGCACCTGGGGCGGCAACATCGTTTCCGAGAACGTTTCTCTGAAACATTATATGAATACCACTTGGGTATCCCGTCCTCTGAAATACGATATGCCCTCCAATGAAGAATTGTTTGGTGAATTCTGCAAACCGGGCATGGACGAAGAATAACATCTCTCCTCTCTTAGATAAAAGACCAATGTGAACCCTGGTTGAATCGTTTTCGTAAAGGCACACAGCCACCCCCTCTAGGGCTGTGTGCCTTTTTTCTTACTATAGTTACAGGAGAAACTGATGAAACAATTTACTGGAACAAGTGCCTACATTGCGTCGGACGAGCTGCTACAGAGCGTGAATGTGGCAGCTGCCTTAGGTAAACCACTGCTACTAAAAGGCGAGCCCGGAACCGGGAAAACAGTACTGGCAGAAGCCGTGGCAGAAAATTTGCAAATGCCTTTATATATCTGGAGCATTAAGTCCACCACTCGTGCCCAGGACGGGCTGTACGTCTATGATACGGTACAGCGGCTGTATGACAGCCAGTTTGGGGAACAAGGGGTGGATGATATCCGCCGCTACATTCATTTGGGAAAATTAGGAGAAGCCCTGGAAAGCGAAAAACGGGCTGTTCTCTTAATTGACGAGATTGATAAGGCAGATCTGGAATTTCCCAATGATTTGTTGTGGGAACTGGATAAAATGGAATTTTTCATCCCGGAAACGGGGCAGACCGTGAAAGCTAAACACCGCCCCTTGGTGATCATTACCTCCAATGCGGAAAAAGAGTTGCCGGATGCATTTCTACGGCGCTGCATCTTTCACTATATTGCCTTCCCAGATCCGGCCATGATGCAAAAAATTGTCTTGGCAAAATTCCCTGACTTAGAAGCTAAGCTGGCAGAACAGGCCATTGCTGCCTTTTATGAATTGCGGAGCATTCGGGATTTGTCCAAGCGCCCCAGCACAGCGGAACTTTTAGACTGGATCCAGGCTCTTTTGATTGGGGGCATTGCGCCGGAAACGCTGGAGAAACCGCTGCCTTTTATCGGCGTGCTGCTGAAAAAGACGGAGGACCTGGCAAAAGCCGGGTACTAGCATGTTTACGGATTTTTTCTACCTGCTGCGTGCCTACGGCATGAAGGTATCCTTGTTGGAATGGCAGGATTTTCTCACTGCGCTGGAAGAAAACTTACATGGGTGCAGCTTTACCGGGTTTTACCAGTTGGGGCGTACCATCCTTGTGAAGAAAAACGGGGATTATGACCGGTATGACCAAGCTTTTTCCGATTGCTTTAAAAACCTGGAAAACAGCGAAGATCTGCAAAAGAAATTGCAACAGTGGCTGGGAAAAACCTGGCAAGGAACGCCGGACAAAGCAGGGGCCGATGCCCTGTGGGGAAATAAAACCCTGGCGGATATCCAAGCGGCACTAAAGGAACGGCTAAAAGAGCAGCACGAAGAACATCACGGTGGTACACATTGGGTGGGGACTGGTGGAGCTACCCCCTTTGGGCATGACGGATACGCCCCCCAGGGCATTCGCATCCTGGGAAAAGGTGGCGGTCATAGTGCGCTGAAAATTGCGGGAGAGCGACGTTACCGGGATTTTCGGGACGACACGGTACTGGGAATTCGCCAATTTCAGGTGGCCCTGCGAAAATTGCGGCGCCTTTCCAGCAAAACAGAGGGCCCTAAGACGGAACTAGATGTGGATGCCACCATTCGGGAAACCTGCCACCAGGGCGGGCAGCTGAAAATCGTTATGAAACGGCCTCGGAAAAACCAGACAAGGTTACTACTTTTAATGGACTGGGGCGGCTCTATGTGGGCCTATGTGGATTTGGTGCGCCGGCTGTTTAAGGCCCTGCACGAAGATACCCACTTCAAGGAGCTGAAAATCTATTATTTCCATAATCTCTTTTACGATTACCTGTTTACCACGCCGGATTGCGCCTGGGAACATCGGATTAAAACCCACAGCGTGTGGAATGCCCGGGATCCGGAAACTAAAGTGGTTATCATCGGGGATGCGGAAATGGGGCCTTCCGAATTGTGGGAAGTGGACGGCAATGTGGACGATCTGCATGGAAACAAAGTGCCCGGGATGGATTGGCTGGTAGCCCTGCATAAAAAATTCCCGTCCGTAGTCTGGCTCAACCCGCTTCATCCCAAACTCTGGGAGTATAAGTACAGTACGGTCATTGCCATCGGAAAAGAGATCCCTATGTTTCCACTGACTGTCAAAGGGCTGGAAGCTGGGATTCAAAAGTTAAAAGGGGAATAAAAAAATACGCTATAGCTCTCCGTTAGGGAAACGGACCGTTGTAGCGTATTTTGTATGGTATCAGGACAAGCTCTTTAAAAAGATGGACAAGCCATTGGCTGGCAGCTGACCCGGTGCGGACGCTTTACCGGCGGTGCCAAAGGTGATGCAGGAACCAAAGACCTGGCCGCAGATCCGGCTGACCACCCCCATGTGTCCCATGCTCATGGTAAGGCACGGTGTATCGTTGTGTTCTTCTTTCATGGTAAGGGTAGCGTCCAATAGGCTTAGTACGTCCCGTTCGTTTTGGGGTGTTACAGCGTATTTGACCAGATCGCAGCCCAGTTCCTGCATACGTACCAAGCTCCTGATAATAATATCTTTTTCCGGCGTGCTGCGGAAATTATGGCGGCTGCCTACCACTTTGACACCGGCATCGTGGGCAGCCTTGACAATGGAGCGTACTACTTCATCCCCGCGGGACAGCTCCACGTCCACCATATCAATCAGACCGCTGTCGATCACTGCCAATAGCAGATTGGTGTAAGGCTTGGTTTCAATTTCCATCATGCCGCCTTCTACGCTGGTACGGATAGTAAAAAGTACCGGCAGGTTCCACAACTGGTTGCGAAACAGGGTTAGCGGCTTGATCCGCACTTCCGGATCGTCTACGTGGTCATAAAAATCTGCCCGCCATTCAATCAAGTCACAAGGCGAATTCATGACCAGATTGACGGATTTTCGAATTCCAGGAAAATCCGTATCAGAAATAGGAATGGCAATCTTGGGGATTCCCTCTCCGAATTTTACATTTTTAACCGTAACTACTTTTCCCATGCTACTTTGCTCCTTTGCTACACCTGGTGAATACTTTATTGTAAAGTGACAAAAGAATAGCGTATTTTTCTCATTGTGTCAAGAAAAAACTGTCTTTTCGGATCGGATACTTGGCTTGTTGTAACCCCGGTTACAACAAATGATCATTTTTTAAAATTCCGGCACGGGGGAAAGTGTTGGCAAACAGGAACAACTATTGTAAAATACCCTTAGAGTTTTATATTGGAGGGTTATATATGAGAAAACGCTACTGGCTGTTTTTTTGGCTGACAGCCATTTTTTTACTGTTTGTTTTTAATGGTTCCCTGCCGATTACAGATAGTGTGGAGGGAAATTATTCCCTTTCGGCCAAAGAGATGCTTTTGAGCGGGGACTGGATCTCCCCGCAGATCTACGGAAAGTATTGGTTTGATAAACCGATTTTTTCCTACTGGATGATCGCCCTGGGATTTAAGCTTTTCGGCTTTTCGGAATTTGGGGCCCGGTTTTTTCCTTCTTTGTTTGGGTTATTGGGCCTGGGGCTCACGGTTTGGACAGGTAAAAAACTGTATTCCAGCGAGGTGGGGCTTTTTAGCGGCGCCTTGTTGCTTATGACCATAGAGTTTTTTACCATTTCCAAAAGCGTCCTCACAGACGGCATGCTGTTTTTCTTTATGAATGGGGTACTGGTATTTTATTATCTGGCCTATAGCGGGAAAAACAAGAATTACTATTATGCGTCCTATGCGCTGGCAGGGCTTGCTACCTTGACCAAAGGACCTATTGGCTTTTTGCTGCCGGGCCTTATTATCGTTTTGTTCCGACTGTGGCGGCGAGATTGGCGCTCCCTGCGCCGGGCCAAACTGGGCAGCGGTTTGCTTCTTTTTCTTCTCATTGTAGCCCCCTGGTATATCACGATGGCCCAGCTCCATCCGGATTTCCTCCAAAGTTTTTTGGGAACCCAGAATGTTTTTCGGGCTACGGTGGCAGAACACCCCCAGTACAATGTGCCCTGGTATTATGTGGCAGTGAACCTGCTTAATGCCTATGCGTGGATTGGGTTATTCCCAGGCTTGGTCTATCATGTATTTCGTAAAGCTGGTCGTTGGGAATTGCCCGCACAGCGGGAAGGTTTTCTTTTCCTCTGGGCTGCTGTGATTTTTCTGTTTTTTACCTGTATGGCCACCAAATATATCACCTATACGTATCCGCTTTTATTGCCACTTTGTGTGCTGATGGGAGCCTATATTTGGAAAAGAGGCCGCAATCTGCCTGTAAAAGGACTGCTTGCCGGAAATCTGCTCTTTTATGGGGCGTTGACGCTATTTGTCTTTAATATGAAAAAATGGGCACCCACCTTGAAACTTCCTGGCAGTGACATGTTATTGTATTTCTTTCTGGTCTATTTCCTGTGCATGGTGGTGTTGGCCTTCCATCACTATAAAGGAAAGAGTAGCTTGGAAATCTTTACTACCGTTATGCTGCTGACCATAGCCTTTCATATTTGTAGCCTGGATCTTTTGGCCAAACCACTAATGGCCGATGTTTCCGGCAAGGCAGCGGCTGCAGTGATTACTAGAACATTGCCGGAAAATGTTCCGATTTATGTGCAAGGCGGCGGCTATCCTACCTCCACTGTGTTTTATACCGGGCGGACACTGACCTTTTTGGTTCCGGATGACCGGGTAGAGGACTTTAAACCACGGGATGGCAGCTGGGCCGTAAAAAATATCATGCCCTGGACCACCTATGGTGACTTGTATAAAACAAAAGGACAGGCCATAGTGTTGGTGGATACCCACACCAAACAAAAACTGCCAGATCTGACACAAACCTGGCCCGGAACCTGGAAAAAAGTAAAATTACAAGGACAGTGGTCAATTCTGGTGCGGGAGCGGTAGAGATGGAAGAAGTAGCAATCAAAAAGATTCTGGATACGAATAGGCAGCTGGTGTTTCAGCTCCGTCAGGAAGATTTGGATAACGCAGAAAAAACAGCTGCTTATTTTGCCCTTTTGGCCTATGTAGGAACGCACCCCGCTTATGGAAAGAAATTTTGTGGTCACTGGAAGTTATCCTTTGCCACAGATTGTGGGGATAGCCTGTGGGAAAATACAAAGGCAGTGCAGTTTATCAGGGACTTAGGGGCGCAGTTTCCTTTTCTCTTCTATCTGGCGGAGAAAGAAGGGGAGACACTGAAGCTTTTAGTGATGCTCTTTTGCAAAAGCGATAAAGTAGAAGGGGATAACCTGTCCCTGGACCGGGATATTTTCAACCGGTTCCTGAAAGAACAGTTGAAAGGGATTCTTTTTATGAGTGAAAAAGCCGGACTTTCCCCAGAAAATGCCAAGGCCCAGATGCAGTCTGTCTATGAATATTTTGGCCTAGCTGACTAGGCAGTCAAGTTCATAAACAATTTACAATCGCGCCCTTCCTTTGACATAGTTCTTCGGTATACTGTCTTCAGTAGCAGGGATTACCCCTCCTTGCTACATCTTCCCCATCAAATCATCATAAACAACTTCCTTTCAAGAAAAAACCTTCTGCCAGTATGGCAGGAGGTTTTTTCTTTGGGCGATTCCAGATTGAAATTACCCGCTAAAGTAGATATAATGAAAATCAATAATCCATTTTGTGGATGGGGAGAGAAAAAGGAGGAAGCGTGAAGGTGGTCAAGGGTACAGCGGCACCGGAACAAAAAGTTACGGCCTATGGCTGGATGGAGCGACAGTTTTTTGCCCGGCAGGTTCCTAGGAACTGGGCAGAACTACTGCATTTATATTGCAGCTTTGCAGGACGTCTGGGACGGGTAGAACTGGCTCTCCGCGGTGCTATTTTGCTGGCTGGGCTGTTTTGTCTGCTCCTGGGATTTGCTTTTTGCCTGTGGACGTTTACATTTTTTGAAAGTGCCGTAGGAGCCATTGTCCTTTTGGGGTTGTGGCTGGGCTTTTGGATTTTATGGGCCATTTGTGCCGTAAGCCTTACCGTACGCCGGTTGCACGACCTGAATCAGCCAGGCTGGTGGGCGGTGCTGTTTTTTGTCCCTCTTGTCAATATGGCGTTCTATCTCTATTTGCTATTGTGTAAGGGATGGGGCAAAGATAACCAATACGGCCCTTTCAGGCCATGAAATACAAAAAAGTCTACAGTATTAATTATATTGCCATTTTAATAATGATTCTATATAATGGAGGCGTAGATAAAAATAATAAGAATGGAGGGTCTGGCAGGATGAGGACGGTGGCTCTTGCAGTGATAAGTTGCATGACGTTGCTTTTTGCTTCCCCAATTGTCCAGGCCGCTCCCATTTCACCTCTACAAACAGAACAATTGCAGCAGGCACGGCAGGAAGACGCTATGCTGCAGCAGCGATTGAAAGCAGCTGAAAAAAACGTGGAAGAAGAGCAGAGTTTGCCTGTTTTCCCCATTCGGGATCATTCCCCGTCTTTTCCCATCAATAAGATCCAGATAACAATGGATACAGAAGATTTTCGATGGCTGCATAAAATAACAAAACCCTATTTGCATACAACAATGGATGGTAATGCCATTAATCAGCTGGCACGAAAACTCAACGAGGCGCTGCTGAAAAAAGGATATACCACGACCCGTGTAGTGATCCCGGAACAGGACGTTTCTTCCGGAGTCCTACGGTTTGTATTGCAGATAGGGTATTTTTATGCCTTTAAGGCAGCCGAGTAGGATACGAAAGGAAGCGGGACAGATGAATAAGAAAAAAGCAAGAGCTATTATAGCCTGCCTCGTAGCAGGAGTAACCGCTTGTCCCTGGAAGGTATGGGCGAATCCTATTCAAGCTGATCCCAATGCATCCGCAGAGCGCCGTCCCCTTGTACAAGAGACAAAAAATGGCTTGCCCTTAGTTCAAATTGCACCACCCAATGGAAACGGACTGTCTCACAACCAGTACCAGAACTTTACTGTTCCTGCAGAAGGAGCGATTTTAAATAACTCGTTTCAGTTTTCCAAGACGCAGCTGGCTGGGTACGTACAGGGAAACCCTAATTTAAACCGGGGAGCTGCCAATGTCATTTTAAATGAGGTGACAAGCCACAACCTTTCTAACCTCAATGGCTTTTTGGAAGTGGCTGGAAATCGCGCCCAGGTTATACTAGCAAACCCCAATGGTATTACCGTAAATGGCGGAGGATTTATTAACACATCCAGAGTCATTCTGGCGGCTGGGAAACCTTATTTTGATCCAAATGGAAATATGAATCACTTTACCATAGACCACGGAATGGTTAGGGTAGAAGGAAAAGGCTTGGATGCCCGGCAGACGGATAGCGTGGCGATACTATCCCGTGCCGCCCGGATCAACGCTGGCATCTGGGCTAACAAGCTGCAAGTTATTACGGGTAAAAACCAGATAGATTCCCATACGTTGCAGGCAAAACCTTTAGAAGATGACACTGCGTCCTTGCAAGAATCTGTAAAGCCTGAAGTTGCCCTTGATGTGGCAGCCGTAGGCGGCATGTACGCCGATAGTATATATCTGGTGGGAACGGAAAAAGGACTGGGTGTAAATCTGGACGGCAAAATCCAGGCCACAGGAGATATCGTCTTGGATAATAACGGCAATCTCCATGTGAAACATACCGTTATCGGCGGGAAAGACGTGACGCTGCAAGCAGAGAATCTGGAAAATACAGGCCAAATCTTTGCCGGTAAGGACTTGCAGCTTCACTTCCATAAGACCATAAATAACACAGGGGAAAGTAGTGGGCAGAATCTATCGGTTCAGGGAGAAACTATTCACAACACAGGCCTATTGTCTGCAGACCATACTGCTGCTATACAGGGAAATACCCTGACCAATGAAGCCGGGGGACGGATCTACGGAGATACCATTACCGTAAAGACAAAGCAGATTCTAAACCGTCGCCATGCAGTAAAAGAACAGGCACTAACCGAAGCGGTAGAAAAAT
>DXYB01000051.1 GCA_019416065.1 Acidaminococcus sp. | reverse complement strand
ATGAAAATGGGGATTTTTAATGATGATTTTGGGTATTTTTAGCTTATCACATACATTGGGGCAGGGTCTTTTACTGTGCTAGCCATTATGGCTTCACTGACATTGATAATTTGTCATGATGCTAAAATGGATCCCATGGTTGGGGCCGTTGCTATCAATAGTGGTGCACTGGTTGGAGGAAACTTTATGACAAGCAATCTGGGTGTTGTTTACCAGGGGTTGATTCGTGAAGTGACCAATACGCCCTCTATTGATCCATTTATTATTTCAGGTACGATCTTTATTGGTAGCCTTTGTTTTGCGCTGATTGTTATTACGCTTTTCCGGTATGTGACCAATTCTCGCCAATTAGTTCGTGAACATGTTTCTCAGGAAATCCCAGAACCACTAACGCAGCAACAAAAAATTAATCTCTGGTTGATGTTGCTTATGCTGATTACCGTGCTTGTATTTCCTGTGCTCCATATAAGTGCCCCGCAAAATAAGTTGATCACAATGTTGAACAATCATACTGATGTAGGACTAGTCGCCATAGTCTTCTCTGTCATTGCCTTATTTCTAAAACTGGCCCCTCAAAAAGAAATCATTAGCCGTGTTCCCTGGAATACGATTATTATGATTTGCGGTATGGGAATGCTTATTCAGGTGGCAATTAAGGCGGGCGTTATTAAATATCTGGCGGCATGGATCGGCTACAATATTCCTGTCATTTTGGTGCCAGTGGTCTTTAGTGTTGTAGCTTCTTTCATGAGCTCGTTCTCTTCCACCATCGGAGTCGTATGTCCTGCATTATTTCCCCTTGTTCCTGGGTTAAGCGAAAGTCTTGCAATCAATCCAGCGGTACTTTTTATCTGCATTGTATTAGGATCCCAAAGCAGTGCAATTTCTCCCTTTTCTTCTCATGGAAGCCTTATTTTAGGAGGGTGTTCCAACGAGGAGGAACGAACACAGTTATTTCACAAACTGCTTTTTATAGTGCTGCCAGCCTACATTGTTTGTGCGGCAGTCTTCAATTTCTTCGTTTCTCTTTTATTACGATAAGACAAAAAGTTTTTTACACAGAGAAAATTTCAGAGGAAAGTCATAACAAGTGCTATTTTGAGGAGGCGTGTTGTAATGGTTCAATTGGCTGAAAAGGGTGTTTTCTTTCTTCATAACACGACTGTGGTGCCTGAAGAAAGTCCGGATTTTCAACGGCAACAGGGGGTTAATAAAGAAGACGCTAAAAAAGGCACTATGGCCTGGCGGATCTTGTCTGCTCATAATCATTCGGGAAACATGCAGCATTTGAAAATCAAGTATGATGCCATGATTTCTAACGATGTTAACTACGTGAATATTATACAAACGGCAAAGGCATCCGGTATGGAGAAATTTCCCTTACCCTATGTCCTTAGCAGTTGCCATAACTCTCTGCATGCAATAGGCGGTACCATATCAGCAGATGATCATGTTTTTGGGCTATCTGGTGCCAAAAAATATGGCGGGATTTTTCTCCCTCCCAACGTTGCTGTAATGCATCAGTACATGAGAGAGACCATGGCTGGATGTGGTAGAATGGTTTTGGGATCAGACAGTCATACGCGTTACGGTGCACTTGGAACCATGGCGATGGGGGAAGGTGGCGGAGAATTAGTAAAACAGCTGCTGGAAGATTATTATGAGATAGAGTACCCAAAAGTCATTGCGGTTTATTTAACCGGGAAACCAAGACCGGCTGTGGGACCACATGATGTTGCGCTTGCCATTGAAAGAGCAGTCTTTCCTACGGGCTATGTACGTAACAAAGTCATGGAATTTATAGGGCCTGGTATTGCGAACTTGAATATGGACTTTCGTAACGGTGTGGATGTTATGACGACGGAAACTGCTTGTCTCAGTTCCATTTGGGCAACTGACGAGAGGACAGAACGCTTTTTGCAGATACATAAGCGTCCGGAAGCTTATGCTAAACTGCAGCCGGATGATGTCGCCTATTACGATGGGATGGTTTATGTAGACCTTTCTACAATTAAACCAATGATTGCCATGCCTTTCCATCCCAGCAATGCGTTTACGATTGATGAAGTCAATGAAGGCGGTGCTGATTTGTTGCACACGATTGAACAAGAAGCGGCAAATATCGCACATAACCCAGAGGTACAATTTCATTTAGTGGATAAACTGGAAAAGGGAAAACTTCATGTACAGCAAGGTATTATTGCTGGGTGCAGCGGAGGAACCTATACGAATCTAATGGCTGCAGCCCATATTCTAAAGGGTAGTGCCGTGGGAGACGATGTTTTTGAGTTATCTATTTACCCTTCTTCTGTTCCTGTTTCTATGGACTTGGCGCATAAAGGAGCCCTAGATATTTTCCTCTCGGCGGGCGCTATTATTAAACCTTGTTTCTGCGGGCCGTGTTTTGGTGCTGGGGATACTCCCGCAAACGATAGCTTTTCCATCCGGCATACGACAAGGAACTTCCCTAATCGGGAAGGGTCCCAACCCGGTGAAAACCAAATGGCCGCTGTGGCGTTAATGGATGCTCGCTCTATTGCGGCCACAGCTAGAAACCATGGGGTACTGACTTCTGCGGAAGCGTTTGAAGATGATTATGAAGCCCCGGAAGCGGAATATGATGATAGTATTTATAAAGTCCGGGTGTATCAAGGATTCCATCACATAAAACAAGAAGAGCCATTGGTATATGGGCCTAATATTAAAGACTGGCCGGAAATGGAACCGCTAGGTGAAAATTTACTGTTACGAGTTTGTACGAAAATTATGGACCCTGTAACATCCACTGACGATTTTATTCCCTCGGGGGAGACTTCTGCGCTGCGTTCCAATCCATTGCGACTGGCTGACTACACCTTCTGTAAAAAAGATCCTTTTTATGTGGGTAGAGCGAAACTTGTGCAAAACATGGAAACATCTCGTAAGAAAGGGACGGTATTTTCAGATGCTTCGCTACAAAATGCTTGGCAACAACTGAAACAGGTGCCTGGAGCTGAGCATCTAACTTGGGGACAAGTAGAAATTGGAAGTACGATTTATGCCGTAAAGCCAGGAGATGGTTCCGCGCGGGAACAAGCAGCCAGCTGTCAGAAAGTGCTGGGGGGAATAGCCAATATTTGCGTGGAATATGCTACCAAGCGGTATCGCAGCAACCTGATTAACTGGGGCGTTATTCCGTTTCAAATGAAAGAAACGCCAGTTTTTGAAGTAGGAGATTATATTTTTGTTCCTCATATCCAACAGGTTCTGGATGGTGACCTGCAGCATATTGAAGCTTGGATCTTGGGACCTGTCCCGCGGCAGATAACTTTATTTATGCAAGACTTAAATGCAGAAGAACGGGAAATTTTGAAAGCGGGATCGCTGATTAACTTCAATAGAAAAAAGAAAAAGGCTGTTTGATAGTTCATTTTATTATGGCGTTGAAAAAAAGAAAGCCGCTTTGATAGAGGCAGAAGGGAGCCTTTTATGCTACTAGGTATTGCGGGTTTTATTTTGATCGGATTGGTTGTATACTGCTTAATTTCCAGCAAAATTAATGCCATTCCTATTTTTGTTGCCTTTCCCATTCTGATTGCGCTTTTGTGCGGATTCGGCCCGGCAGAAATTTTTGCTTTCATCAAAAAGGGCGTTTCTACCACGATGACCACCGCTATTTTGTTTTTGTTCTCTATTGTGTACTTTGGCTTGATGAACGATGTGGGCATGTTTGATCCGTTGATGAATTTTTTGTCCAAAAAAGCAGGCAGTAACATTGTTCTTGTGACACTTGCTACAGGCGTTATTGCTACTATTGCCCATCTGGATGGTACGACGGCTGGAACTTGTCTGATTACGGTTCCTGCTATGCTGCCGCTCTATAAACAATTACATATACGGCCCGTTGTTTTATGCGCAATTGTTTCGGCCGCCATCAGTATTATGAATCTGACTCCTTGGGGAGGGCCTGTGGCTCGTACCGCCATTATCCTGAAAACAGATGCGGCAATCCTGTGGCATGAACTGCTCCCGTTACAGGCTGTAGGGTTAGTGATTGTTGCAGCTTTCTGCATCTATCTGGGCCTTTTAGAAAAAAAGCGTGGCGCAGGACTCCACCCTACTGGTAAAGCAGCAGAGTTGTCCGAAGATATGGGGGACGCTAATAATGAGGCCCCTGCAGATCCTACCTTGAAGCGCCCTAAATTGGTTTGGGTGAACTGGTTTGTGACACTTGTAGTTATTCTTTTAATGTGCTTTACCAAAATTCCTCTATATGGGGCTTTCATGATTGGACTGGCAGCGGCGCTGATGATTAACTTTCGCGGCTCTTCTGCCCAAGCAGGAGCGGTAAAACGGCATGCATCCGCAGCACTCCTTACGCCTATGATTCTTCTTACTACCGGTGTTTTTCTGGGTGTCTTGGACGGAACTGGGATGATGAAGGCAATGGCCAACATTTTGATTGGGATTATGCCCAATGCTGTAGGACCGAAGTTAGCTACCGTTATGGGATGTTTGTCCGTGCCTTTTGGTATGATGCTGGGCACCGATTCTTTCTTCTTTGGATTTATGCCACTATGCATCGGCGTTGCAGAAAAATTTGGTGTTCTTGCGCATGATATTGCTATGAGCATGTTGATTGGTAAAGATTTCTGTATTATGGTAACCCCTCATAATGCCACAACTTGGTTGTTGATCGGTATGGCCGGCGTTTCTCTGAAAGACCAGTTAAAATTTACAGCGCCCTATATGTGGGTGCTGAGTATTATCACTGTCATTACAGCGGGACTGCTTGGCGTTTTTGTTATGTGACACGGATGAAGCTTTTTAGTAGTATAATATAAGAAGAGTCAGGTTTTTACTACTGTTCAATCTGAACCAGTCATTTCGCAGGAGAAGTAAATGGATACGAGAGATCTCATGTACCTGGTGGTGATTGCTGAGGAAAGAAGCATTTCGAAAGCTGCAGAACGCCTTTATATTGCGCAACCTACGTTAAGTCAATTCCTGAATAAGTTTGAAAAGGAAATTGGCAGTCAGCTGTTCATCCGTATGGGAAGGGGAATTCGTCCGACTTATGCCGGGGCAGAGCTTTTGCAATATGCTAGGCATATGCTGGCAGATTACCATCGTATGCAAAATAAATTGCATGATATAGAGGCGTTGAATGCTGGACGAATCCTTTTTGGCATTAGCCCCTATCGAGGAGCGGGATTATTTCCTCCCATTCTCAAAAGATTTAATGAACTGCACCCTGCGATAGATTTGGAAATCATTGAAGACAACAGTTTGGCGCTTGAAAAATTGATTGCAACAGGAAAATTGGATATGGCGTTGACCGCGAGTAATTCGAATCTGATGAAGGTAGAATATGTTCCCTTTATACAGGATGAGGTGGTCGTTATTGCCAATAAAGAACATCCGATTCTTCAGGAAGCGCATACCTCCACCCATAATAAGAATTTTCCTTATGTCACATTTGATTCTGTGATGAATTATGGCTTTCTTCTTGGAAAGAGCAATACTATTCTTGGGCAGATTGCAACAAAGGAATTTGCGAAAAGTAAAAAGCGGCCTCATATTATCAGCCGCAATCTACATGCTTATTTTGCTGCTGCCCTTGCTGCCCATGGAGTAGGATTGGCGCTCACTTACCGATCATGTAATACACACAGTACCGATGTTGCGCTTTTATCTTTGGGAGACGCGGGGTATTATGTGGACTTATTTTTGGTGTATCCCCAAAATAATTATAAAAGCAAAGCTGTTCAAGCTCTTACAAAGATTATGTTTGAAATCCAAAAGGAAGTTGACTATAGGCCGTCTCCATGAGTTATCTAGTAAGATGGCGTTGCGACCTAATTGTAAAATTCACAAAGAGTTTACAAAAGCACACTTCAATTTCCCCTACAGTATAGTATAATTATTGTCCATGAAGTTTGCTGAAAGCAGAAAAGTAAAGGTTTCGCGAGTGCTCAGTGGTTGGACATCGCGTTCCTGCTCATGAATACGAGAGGGGCACGCAATGCTGAGACACGACGTTACATAATACAAGGCTGATCAATACATAGGTTGATTGCCTTGTTTTTTTTGCTTGTTTAAAAAAGGGAAGTCCAACCTTCCCTGCTTGTAGAAAAGGAGTGAGAGACCACATGTTCAAGCCGGTTCAACATGGCGACCGCAAGCGGTACAGTTATGCTCGGATCAAAGAAGTTTTGAAGATGCCTCATTTGATTGACCTGCAGAGAAAATCCTACGAATGGTTTATCAGAGAAGGGCTGCACGATGTGTTTCAGGATGTTTCCCCCATTAAGGATTTTACGGACAACCTGGAACTTAGCTTTGAAAACTTCACCATCGGGGATCCTAAATACGATATTGAGACCTGCAAAGAAAAAGATGCTACCTATGCGGCACCTTTGAACGTGGACGTGCGTCTTTTGTACAAAGATACCGGTGAAATCAAGGAATCCACTGTATTCATGGGAGATTTCCCGCTGATGACCGACACCGGGACCTTCGTCATTAACGGCGCAGAACGGGTTATCGTCAGCCAATTGGTGCGGTCTCCCGGAGTGTATTATGCCAAGGACCAGGATTCTATGGGGAAATTTCTCTATGGGACAACGGTGATTCCAAACCGTGGTGCCTGGATCGAATACGAAACGGATCTCAATGATATTATTTATGCCCGTGTGGACCGGACACGGAAGCTGCCGGCTACGGCACTACTGCGTGTCATGGGATTACCTACCAACGATGACATTATCCGGGCGTTTGGGGAACATCCCTTCCTTACGGCAACTTTGGCAAAGGATACTACCCGCAACGAAGACGATGCCATGCTGGAGATTTACCGGAAACTCCGTCCTGGTGAACCTGCCAACCTGGAAAATGCGGCCCAGTTAATTAAAAATATTTTCTCCGATAACCGGCGGTATGATCTGGCTAGTGTTGGACGCTACAAAATCAATAAAAAACTAGGCTGGCGTTTCCGCCTTCTGGGCAAAAAACTCACCAGTCCCATTGCTTTTGTCAATGAGGATGGGACCCAGGGCGATGTGGTGCTGCCTGCTGGTACCGTGATCGGCGATGCCGAGATTGACAAACTGGAACAAAGCGGGATTTACCGGAATGCCGGCTATGCAGATGCCTGGGTGGAATACCGGGAACAACCGGAACATATTGTGGTTACCAAAGACATTGATGCGGCAGTGCGGACGATTACTCCGGCTGACGTGATTGCCTCTTTTGCCTATCTCTTGAATGTCATTGATGGGATGGAAGGCAAGGATGATATTGATCATTTGGGGAATCGGCGGGTTCGCTGTGTAGGGGAACTGCTGCAGAACCAGTTCCGGATCGGCTTGTCCCGTATGGAACGGGTGATCCGGGAACGGATGACACTGCAGGACGCGGATGTGATCACGCCCCAGGCTCTCATCAATATTCGTCCGGTTGTGGCCGCCGTCAAAGAATTTTTCGGCAGCAGCCAGTTGTCCCAGTTCATGGACCAGAACAACCCTCTGGCGGAACTGACCCATAAACGGCGTCTTTCTGCCTTGGGACCTGGGGGACTATCCCGTGAACGGGCTGGATTTGAAGTCCGCGACGTACATAACTCTCACTATGGGCGGATTTGTCCAATTGAAACCCCTGAAGGACCTAACATCGGTCTGATTGGGTCTCTAGCGGCTTATGGAGTCGTTAACCGCTATGGCTTCATTGAAACCCCGTATCGCCGGGTAGATAAGGAAACCGGACGTGTAACCAATGAAATTGTGTACATGACCGCCGATGAAGAAGATAAATATGTCATTGCCCAGGCTAACGAACCGTTGACAGACGACAATTATTTTGTGAACGACCATATTACCTGCCGGAGAAAAGACGACGTATTGTCCATCCCTCCCAAAGGGGCGGATTTTATGGACGTTGACCCGAAACAGGTATTGTCCATTGCAGCAGAACTGATTCCTTTCCTGGAAAACGATGACGCCAACCGTGCCCTGATGGGGGCAAATATGCAGCGGCAGGCCGTGCCGCTATTGAACCCCAAGGCTCCTGTGGTGGGCACCGGCATGGAATATAAAGTAGCCATGGACTCCGGTGTGTGCATCCTTGCAAAACATGCTGGGACCGTGAAATATGTCAGCGGAGATAAAATCCTCGTGACACGGGATGATGGACAAGGCATTGACGAATATAATGTGCTGAAATTCAAACGCTCCAACCAGAGCACCTGCATCAACCAGCGGCCTATTGTTTGCAAAGGGGATAAGGTGACAGAAGGGCAGGCTCTGGCCGATGGCCCGGCGACAGATCATGGGGAACTGGCACTGGGACGCAATGCCATTGCGGCGTATATGCCTTGGGAAGGCTATAACTACGAAGACGCTGTACTTTTGTCTGAAGACCTGGTAAAGGACGATGCCTTTACTTCCATCCATATTGAAGAATATAACTGCGATGCCCGTGATACCAAACTGGGACCGGAAGAAATTACCCGGGATATTCCTAACGTTTCGGAAGACGCGCTGAAAGACCTGGATGAAGAGGGAATTATTCGCATTGGGGCGGAAGTGCGCCCTGGCGATATCCTGGTGGGCAAAGTCACTCCGAAAGGAGAAACGGAACTATCCGCAGAAGAGCGGCTGATTCGTGCCATCTTTGCTGAAAAAGCAAGAGAAGTGCGGGACAGCTCCCTGCGCGTACCTCACGGGGAACACGGAATCATTGACAGCGTGCGGATCTTTACCCGGGAAAATGGGGATGAACTGCCACCCGGTGTGAATAAACAAGTGCGGGTCAATATTGTTCAAAAACGGAAAATCAGCGAAGGGGATAAGATGGCCGGCCGTCATGGTAACAAAGGCGTCGTGTCCCGCATCCTGCCGCGAGAGGATATGCCGTTTTTGCCCAATGGGGAACCTGTACAAATCGTGCTGAATCCTCTGGGTGTGCCAAGCCGTATGAATATTGGGCAGATTTTGGAAGCCCATTTGGGCTGGGCTGCCTGCAGTTTGGGTAGCCGGATTGAATCCGGGGATCCTACGCTGGCGGATGAACTAAAAGAAGCTGGTTATGATGTGGATCAATATGGCATGCCGGAAACAGTGGAACACGCTGTACCTGTGGCTGTACCGGTATTTGACTCTGCCCGTCAGGATGATATGGAAAAAACTCTGAAACTGGCTGGTGTGGATCCTAGCGGCAAGACCATCCTGTACGATGGACGTACCGGAGAACCGTTTGACAACCCGGTAACTGTGGGCTGTATCTACTATCTGAAACTGCACCATTTGGTCGCCGATAAGATCCATGCCCGTTCGACGGGTCCGTACTCCCTGGTGACCCAGCAGCCGTTAGGGGGTAAAGCCCAGTTCGGTGGACAGCGTTTCGGTGAAATGGAAGTGTGGGCCCTGGAAGGTTATGGGGCTGCCTATACCTTGCAGGAAATCCTGACCGTAAAATCTGATGACGTGGTGGGCCGTGTGAAGGCCTACGAAGCCATTGTCAAAGGAGAAAATATTCCGGAACCGGGTGTTCCTGAATCCTTTAAGGTGTTGGTCAAGGAAATGCAGGCCATTGGGCTGGATGTACAAGTCCTGGACGATGATGATGAAGAAATTGACCTGGACGATGAAGACGAAGATATCGGAATGGGGGATATCGCAAGAGAACTGGATATGGATATGTCCCATAAAAACGGACTAGCCCCTGCCAATATGGGAGACAGCCATGAAACTTCCCCCAATAGCGATGAAGAAGAGATTAGTCCGGATGAAGATCAGCCGGATGACAGCGATTTTGATGTCATTGCCGATATCGGGAACATGAGCATGGACGACCAGAATGACGACGACGGATCTGACGCAGAGTAGGAAGGAGTGAGTGCTCTTGCTGGATGTAAATAGATTTCATTCAATGCGGATTGGTTTGGCATCTCCCGAAAAGATCAGGGCCTGGTCCCACGGGGAAGTCACGAAACCGGAAACCATCAACTACAGGACCTTAAAGCCGGAACGGGATGGGTTGTTCTGCGAGCGGATCTTTGGGCCGACCAAAGACTGGGAATGCCATTGCGGTAAGTATAAACGGATTCGGTATAAAGGGGTTGTGTGTGATAAATGCGGCGTGGAAGTTACCCGCTCCAAGGTGCGTCGCGATCGCATGGGGTCCATTGAACTAGCCGCCCCTGTGTCCCATATCTGGTATTTTAAGGGGATTCCCTGCCGGATGGGTGCCATTTTGGATATTGGGCAAAGAGCTCTGGAAAAAGTTCTCTACTTTGCCAGCTACATTGTCCTGGATCCAGGCGACACCAACCTGACTAAAAAACAGCTGCTCACGGAAGCGGAATACCAGGAAAAACTGGACGAATATGGGGATACGTTCCGGGTTGGCATGGGTGCAGAAGCCATCAAGGAACTGCTCCATGAGATCAACGTGGAAGAGCTGACCAAAGAATTGCGGGCTGCACTGAAAAGCGAGACCAGCCTGCAAAAAAGACGGAATATTGTCCGCCGGCTGGACGTGTGCGAAGCGTTCCTAAAGAGCGGCAATAAACCGGAATGGATGGTCATGGATGTAATTCCTGTGATTCCTCCTGACCTGCGCCCTATGGTGCAGCTGGATGGCGGTCGTTTTGCCACCAGTGACCTGAATGATCTGTACCGCCGGGTTATCAACCGGAACAATCGGTTAAAGAGATTACAGGAACTGGAAGCGCCGGACATCATTGTGCGCAATGAAAAACGGATGCTCCAGGAAGCCGTGGATGCCCTGATTGATAACGGTCGTCGTGGTCGTGCTGTTACGGGTCCTGGCACCCGTCCCCTGAAATCTCTGTCTGATATGCTAAAGGGCAAGCAAGGTCGTTTCCGCCAAAACCTGTTGGGCAAACGGGTGGACTACTCCGGGCGTAGCGTAATCGTGGTCGGTCCGGAAATGAAAATGCACCAGTGCGGTCTGCCAAAAGAAATGGCCCTGGAGCTGTTTAAACCATTTGTGATGAAGCGCCTGGTGGAAACCGGTGCTGCCACCAATATTAAGAGTGCCAAGCGGATGGTGGAACGGGCCACCAACGTGGTATGGGACGTTTTGGAAGATGTCATCAAAGAACATCCTGTACTACTAAACCGTGCCCCGACGCTGCACAGATTGGGGATTCAAGCCTTTGAACCGATTCTGTCCGAAGGCCGGGCTATCAAGCTGCATCCGCTGGCTTGTACCCCCTTTAACGCTGACTTCGATGGCGACCAGATGGCTATCCATCTGCCGCTTTCCGCAGAAGCCCAGGCAGAAGCCCGCGTGCTGATGATGAGTATCAATAATATTCTGGCACCGAAAGATGGAAAACCCATCACGGTTCCCACCCAGGATATGGTGCTGGGCGCTTATTACCTGACCATTTTCCGGGAAGGTGCCAAAGGTGAAGGACGCCGCTTTATCAGCTTTGACGAAGCCCGTTTGGCGTACTTTAACCATATCATTGACTTGCAAGCACGGATTCAGGTACAGGTGCCCAACAGCGAGATTTACCCCGAACCCTCCAATGAGGGCAAGAGCCTAGTGACCACTTCGATCGGTAATATCATCTATAACAGTGAACTGCCACTGGAAATGCGGTACTATGCTAAGCAAAAAGACGGTACCTGGCTACTGGGTAAACTGATTGATAAAAAAGAACTGGGCCATTTGGTTGCCAAAGCCCATAAACTCTTTGGCAACTTTGGCACAGCCAGAGTTCTGGATATCGTAAAAAAACTGGGCTATGATAACGCTTGCAAGTCTGGGCTATCCATTGCCGTCAGCGATATCAAGATTCCTAAGGAAAAACAAGAAATCCTGGATGCCGCCGAACAAGAAGTTAACAAGGTGCAACGTATCTTTAATCGGGGCCTCATGAGCGACGAAGAACGCTATAAGAAAGTTATTGATATCTGGAACAAAGCCACAGAAGACGTGGCAAAGGCGTTGATGGAACATACCATGGACGCCTTTAACCCGATCTATATGATGGCTAACTCCGGGGCCCGTGGTAACGTACAGCAGATGCGTCAGCTGGCTGGTATGCGTGGATTGATGGCAGATCCGTCCGGTAAAATTATCGAACGGCCTATCAAATCCAACTTCCGCGAAGGGCTGACCATTCTGGAATACTTCGTTTCTTCTCACGGCGCCCGAAAAGGGTTAACCGATACGGCACTGCGGACGGCTGACTCCGGGTATTTGACCCGGCGTCTGGTGGACGTGGCGCAAGACGTGATTGTGCGGGATGAAGACTGTGACGTAACGGGTATGAACCTTATGCGGGAGCGGTCCCGGTTCTGCCGGAGCGTACTGGGAAGCAGCCAATACAAGCTGAAGGAATATACGGTAGGTCGTACCTTGGCCAGCTCGGTGATGAATCCGGTGGATGGATCCATTCTGGCAGAAGCAGATACCCAGGTGACGGACGAAGTGTTTGACCGTCTGATGAAGGCTCGCATTTTGGAAATCAGTCTGTATCCTGCCAATGAAGACAGCGGCGAAGAACCAGAAACGCTTACGATCAACGTGAGCGAGGATAAAGTCAAGGAAGCCTTCCGGGAACATATGACCCATCACTTCCTAAATAAAGAAGTGGAAGAAGATATTGTCAATGAACAGGGAGACATCCTGGTTAAAAAAGGTGAATCCTTCACCGCTGACAAAATCGAGGCTGTGCTGCAAGATGGCACGGTAAAAGAGCTGAAAATCCGCAATAACGAAGTGGATGGCGTCTATGTAGAAGCCATCACAAACGGCAGCCGCGTGCTGGAAACGTTGCGGGATCGGCTGGTGGGCCGTGTGCTTGCTGAAGACATTAAGGACAAAGATGGCACCGTGGTGTACCATCTGAACGACTATATCACAGAAGATATGGCCGATGTGATTGCCGAGATGAAGGAAAAAGTCAAGATCCGTTCCGTATTGACCTGCAAATCCCACTATGGTGTATGCCGGGCCTGCTATGGACGGAACCTGGCTACCGCCAAAAAAGTGGAAATCGGCGAAGCCGTTGGTACCGTGGCTGCTCAGGCTATCGGGGAACCCGGTACCCAGCTGACCATGCGGACCTTCCATACAGGCGGCGTTGCTGGTGCTGACGATATCACCCAGGGCTTACCCCGTGTAGAAGAACTGTTTGAAGCAAGAAAACCGAAACATCCTGGTATCCTGACTGAATTTGCTGGCGAGGTGGAAATCCAAAACAAAGAAGATGGACGCTTTGTGGTGATCCACAAAGAAGATGGCTCTGATGAGTCCTACCATATTCCTTTTGATGCTAAGCTGGCAGTTGTGGATGGAGACAAAGTGGAAGTGGGCGACCGCCTGACCACAGGTTCTCTGAATCCCCATGATATTATGCGAATTTCCGGTCCTGCCGCTACCCGGCACTACCTGGTGCAGCAGGTGCTTAGCGCCTACAAAGACCAGGGCGTGGATATCAACGACAAGCACGTAGAAGTGATGGTACGGCAAATGATGCGGAAGTATCGCATTGATGATGCTGGTGACACCAATATGCTGCCTGGTTCTGTGGTAGATATTGCCCAGTTTGAAGATGAAAACGATGAAGCCCTGGCGGAAGGTAAGCAAGTTGCTACCGGGCATCCCATCCTATTGGGGATTACCAAGGCGGCACTGGCTACGGACTCTTTCCTGTCTGCAGCCTCCTTCCAGGAAACCACACGGAATCTGACTGACGCTGCCATTAAAGGCAAGGTGGATCCGCTGCTGGGCCTGAAAGAAAACGTTATTATCGGTAAACTGATTCCGGCAGGAACCGGTATGCCTAAATACCGTAGTATCCAGCTGAAACTGCGCCGTCCCCGTGAGGTGGTAGCAGAGCCAGTTGTTTCTGATGCTGAAACGAATGTTGAGAGTCCCGTGCAGGCGACAGAATAACTAATGAAAACACGGCTATAGAAAATATTTTCTATAGCCGTGTTTTTTGGTTCTTTGTCAAATGTTGGGGAGGACCCCAAATTCATCCTTTTCTGGT
>DXYB01000050.1 GCA_019416065.1 Acidaminococcus sp. | reverse complement strand
AGTGGCTCAAAAATTCATCAGCGAGTGGTTCACTTTTTCATTGACATTCACATTTTTCTGATGAAGCAGAAGGAATGACTTTTCCCGTCACTCGTAGATAAATTTGCTGCAAGCTACGCAGACTTGTGATTGCAAAACCAATGGGAACAATATAATAAACAATATACATGGGAATCTCCATAGCAGGAGATAATTGGTGCCCCAGTTCCACCCGGCTAACCACAGAAACAGCATGATAAGCCAAGAAGCCATACAGAGCTACATTTAAGGCGTCTAACACAATATAAATCAAGTTCCGCGCTTTTGCAGGAAAAAGATTAAGCAGAAGGTCTACCTTTAGAATGCTTCCGTTAGCAATCGTGCATCCAATGCTCAAAAATACCGACCAAACATAAAAATATCTTGCCAATTCCTCGGCCCAAGTTAGCGCACGTCCAGTAAATACGCGAATCAAGATCTGTCCAAAGAGAATCAGGGACATGCCAATCAGTAAGATACCCATTATAACTTCCTCAAAAGAATATTTTGCTTTTTCTGACTTTTCCATTTCGCGGATCACCCCACCCCGTTCTTTACCTCCACACAATCACGCACATTCAGCCATTAATTTGTTTCATTTTTCATTTAATTATAACTTTTTGCTATGAGTTTGTCCAATTTGATTCTTCGATACATTTTATAGATGTTGTCTATAAAACCAAATGATATTTGATGCGTACACCCCATATACAAGTGCACGCATCAGACCACATCAGGATTCTAATTTTCTCTATTGCATCTCATCATCTTTAAAGATAAATAATCCTGTATACCCATAGAGTAATGCAAAAACCATACTCCCATAACATAAGACCGCATACGGCAAATATTGTGTCGTCGGAACTCCTAGCGTTGTGGCCATATATGTTCCCGCAACCGACCATGGCACAAGCGGCACAGCACAAGTTCCTGCATCTTCTAATGTCCGTGAAAGCACTCTCGGGGCAATATTAAATTTTTTATAGAGATCTCGGAACATATCCCCCGGGATCAAGATAGCTAGATACGAGCTTCCTGTTACAATGCTCATAAATAACGTAGAACCAACGGTGGCAGCAATCAAATTTCCGACTGACGTAATAGAAGATTTTACCTTTTCTAGGATTACTTCAATGCAGCCAGCCTTACTAAAAATGCCAGCAAACGCAAACGCACAAAATACCAAGAGGACGGTACTCATCATCCCCATCAATCCTCCACGATTTAACAAGGTATTAATCACTTTTACAGTTTGAAAGCCCCCTGCTACTGCAGGCAGCATGGATACATTGAAACCTTTAACATAAGCATTGAGTGCTACCTTTAAGGAAAATCCCTGCATAGCAATCCCCATAGCCATTGCGATGGCAGAAGATAATAAAAGCATGGGGATGGTGGGCTTCTTCGCATAAGCCCCTACAAAAACTAGTAGCGGAGGAATCAATAAAACTGGGCTTAAATTATACAGTGTTTCCAGGTTTGTCAACATAGTCGTAATTTGCTTAGAATCAGCCAACGTGCTTACTTCGGTATTCATCCCCAGAAATGTATATACCAAGATACAAGCAAAGGAAGCCCCGCCAGTAGTAAACACCATACTACGAATATGTTTGTACAATGTTGTTCCCGCTGCAATGGGAGCGAGGATCGTAGTATCGGACAGCGGAGATAACTTATCCCCAAAAACGGCCCCTGAAAGTACCGCACCAGCTGTAATATCCAGTGGCAATCCTTGGGCAATGGCAACGCCCATAATAGCAACGCCGGCGGTTCCAGCGGATCCAAACGATGTCCCAGTAAAAGTAGATATCACTGCACAAACGAAGAAAGCGGTCACATATAAATAATGCGGGTTAATAATTTGGATACCGTAATAAATAAGCAGTGGTATTGTACCTGAAACCATCCAGCTTGCAATCATTCCCCCTACACAAACCATTACAAATAAGGAGCCCAGGCTGCTATGTATTTTATCACTAATACCGCCGATCATATCCTCCCAGCCATACCCTACACGTTTTGCAATAACGGCTGCAACAAAAGCTGCCACAATCAGGAGAGCCTGAATTGGGAGGCCAAATTTACCGTATCCCAGTCCGAGAAGAAGGACCATTCCCATTAGAGGAGTCATTGCCTCCGCAAAAGTAGGAGTTCGGACACTCTTCTTTACTTTTTCTTCAGCCATTTTGCTTCACCTGCTTTCTGGTAATGGTCATGGCACAACCTTTCCCCTCCCCATCGGCAATAGTAGTAGGAAAGTCAATCTCCACATGGGGAAAAGCAGCGCAGATTGCGTAATCGCAAGCTCCTAGCATATCCCGGCAAAACATTTTAATTTCTTTAGGAGATAAACCCAGTTCCTGCAGTGCTTCCACATGGGGACAATGATGAAAAAGCTTTACAGCTTTATCATCTTCCAGTTCTTTTATCTCCTGTTGAAAAACTTGGAGACCTCCCCTGGAAGTTTGCCCCAAAAGAGCTTCCTTGGGTCCGATAGCTTCTGCCCCATATTTCTTAGCAATCTGCTGTCCCTGATAATAACCAAATTCCCAGCTTTCTTCCCGTATAACTCGATTGGCGTCGACTTTCGGATACAGTTCTTTCAATTTTTTCCAAATAAAATATACTTGCCGGGTCCGGTCTTTATACGCTCCTAGAACGGCCTCTCGGAATTCTTCCGGGCTAGCCGGTTTATCAACTCTGCTGGTTTCCATAAAGTCTTTAATTTCTTTTTGGCTCATCATAAACCCCTCCCCTGGATAATTAGCCCTATTATACTGTATAATCTATTGAAAACGAAAAAAGAATCAAGAAGCAGAATTTCCCCCTATCACATGTTTCATAGCTTACAGTTCACGCCATCATTTTTCCACTCCATCTTTGACATTGGGTAAGCTTGCCCAGCTAGGGCATACAAGATATAAGCCGGCTAAACAATCGTCAGTAATCGTTGTCTAACCGGCTCTATTCATATGACCTTACTTGAATCCGTACAAGACTTGCGGATTGTCCACTAGTATTTTCTGCTGAGCAGATTTTTCCCCAATCCATTCAGAGATTTGCCTCACGAAAACTTCTTCAGGGATATCTTCTTTTTCGGTCAGATGTGGATAATCAGATCCCCATACTAATCTTTCAGGAGCATATCTCACAAAGGCCCGGGCTACGTTAGAAGCATCCTCCCACGGATATCCAGTTTTTGTGTTCAAATAAGGACCACTAAGTTTTACCCAGAAGTTTCCTTTATCAAGCCACTTACAGATTTGTGCAAAGGCAGGATCTTTTATCCCCAAAGCTGTATCCAGTCTTCCCATGTGGTCAATCACCACTTTGCAGGGAAGTTTTTCAATCGTATTCGCATTCTCTAACAATTGTGTTGCTCCCATGTGGAGCTGAATATTCCATTCCAGCTCCTTAATCCGATAGCTAAGCGGTAAGCAGTCTTCAAAGGACACCACGGCATTTTGAGGGTTCCAGACACTAAAGCGTAACCCACGGACTCCGGATTGGTCCAGATGGACTAGTTCCTGCTCTGATACATTTCCATTAACCACGGCAATTCCAACACTCCGTTCTTTACCAAATACCTGAATAGCATGTAGCAGGCAGTCATTATTGGTTCCGTAAACTTTAGGCTGCACAAAGACAGCGCGCTGCAAATGAAGCCGTTCTGCAATTTTTTTATATTCTGTAATTTCTCCTAACCGCGTGGGCTTTTTCCCTTTAGGTAGATAGGCGGCATCCAGAATATGTAGATGCGCATTGCAGCTCTTATCCGGCAATGCGTATGTAAAATCAAACTGATTATCAAACTTTCCCATATAGCCCTCTTTCAAACACCTTTCACCATCAAACTAGGTAAATACGTTGATAACCCAGGAACCAATCCAACCAGTGCAATAACGGTGCAATAAATCAAAATGCAGTACAACAAATCAGGGAACATATCTTCAATTGGTACATCCACTAACTGAGATGTCGTAATCAGGCAAAGCCCCACCGGGGGTGTTAACCCGCCTAAGCAGAGAGTAAGGCACATGAACATTCCAAAATGAATCGGATCTACATGCATTGCTAGAGCTACAGGAAGTAAGATAGGTGTCACTAGAACAATGATAGCAATTACCTCCAAGAAACAGCCTAAGACCAATACAATCAAGAACGTGATTAAGAAAAAAATGGCTACATTATCCACATATTGAACAAAGAAGCGTGCCATCAAGGCCGGTACTTTTTCTACTGTCAAGGCATATCCAAATGCTGCTGAAGACGCCATCATCCCAATGATCTGTCCGGCTTTTCCCGCTCCATTTGTTATAACGGTACATAGCTCCCTAATGGACATCTCATGATAAACACAGACAGTCAAGAACGCCGACCATACAACTGAAATCACGGCGGCTTCTGTAGCGGTTGCAATGCCAAACATGATACTGCCTAAAATAAAAAGTGGAGTGGTTAACGGTAAGATAGCGCCCTTAAAAGACTCAACGATTTCTTTCCAGTCATATTTTTGCTTTTGACCATGAATAAGGCCATATCCTTTTTTCTTTGCTTGATATACTGAAAATAACGACAATCCTAGAGCTGCCATAATACCGGGGATTATTCCGCCTATAAATAGTTTCCCAATGGATACACCAGCCGTCGCTCCATAATTGACCATAACAATACTGGGCGGAATAATAATGCCCAATAATCCTGCAGCAGCGATAATAGACCCGGTAAAACGTTTTATGTAACCATGTTTCAACATATCAGGGGCAATAATGCTTCCAATTGAAGCCGCCGTAGCTGGTGCAGATCCGCAAATAGTTCCAAACATTGCACTAGAAATAACCCCAGTCACAGCGAGTCCCCCGGTCAATGGCCCCACCAAAGAATTGGCAAAGCGCAACATTCTCTTACTAATTCCACCTTTTCCCATAATGTCCCCTGCTAAAAGGAAAAATGGAATAGCGAGAAGAGTAAAAGAGTCTACCCCTGCAACAGTCTTTTGCACAAATTGCATCAGTGGGTAATCGCTAGCTACATAATAGACACCTGCCGCTATTCCCATTGAAAATAAAATGGGGACGCCCAAGGCTAGCAAGATAAAAAACACACCAAACAAAAGCCCCAACATGCGACTATCACTCCCTCCATAAAGTTAGACCTGAAAGTCCTAGTTTTTGATTTCATGCACGGCTTTTACTATACTCTTAATAGTCATGAGCCCCATAGAAATTGGAACCACCGCATATTTTAGGGCGTTGGGATAATGCAAAACGGCACTGACCCTTTTCGTATTGGCCAAAGTATAATCAAGACTTGCGTTAAAAATCACAATAAAGCTTACTGCTAATAAAATTTGAATTCCAATATCCAATCTTTTTTGATTCTGCGGGGAAAGCTTGAGCACTAATGCACGGACAGCGGGATGTCCTGCATCAGAAAAATGGACTAAGGTAACGCCAAGGAAAGATACCCATACTAAAAGCAAGCGAGATAATTCATCCGCCCATGCAATCGGAGCATGAAAGAAATATCGTAAAAGTACTTGAGCAAAAACAACTGCTGTCATGACCGCAAACATCACAAAACACATCGTTCGTAATATTTTTGCAACTACTTTCTCAAACAAGACAGTCCCCTCCTTTGAACAAGCCGTATGAAAAATAATGAGCACCTTTCGTTTCTTGAAAAGTGCCCACCAGGCCGTATCTAAAGCAATTAATATCCAGAATACTTCTTATAAGCATTCATTAATTCTGGTCCTATCTTTTTCCCATACTCTTCATATAAAGGCTGTAACTTCTTAACAAATGCAGCTTTATCAACTTGGTTCACTTTCATGCCTTTATTTGCCAGCTCTTTAACCAGCTCTTCGTCAGCACTGATATTTTTTTCTCTGATTCTTTTCTCGGCAGCTTTGGCCTCTTCTACAAGAATTTTCTGTTGTTCTTCAGTTAGGCTCTTAAATTTTTTCTCATTGATCAGTAAACATTCATTCGTCCAAAAATGCCCTGTTAACGAAAGATACTTTTGCACCTCATTAAAGGAAGAACTTGCAATTGTTGCCAGCGGACTTTCTTGTCCATCAATAACACCTTGTTGCAGACCTGTAAACACTTCACTAAAGGCCATAGAAGTCGGTTGAGCCCCCAATGCCTCAAATACTGCTCTTCTCAAATCAGAAGTCGTTGTACGAAATTTAATCCCCTTCATATCTTCTGGTTCTGCAATCGGACGAATATTATTGGTCATATGCCGATACCCTAGTTCCATAAATCCAAGGTTTCGGATTGAACCATCGGAAGCTATGATTTCATTGATTTTTTTACCATAATCACCGTCCAGGGCATTGTACCCATTCTGTCTTTCTTTAAACATATAGGGTAAATCTTCAATCGTAAACTCCGGATGTGAGGTGCTCATGAATGCTATGGTTTCAAGAGCCATATCGACAGTCCCCATATGGAGCTGCTCATATAATTCGCTTTCTTTTCCCAACAAAGAATCGGCAAAGATTTCGATTTTGACTTTACCATTGGTCCGTTTTGAAATATTGTCAGCCATAGTATGCAACTCTTGCGTCAATAGATGCTTATCGGCAAATGTCAACCCTAGCTTCATTGTTACAGTATCGTTGCCAGATGCTGCTTGCTCTTTTTTATCACCACCGCATCCACTAATCAGCATGATAGCTGCCAACGCCAATGATCCAACAATTGTTTTCAGTTTGTTCACTTTCCACGCCCCCTTTAACTTTTAATACCTCCGATGGCAATATTCATGCCCGCTCCTTATTCTTATGACTACACTTTATGTTAAAACTGAAAATTTGTATAATATTTTCTCTGTTAAGTCATCATAAAATAATGTTATAATAAGATGGATTAAGCTATTATTCTATGAATTCTATTTGCCTGTAGGGGGACACATGGATAACCGGGATTTACTATTGCTCAAATATCTCTGCAATTTTAAAAATATCACAAAAACCGCCAATGCACTTTTCATCTCTCAACCCGCTTTGACAAGGCGGTTAAAACAGTTGGAAAAGGAACTGGATACCCAGTTAATTGAAAGCAGCAACAAAGGCATTACTTTGACTCCCAGTGGCGTGGAAACGGTTCTATATGCCAGACAGGCACTAAATGATCTGGATGCCCTGAAAAAGAGATTGGCAGTCATTGACCAGAAAACAGCTAAGCTGATTCATCTGACGGCGCCTAACATTATATGTGAATATTATTTCCCTGCCATCATACGTAGGTTCAGGCAACAATATCCCGATATTCGGTTTTCTATCCGCATGGCGCCTAGCAGTGAAGTCGTTTCCGATACCCATGACGAGAGAGCAGATTTTGGTTTCCTGCGCAATGATTTTGGTTGGGATGAGGAAGGAAAAATTTTACTTACCACAAACTATATAGCCGCAGTTTCTCTTCAACCCTTCACATTACAAGATCTTCCTCGCATGAGCCGGGTTGCTTACACCACAGATGCTTACTATATGAAGATGCTGGATCTCTGGTGGAATCGAAATTTTTCTTCTCCTCCACAAATTGATGTCCAGGTGAGCAGCCTGAATCTATGCATAGAAATGGTTCTTAACGGAGTCGGCTTTGGCCTACTGCCTTCTGTATTAATTCCTGATTCGCCAAAGATTCATAAGATTATCCTAAATGACCAAAGCGAAAGACCGATCCAGCGTCACACTTATCTGATCTATAAGAAGTCTGGAGTTAATACTCCTTCCAGAAAGAATTTTCTATCTTTCATCAAAGAACATCCCTTCGATTCTTTTTTCCAGCTTCGTCACACTTAAAAAATAAAGCTGTGCAATATGCCAACAGGTGATCATCAGCATATTCCGCAGCTTTGACCAAACACGATTTCTTACAGGAATTTTTCAAAGAACGCTGAACATGCTTCTATCCGTTCCCGATCTCCATCCTCGTGTCCAATTCCAGGAATAATTTTAAATTCTACTTGTTTTACTCCATTTTTCTTTAGATTACTTTCCAAACTTCTCATTCTTTCAACTCGATTAGTACCATACGGGGATTCTCCAATGTATTTTGTATCCAATTCGCCCACCATGATCTGTATAGGCACTTCTTTCACAGCATCCAGATCCATTTTTTTATCAAAGATAGTTTGAAAATCTCGTACACCCCAGAAATAATCTGTATTGAAGTCGATAAAAGTAGGCCGCCCCGGAGCACCAATAGATACAGCTTTTAATTTGTCAGGATGAACGAAAAGAAACCGATTAGTAAACTGGCCGCCTCCTGAATGACCAAACAAGAAAAATTGCTCTCCCTTCACACCAGGATATCGTTCTTGCATCTCCCTGATCATAGCCAAAAGGACCTGATCATACCGGATTCCGTCACAAGCTAGCAGCTTATAACTGTTAAAGTCTCCTCGATCAATAAGTCCACTAGGAAATAAAGGAGCAAGAATTGCCGTTTGATGCTGGTCAGCCCACTTTTTGGCCACCTGCATATAATTTTCTACAGCACATCCAGTACCATGAATAATAACAAGAAGATTAAAATGAGAATTTTTTTGTTCCCTATAAGAATCTGGGACATGTACCCAATAGCAAAACTGGGGAGCAGCTTGACAAGACCACAGCATATTTAGATCTGCATTACCAAAAAGGTTCTGCTTGACTTTATTTGATAAATGGTCACTTAAGACATTCATTTTTACCTCCTGCATAACAAAGACTGGACTCTTAAGCCTTCCTGTTTATAGATGCTCTTACAAAAATTTACCGAAGAAATAACTAGCTATAACTAACATAATTGCGCCTCCGATACGAGAAGAAATCTGGGCATAAGACATCATTTCCATTCGGTTGGCGGCCCCCAGGCACTGCACATCACCAGATCCGCCGCCATTAGCCATACAGAGACCAGCGGTAAGCATACCTTCCACAGGGTAGTAGTGAAACAGTGTTCCTACAAGTAGTGTGCCAAGCATGGCCCCAAAAACAGTAACAACAATGACCAGCAAATTGGCTGGATTAACAAAAACCTTTGCATAATCCTCTAAAGTAGTTCCAATTCCCACCGTAATCATCAGTGGATATGACATATACTTTACGAAAAAGCGTTGCATTCCGATGGCGCCTGCTTTTACATTCTGTGGCAGGATATTAGAAACATTTAACAAAGCGATTAAAATTACCATATAGGCAAATTTATGGATGGTGAAGCCAAACTTAAAATAATTATTAATAACAGAAATATGCGCTGCATACAAATCCGCGGTACAATAGCAAACAAGCCCCAAAGCCAATCCAGTAGCGTAATCAGCGAATTCCGGTTTAAATTGCTGTTGTTCCGCCACTATATTCTCCGCTCCCCGAATTAGCTGTCCATGTCCAGTTAAAGAGGGTCTCACTGCCCCCAATTTATTCAAAAAAGCACTCATAATCACGGCGACCAGGTTTCCCAAGGAAATAACAGCAAAAGCAGTAGCATACCACGAATTGCCATCCATTCCGGTTGCAGCCCCCCACATTCTACTCATCGGCTGTATGCCGGCTCCATTTCCTCCTCCCATTATGGGAATTGCGTAATTGCATACCGCGTTGACCCAACCAATTCCTGTAAATTGACCAACCAGACCAGCTAGCCCCAGCGCACAAATTACGCCACCCAAAATAGTTGGAATATAGCCTACAAAAGACTTGACCAAGACTTTTCTTTCCAAGGCGAGTACAGAGCCTGTAATTAACATACAAATATAAAAATCCAGAAAGCCAGTTTTTCCATTGAAAATATTGATGGCTTTTTGGGCATTGGGACCGATCAGGTGAAAGGTATTCATAGCCCCAGCAACCAGGCAGGTAAAAAGCATTCCACCCCCAAACCAGGTCTTCCATACAGGAATCTGGTTACCAACATACCCTAATAGCGTTCCTACCACTAGGGCAAAAGCCAATGCTCCCAGCATATTTCCTGGCAGCCAGTCTAAAGCTCCCAGAAGAACCATTATAAAAGTCAATACACTATAAAGCCAGAGTGGAAATCCTAAGATCTTTATATTTTTCATTTCGGCCCTTTCTTAACAGATTGTTTTGGTCACGAAACAGTGCTCTTATTTTTTTCTGCAACGACGCTCTGTTCTTCTTATAGTACATTTTTGATTTCATCAATGATTGTTCCATCCCGGTATTCAACTTTTGCCACGACCTTATCGCCAGTCTGAAGGGGATCAGGTATTCCGTTAATTTGTTCCGCCATATCTTTTAATTCCTGTATAGTCCGCACCGGTAGCCCGGTTTGTTTGAATCTTGCCAGCAGATCTTCTCTCTGTGGATTGACAGCAATCCCTCGTTGTGTCAGTATCACATCAACACTTTCCCCAGGTGTTGAAATTGTCTGGACACGGTCCACGATCAAAGGCATCCTAGCTCTACTCAATGGTGCCACAATCATAGTCATTTTAGCACCAGCGGCCGCATCACTATGACCCCCACTGCCTCCCATAATTACGCCTTGTGAATTGGTATGTACATTCACATTGAAATGCGTATCTACTTGTGTGGCCCCAAGGATCACTACATCCAAACTGTCCACAATACTGCTTTTGGCTAAAGAGGAGGCATAATGACTAGCCGAAACTTCTACATGCCTGGGATCAGTTGCCAGAGATTCCACCGCTTTCAAATCAAAGCACTGAACGTCCATAATATTTTGGAAACAACCTGCCTCCAGCATATCCACCAGATACCCGGTAATTCCGCCCATTACAAAACTCCCTTTAATTTTTTTGTCAATCATCAGATCTTTCAAAAATACCGCAGCGGCTAATGAAGCACCTCCAGCACCAGTTTGGAAAGAAAAACCATTTTTTAGTAAACCGGAAGCATGGATTACCTTGACGGCCAAGTCTGCCATCCGAAGACCAACTGGGTCTCGTGTAATTTTTGTTGTTCCAGAAACAATACCTGCGGGATCCCCGATAGCCTCAACCTGCACTACATAATCCACTTCTGTTTCCGGTATTGAAAAACTTCCTAAGGGGTAAGGAACCACTTCATCAGTTACTACAATAACTTTATCTGCATGGGCTGCATCACTCATAGCATATCCCAAAGAACCGCAGGCAGATTTTCCAAATTTTCCGGTACAATTTCCTTGCTCATCTGCCTGAGACGCCGCAATAAACGCTACATCAATATGGCTACGTCCTTTGTCAATAGAAGCTGGACGTCCTCCATGTGTCCGAAATATAACTGGTTTTGCCAAAATGCCGTGAGAGATTGCATCTCCAATGGTTTTTCCCATATAGTCGGTTTCAATACCAGTGACAATACCTTCCTGGATATGCTTAAGCAGAGGTTCATGAACATCAAATAGTGAACTGGCATTGATGGTTAAATCCTTAATTCCTAAATTTTTAATACTGTCCAAGACTGTATTGAGTACATAGTCTCCATTGCGAAGGTGATGGTGGAAGGAGATCGTCATATGATCTCTTAATCCACATTTTTTAATCGCTTCATTTAAGGAAGATACCAATTTAGTCATCTGGAAACACCTCTTTTTTCATCTGGGATGCCATTTCCAACACATGAGCTGCTCTATCCACAACTGGTTTATCAATCATTTTCCCATGAAGCGCAACGGCCCCTCTGCCTTGTCTCTTGCCTTCAGCAATCGCTTCAAAAACCATTCGGGCATAAATAATATCCTTTTGTGAAGGAGAGAACATCTCATTAACAATATCTACCTGTCTTGGAGAAATACATGCTTTTCCTGTATAACCTAAGCCTTTAGCAAAAGCAGCATCTTCCCGCAGCCCTGCATCATCATTAATATCTGTAAAAGGCGTATCATAGGCATCAATTCCAGCAGCCCTTGCAGCGCATACAATCCTGCTTCGAGCATAGAACACTTCTTTTCCAGCTTTTGTTCTTTCGCAACATAAATCTGCTGTCAAGTCTTCACAACCAATAAAAATGGCACACACGCGGGGATCAGCTTCCGCAATATGGAAAGAATTCTCTACCCCTTGAGCCGTTTCGATAAGAGGCATAATTTTAGTGAATCCTTCCAAACATCCTGCTTGCTTTTCAATTTTCTCTATAGAGTTAGAGATTTCTCTGACATCTTGGGCACTACCAATCTTTGTCGGCATAATAATAGCAGGGCGGTAAGGAATGATCTTCTCTAAGTCCTCCTGCCATTCACTGGTAGATAGAGGATTTATACGGACGATGACTTCACAGCCTTTAAATTTCATGAATTTCAGTGTGTTTCTTACAAGAATTCTGGCTGCATCTTTCTGATCAGGAGCTACCGCGTCTTCCAGGTCTAAAATAACACTATCAGCCCCTAAAACATCTGCATTAATAATAATATTTGGTGTATTCCCTGGCAAAAAAAGCATTGATCGTCTCATTGTCAGCCTTCCTTCCTGCCTCGCCGAATCGCAGTCTCCACCCGTGCAGCGATAACACAGTCCAGTGCCCCATAGTCTTGGATATCAATAGAGGCCCCTGTAACATCCAGATTTTTCAGGACAGAATATACCACTTGCCGGATCTGTTTCCCAAACTGTTGCTGTACCACTGAATGAATGCTCACAGAAATCTCACGAGACGGTTCAACTTGAACCATACAATCACTAGATTCTAAAGTCCCTGCTAATGCTTCTTTTTGAATCACCATATGACCCTCCTATTTCATAATCTGTAAAATTACGCTGGACAGGACAAGCATAAAAGCACCACCAAGCCTTGATGAAATCTGCGCAAAGGGCATAACAACCATACGATGGGATGCAGAAAGAACGGCGACATCTCCTGTCCCACCCATATTAGACATACAAAGGCCAGCAGTAATAGCCGCTTCTACAGGATAAAATCCCACTAGATACCCTCCAACACCAGCACCAATGATAGCACCCAGAACCGTCGTCACTACTAAAAGGATATATATAGGACTAAGGGATTGTACAATTGTTCCCATATCCGTATAAGCAATCCCTACACCAATTAGAAGTGGTGCTGTAAAATTCTTCATAATAAATTGAAACCATTGGTAACATCCCCTGCAAATAGCCTGTGGCACTAAGTCAAAGGCTTTACACAGAGCAACGCTCAAGATCATCCAGGCATAATAATGGATGCTCGGAAACAATTTAGAAATTAGGATGCCCCACACCATAAATCCCATTGCTGTAAAAAGGCCCACGCCCATCTCTTTTACATCAAGTTTATCCCAATTCTCATGCTCTTGTTCCGTTGCTAAGGAATCTTCATTAGCCTTAGAATCAAGAGAGCGGAGCATTTGCCCATTTCCTGTCAATTGGGGATGTGTTTTCCCCACTCGATCCAAAAGGCCACCGGCTACAATGGACAAAGCATTTCCCAAAGCAACCGCCGGAACCATAATAGATAAGACTTGTTCCGGAGACGTATTCATCCCATTTCCGAAAATTTGAGAAAGTGGTACAGCGCCGGCGCCCATACCTCCTCCCATAATTGGAATTGCGATAAACAATACAGCTTTCAATGCACCGTAACCAGAAATTGCGCCGATAAGACCAGCAAGCCCTAGTGCAACAGCCACTCCGCCCAAGATAGCAGGTAAATAACGAAAAGCGGCCTTTATCAGTAGCTTACGATTCATACTTAACATGCTTCCAGTAATCAATGCTGCAATATAAAAATCCAGGAACCCTTCCCCTTTCATAAAACTTGTAATCACTTTAATGGTTCCATCTGGAAGTAAGTGTTGCCAGCACATCCATGCAGAAACAAAGATACAGACAATGGCACCGCCTCCGAAATAGGTTTTGATAATCGGTGCGTGATCACCAATAACATTGAAAATGACTCCCAAAAAAATCATGGCAGGAAAAGCGCCTATCATTCCTTTGGGAAGATAGTTCAAGTACATTGCTACGGCCGTAATGGCAGATACCAGAAAAAAATATGGTAGCTCCATTCCAAAAAGACTTCGTTTTTCACCCATTCTCAGCTGTAAACGCTAATATAAAAGTGAACCATTTTGGACCCAAACGCTAATGAAAAA
>DXYB01000005.1 GCA_019416065.1 Acidaminococcus sp. | reverse complement strand
GTGGCTCAAAAATTCATCAGCGAGTGGTTCACTTTTTCATTGACATTCACATTGCTTCTTACCCAGATGGCTACGGTGGCCTTGGCCCTTATTATTGGCTGGCAGTAAAGGTATATTGTAAAAGTAAAGAACACATAGAAAAACGAGGAAAAGAGACTTTAGCGAAAATCTCTTTTCCTCGTTTTCTAATGCCTTGATTTGAATTAAAGGGTACGGAAAACTGCAATCACACGGCCTTTAATTTCTATATTGTCCGTGCCTACAATGGGAGCATAGGATTCGTTTTCAGGCTGTAAGCGAATTTGTTTTAATTCTCGGAAGTACCGCTTGACGGTCGTTTCTTCTTTATCAATCAGGGCGACCACAATATCTCCATTGGTGGCATAGTTTTGCTTACGTACAAAGATGTAGTCATGGTCTAGAATGCCAGCATTTTTCATGCTATCGCCTTCTACCACCATCATAAATACATCTTCTTTGCATCCAATCAGGTCCAGTGGAATAGGGTAAGTGTCCTCAATATTTTCTGTGGCCAGCATTGGATCTCCGGCATGTACCGCCCCTACCAGGGGAACGGGGACCATGCTTTTTTTGCGCCAGCCTATTTCCTGGGTAAGTCCATAGGTACGGGGCTTTTCCGGATCCCAGGTAACAAAACCGGCTTCTGCCAATTTTTTTAGGTTATTGTGAACGGAAGCACTGGAAGAGAGCCCTACCGCCTTACCGATTTCCCGTACAGATGGGGGATAGCCATTGGAAAAAATATATTGCTTGATAAATTCCAGAATACTGCTTTGCCGTGCATTAATTGCTTTGCTGGGTTCTTGTTCCATCATTTCCGTTCTCCTTGCATCCCATAGATGCGTTCTGGTTTTATTTCCGCGCTGTACAACATGGGCACATAGGCCTTAATCCAAATAAAGTATAACAAGGATTTCACCACCTGTCAAACATGCGTTTGATAAAAAAGACTCCCTTAGGGGGAGCCTTTTGTCATGGGGACTATTTTACGAACAAACTATCCACATCTACTTTCTTTTCCATCATCCCGGATTCTACCAAAAAGTCCTGCGTCTTTTTCAAAGAAGCAATGGCTTCCGGGGTAATCTCCATGCTAAAGTCATACAAAGGAGCCATATCCTTAACGGCCTGCAGGGAAAGATCCGTAGCTTTAGCTGTCATATTTTCTGCGGCTGTGGGGTTTTTCTTGATAAAATCCAGGGTTTCTTTCTGGACAGCTAGGAAGGTATCCACCAGATCTTTATGTTCTTTATAGAATTTGCCATTGACTGCCGTAACCGTGAGACCTGAAACTAGGTTTTCTCCCGTTGTGACGAGATGCGCCCCTTTCTTTTCCATGGTGTAGGCCATAGGCCCGGCAAGAAGGGCACAATCGGCACTGCCATTGATCAAGGCTGCCGCTGCTTGAGGAATGCCCATATTGACGAATTTGACGTCCTTCATGGACATGCCGCCCTGTTTTAGATAGGCTGCCAGCAGTTCGTTCAAAATGGTTCCTTTAGGTCCGGCAATGGTCTTTCCTTTTAAATCGGCCGGACTTTTAATTGCTGCGTCTTTGGAAAACAAACGGAATGCCTTAGGCGCCTGGGAATACAAACTGATGATTTTAATATCGGCCCCGTTCGCAGCGGACAAAAGGACGGAAGAACCACCGACACAGTTTAAGAACTGGATATCGCCACTGGCAAGTGCTGCGGTCTGATCGGCTCCGGAGGTAATGGCGGAATAGCTAGTGGTAATATCTTTTTCCTTGAATTTTCGTTCAAAGCTTTGTTGTTGTTTCTCTACAATGGAAGGAATATTAAGCGGTGCCTGTACATAGGTGAGGCTGACCTTATCTACTTTGGAAGAAAGCGGGTTGCTGCAGCCGCCTACGATGGTTGTCATAGCTAGGAAAAGTGCACAAAGTGCAGCGTTCCAAATTTTTTTCATCATCAATTTTACCAAATCCTTTCGAAGGTATTTATGATAGGGCCTTAAGCAACTTGCGCTTTTCTGTTATGAAGACAGAAGATAATAGATCTCGTGCGGATTTTTTCTGTTCTAACAGTGCGCTATAGGAAATTCGGCCATTTTTCAATACCAATAACCGATCTCCTAAGGTCAAGGCTTCATCCACATTATGGGTAACCAAAATGGTTCCCACCTGTACTTTTTCTTCTAGAAGCAGTAGTTCCCGTTGCATTTGTGTTCTGGTAAATGGGTCCAAAGCTGCAAAGGGTTCGTCCATTAGAATGATTTGGCTATGCATAGCCAGTGTTCGTGCCAGGGAAGCTCGTTGTTGCATCCCACCAGAAAGGGCCTTGGGGTAAAGATTTTGTGCTTTAGTGAGACCAGTGATTTGCAGCAGGTATTGTAATTCCTCTTTAGAGAAGTGCTCTCTCATGCCCAAGGCAATGTTTTCACCGCAGGTAAGCCACGGAAATAGTCTTGCCTCCTGGAACATCATGCCAATGGTAAGGTCTGGAGGGCGTAGAATCTTTCCACTATCTGGCTGCTCCAGTCCGGCTAAGAGGCGAAGGAGTGTAGTCTTACCGCAGCCACTTTTTCCCAATATCACCGTGCAGTTATTTTCGGGAAACGATATCTCTAAATGTTGCAAAACTTGATTTGTTCCATAGGCTTTATTTACATCCTGTAGTTTAATCATGAGAAGCCTTCCGTTCGTAGGGGAGTAGCCACCTGGATACGCAGGAAAAAATACCATCCAGCAATAAACCCAGCCCTCCTATGGTCAATATTCCAATGATGACTTTATCGCTGCGGCTCATGGCTTGGGCATCTAAAATCAGATAGCCTAACCCGCTGTCACTGGCTACCATTTCTGCGCCAATAATAGCCCTAAGGCTGTATCCCATCCCTAGTTTTAATCCTGTCAGGATACTGGGAAGGGCAGCGGGGAACCTAATTTTCCATAAAGTTTCAAAAGGGGTAAACCCTAGTATTTTTCCTACTTCTAATAATTTGCTATCACAATGGCGAAAACCGTCATCCATATTCAGATACATGGGAAAAAAGGAAGCCAGCACAATGATGATGGTTTTAGGCAGTTCGCCAATTCCGAACCATAAAATCAAGAGAGGGATCAGAGAAATGGGAGGAACATGACGCAATACCTCTAATAGCCCGCTGTACCAGTGGCGCAACCGGGGGTAGAGGAGCCCCAGAGTGCTGCAAATACTAGACAACAAAAACGCACAAGCAAAGCCCCATAGAATGCGGCGCAGACTGATAACAATGTGATTTTCCAGTTCTCCTGTACATAGCATCTTATAGCCTGTATGACAAACAGTTTCTGGAGAGGGGAGAATATAGGTCGTCCATAGATTGCCCGCACTGGCACCTTGCCACAATAACAGTAAAAGGATAAAAGGAATAAGGCTCATAAAGCTATTATAGCGCTTCATTCTTTTTCTCCTTTCGTCAGGCTGCATAGAAAAGCCGCATCAACGGATGCGGCTTTTGGGTAGTTACGTTTGCGGACTTTCCAGATCCTTGTCTTTTTCCTTCTTGAAAAATTTCATCACGAAGGGGGAGAGCAGGGATAGCAGGCAGAGGCCCAATAGAATCTTACAAATATTGGTGGAAAGAAGGATGCTAAGATCCCCACCGGACAGGCTGAGACTACGACGCAATCCTCTTTCGCCCAAGGGGCCGAGAATGAGTGCCAGCACAACAGCAGCAGTATTCATATTGGTTTTGCGCATCAAATACCCAATAATCCCAAAGATGAACATGATCTCTACGTCAAATATACTATTGTTAATGGCGAAAGATCCTACCACGCAAAGTACAAAAATGCAGGGGATCAGGATAGCGTCCGAGACCCGAGCGATCTTGGCAAAAAGACGCGCCCCGATCAGACCGATTACCAACATGAAGAATTGGATGAACACAAACCCGCCAAAGAAGGTGTAGGTCATTTCTGCATACTTGGTAAAAAGTTCCGGTCCAGGTTGCAATCCATGAATAATTAGTCCGCCCATCAACACGGCGGTAACGCTTTCTCCAGGAATCCCAAGGGTCAGAGTTGGAATCAGGGAGCCACCGGTCACTGCATTGTTGGCAGCCTCACTACCCGCTACGCCTTCCATAGAACCATGACCGAAAAGTTCTTTGTGTTTGGAAAAGCGCTTGGCTTCATTGTAGCCCATAAAGCAAGCAATAGAAGCACCGGCACCGGGCAAAATACCGATAATATTTCCAATGATCCAGGAACGCAAAATGTTGGGGGTCAGCATTTTCAGCTCTGAGAGGCTAAGCAGGATACGGTCCTTGAATTTTGCGGCAAGGCCCCGCTGCACAATCGCCTTTTCTGCTAGGATAAAGGCCTGGCTCATGGAGAAAAGTCCAATCAAAGCACAGGTGATATTGACACCATTATACAGGGCATCCTGACCGAACATAAAACGTTCCGCGCCTTCCATCGGATCCATCCCGATGGTGGAAATCACAAGACCAAAGGCACCACTCATAAGTCCCAAAATCATGGAGTCCGTATTAATTCCGGCAATAATGGTGAGCCCAAAAAGACTGAGCCAGAAATATTCAGGACTACCAAACTCCATGGCTAGGCGAGCCAAAAGCGGGGCAAAGAAATATAAGGAAATGCAGCTTAATAAACCACCAAAAAAAGAAGCGGTACAGGCTGTTCCCAATGCTTTACCTGCTTGGCCTTTCAGGGTCATGGCATAACCGTCAATGGCTGTCGCGGCAGAAGCCGGGGTTCCCGGCGTGTGAATTAAGATGGCAGAAATGGACCCGCCAAAAATAGCACCGCAATAAATCCCACCCAGCATAATCAAACCGGTGGAAGGATCCATACCAAAGGTCAGCGGCAAGAGCAGTGCTACCCCCATGGCAGCAGATAGCCCTGGCATACAACCAATGATAATCCCCATAGTAACGCTGGCAGCCATGGTCACGATATTAAGCGGCGTCAGGGCGTTGAGTAGTCCCATTAGCATAAGTACATATTGATTATCCATAATGCCTTACCCCCTTATAGAAATTCCGACAACAATTCGCCCGGGGGCAGGGGAACGTTGAGAAATTCACTAAATACAATATAAATGAGTGCCAAAAGTACCACCAGGGTAAGCACAATGTACTTTGTAGGAATATGGAAAAACAGCAGCATACCGCTCAGATACAAGATGGCTGCAGGATAAAATCCAATCAGATACATGGCAATAAAAAAAGCAATACAACTACCAGCCATAACAAAAAACTGCTTGGGCAAGAAGCCTTTCCATACTTCTGGCAGATCATTAACAAGCGCCAGATGGCCGTGGCAGCTGACCACCATTTTAATCAGCTGCAGCACGGTCAAAACCGCCAAAAGGCCAATGACAAATTTGGGATAGTGCTGGGCTGCCGGCGGCAGCTCCAGCGTTTGGTTGTAGAAGAATCCACAAAATCCCAACATGAAGATCACAATACACAGTTCCGATTTTTTCATAGTTGCAATTCCTTACAGGCGGTTTCGTTCCTTATTGGTAGAGTTTAGATACCACATCTTTACAGAAGGCCAGCTGTTCCTCAATCAGTTTGCCCAGTTCTTTGCTATCCATGTAGTGCAATTCCAACCCGGCATTTTTGTGATCCCGAATGGTCTGTTCATCGGTCATGGTCAGTTTAAAGGCATCTTCATAGAATTTAATAATATTGGCCGGAGTTCCTTTAGGTGCTACCAGGGCACGGGCAGAGCCGTACCATTTGTTGTAATAGCCTAGTTCACCTAGGGTAGGAACATCTTTTAAGGCATCCAGCCGTTTTTCGCTAAATACACCCAGCACTTTCAAAACGGCATTGTTGCCGCGGATTAGGGATTCGACATCACCCAGCTTTGCACAGGAAAAATCCACTTCTCCTTGCCGCAGTGCCAACAGCTGATCTGCCGTGCCGCCGTAGGGAACGGCATTATAGGTAAAGTCCGCAGATTTGGCTAAAAGCTGTGCAGCTGTATGGTTGGAAGCCTGTACCCCATTGGTGGAAGCTTTCAGCTCGCCAGGATGGGCTTTGGCATAGGCAACCAAGTCTTTCAGGCTGTTGAATTGGCTGTCTTTTTTTACCACCACTACGCCCGTTTCCAGCAGGTGGTTGGCAATGGGAACAATACTTTTGTCATCAAAAGCTGCGCCTTTTTGCAAGGCTAATGTAGTGTAGGTGGGCAGGTTGATGAAACCGATGGTGTAGCCGTCCGGTTTGGCCTTAGCCAATTCTGTCCAGCCAATTTTGCCGTCAGCACCGGGTTTATTTTCAATAATCAGCGTATGGCCAATGAATTTTTCTGCATCTTTACACAGTACCCGAGCGCCTGTATCCGTGCCGGACCCGGCCTTATAGGCTACAATCACTTTGATGTCTTTTTGAGGTTTCCAGGCATCCGACGACTTTTGGTCTGTTTTGTCTCCCCCGCCACAGGCTGCTGCTGCCAAAGCTGTGGCACATAGCGCGGAAGCTGCCAACAGTTTCTTCAATTTCATCTTCCTCATCCTCCTTAAAAATGTAACAAATTTACAACTTTCATTGTATCCCGGCTGCGTCCAGAAACCGTCAGCCTTATGGAAAACGGCGCATCCCCTCATGCGTACACAATGATGCTTGCAGCTTTGATTATACTGGTAACCCCTAGAAAAGTAAAGAAAGAAAAACCGGACAAAATGTTGCTAAAGCAACATTTATTTTCTGGTTTCCAGGTATACTTATGGTGTAAGATGTTGTTCGGGTACAATTGCTAAATCAACGAATAGTAGGAGCTGGAAAGAAAGGAAATAGACCATGGATAAAGTATTGGATCTGTCTAAAAGCGTGTATGAACTGTGCCGGGAATATCCGGAATTAATCCAGATTATGGCGGAGCTGGGATTTAAGGAAATCACCCAGCCAGGGAATTTGGATCACGTAGGAAAAATGATGACAATTCCCAAAGGGTCTGTGATGAAACACATCAGCATGAAAAAGATTGTAGATACGCTGCGGGAAAAAGGGTTTACCCTTACTGCGCAGATTCCAGACTTTCCTGGTATGGGGCCTGCTTCTGCAGCGGTTCCCACCGACTCAGAACAACAAAAACGGATTTCCCTTCTTACCAGTTATATCAAAAGGCTGGGAGAGGGCGAGGATCTAGAAAGTGTGCGCAAAGATTTTGTGGAGCACTTCAAGGATGTGGATGCGGCAGAAATAGCCCAGGCGGAACAGCAACTGCTACGAAGCGGCGTTCCGCTGCATGATGTTACCAAATTGTGCGATGTACATGCTGCGCTGTTTAAAGGAGCGACTCGGGAAGAAAAAATTGCCAATGCAGAAAAAATGGTGGCTAAAACTTGGCAGGGAGGCTTTACTCCAAAGGCAGCCCCGCTGCGTCGCCAAGATGGAGCGGACCTGACCTATAAAAAATTGCAAGAGATTACCGGGCATCCTCTTCAGATTTTTCATTTGGAAAACGAAGCCATTGGTCAGGAAATTGCAAAACTCCGGACTGTCATAACTACAGAGAGAAACTATCTCCCGCAATTGGACAAAGTACGGCAACTTGCGATCCACTATGCGAAAAAAGGCGATTTGATCTATCCGCCACTGAAAGAGACATATGGGTTTTCCGGTCCCTCCGACGTGATGTGGAGCGTGGACAATGAAATCCGAGATGCCCTCCGGCAGTTGTCTGCCGAAGGAGCAGCGAATCCAAAACGCCTGCAAGAAGCACAATGGAGAGAGACTTTGGAACAAGTACTAACCCGGGCGGAAGAAATGATTTACAAGGAAGAAAATATTCTGCTCCCTTTGTGCGCTAAGAATTTTTCTGAAAAAGAATGGAAACAAATGGCCCGGGATATTCAGGGCTACGAGTTCTGTATGATTCAGCCGGTGCCTTTGTGGAAAGAAGCGGAGAAACAGGAACCTATTCCTGCTGACAGCGGAGATCGTATCACGCTATCTTCTGGCAGTTTTACGAAAGCAGAATTGGATGCGGTGCTCAATACAATTCCCTTGGAATTAACCTTTGTGGATGCGGAGAATATTAACCGGTATTTCAACGATAATGGGGAACCCAAGTTATTTAAGCGTCCTATGGCAGCGCTAGGCCGTGAAGTATGGTCTTGTCATCCGGTGAAGATTCAACCCATTGTACGGCGCGTTATTGAAACGCTGCGCAGTGGTGCGGAAAATTCTGTGGATGTATGGCATACCCGGGAAGGGCAGCCCGTACTCGTTCGGTATCTGGCTGTGCGGGATAAAGAGGGCAAGTTCCTGGGAGTGTTGGAAACCGTACAAAAATTGGATTTTGCTAAGGCGCATTTTAATCCGGAAACTAAATAATACATAGTACAAGGGCGGTTTTGGCCGTCCTTTTTTGTCTGGACAAACTGTCTGATTTCTTTTACAATAAAAGTGAAAATTTTGTTATTATAGGACAACATAGTAAAACACGAGGAAAGGATGAGGCAGATGGTCTTAGATGAATATAAACGGTGGGCTGCTACTGATTTATTGGATTTTGATCTGAATAAAGAACTGCAAGACATTGCAGGAGATACCGCCGCCATTGAGGAACGTTTTGCCGTTTCCCTCCAGTTTGGAACTGCCGGACTGCGGGGCATTTTGGGCGCAGGGACGAACCGGATGAATATTTGGGTCGTGCGGCAAGCTACGCAAGGTGTAGCTGATTGGGTAAAGACGCAGGATGGTACACAAACCGTTGCTATTTCCTATGACAGCCGGATTAAGGGATGGGATTTTGCCAGAAATGCAGCCGGAGTCCTAGCCGCCAATGGAATTCATGTACGCCTATATGAAGCCTTGATGCCTGTGCCAGCCTTATCTTTTGCAACACGCTACTATCATTGTAATGCAGGCATTATGATTACGGCCAGCCATAATCCTGCGGCCTATAACGGGTATAAAGCCTACGGCCCTGATGGGTGCCAGATGACCGATGATGCGGCCGCTGTTGTCTATGCTTCCATCCAAAAAACGGATGTACTGACCGGTGCCCGCTTTATGCCCTTTGCAGAAGGCGTAGCAAAGGGATTGATTCAGTTTGTAGACGAAGACTGTCGAAAAGCCTTTTATGAGGCAATAGAGTCCCGTCAGGTGCGTCCTGGACTTGCGAAAACCGCTGGGTTAAAACTGGTGTATTCACCACTAAACGGTACGGGGCTTGTGCCGGTGACACAGGTACTGAAAGATATCGGAATTACGGATGTAACCATAGTACCGGAACAAGAATACCCCAATGGATATTTCACCACTTGCACCTATCCCAATCCAGAAATTTATGAGGCCTTGCAAAAAGGCTTAGAGCTCGCCAAGGAAAAGAAAGCGGATCTTATGCTGGCTACTGACCCGGATGCGGACCGGGTAGGGATTGCCATGCGCTGCGCCGATGGTTCGTATGAACTGGTTACCGGCAATGAAATGGGTGTATTGCTGTTGGATTATATTTGTGAGGGACGTATCGCAGCAGGGTCCATGCCGAAGAATCCTGTGGCCGTGATGTCCATTGTTTCCACACCGCTGGCAGACAAAGTCGCCCAGCACTATGGGGTAGAACTGCGCCACGTACTCACAGGCTTTAAATGGATTGGGGATCAAATTGCCCAACTGGAAGCAAAAGGCGAAGCCGAACGTTTTATTTTTGGCTTTGAGGAAAGCTATGGGTACCTAGCCGGTTCCTATGTCCGGGATAAAGATGCCGTGGTGACGTCCATGCTGATCTGCGAGATGGCCGCCTATTACCGGAGCATTGGTTCTTCCATAAAACAGCGCCTGGAAGAAATTTATGCCCAGTATGGAAGGTACTATAACCAAGTGGATTCCTTCTCCTTCCCCGGTCTATCTGGGATGGAACAAATGAAAAAGATTATGGATTGCCTTCGTCAAAATCCACCCAAGGACTTTTCGGGGAAAAAGGTCATGAAGTGTCTGGATTACCTGCAATCAGAAATTACGGGACTGCCTAAAGCGAATGTATTGACTTATCACTTGGAAGATGGATCCACAATTGTGGTTCGGCCCTCTGGTACGGAACCAAAAATCAAAACCTATTTTACCACACTGGGTAAGACCCTAGAAATTGCAAAAACGGAAAAAGAAAAACTGGCGGCAGCTGTTAAACCATTTTTAACATAAAAAACAAAATAGCTTTACGCTAGGAAGTGGGCGCAACAGTCTTAAGATTGCTGCGCTTTTCATTTTTGTTTGCCGTTCACACAAAATTTTCCGGTTTGTGGTAAAATGAAGTGTTATTATAGAGCAGAGAGGAATTAACATTCATGAACCAGCATTACACCATTTTAAATTACGGCTGCCAGATGAACGAAAGCGATTCGGAGCATTATGCAGGACAGTTGTCCGATCTGGGATATGTCTATACGGATGATTATCATAACGCCGATATTATTTTAATCAATACTTGCTGCGTAAGAGAAAGCGCAGAAAAACATATTTTAGGTAAAATTGGAGAAATGAAACAGCTGAAGCGGGAACACCCGGACCGCGTGTTGTGCGTGACCGGTTGTATGGCCCAAAAAAATGGGGATGCTTTCATAAAAAAATATCCCCAGGTAGATCTTTTGATCGGAACGGCCCATGTTAATAATTTCAGCGCTATTTTACAAAATTACCTTAACCGGGAAAAACGCAAAGCAGGCATTTATACAGACCTTACCTTGGCACCTAAGGAATTTGAGGGGCACTTTGTACGAAAAAGCACCTACGCAGCTTGGGTTCCCATTATGTACGGCTGCAACAATTTTTGTACCTATTGCATCGTTCCCTATGTACGGGGCAGGGAACGGAGCCGGGAACCAGAAGCTATCTGTGAGGAAATTCGTAAGGCTGTGTCCCAGGGATATAAAGAGTTTACCCTGTTGGGGCAAAATGTAAATTCCTATGGGAAGGATACACTGGGCAAAAGTGCCTTTAGCGATCTGCTAAAAATGGTGGACAAAATTCCCGGCGTGGAACGTATCCGCTATATGACCAGCCATCCTCGCGATATGAGTGAGGAACTGGTGCGTACCATTGCGGAAAGCCAGCATGTGTGTAAGCATTTTCATATTCCGGTGCAAAGCGGCAGTACCCGGATTATGCAAAAAATGAACCGGGGCTATACGCGGGAATCCTATTTGCAATTGGTTCAAACCATTCGGCACTATGTACCGGAGGCCGTACTCACAACGGATATTATTGTAGGATTTCCAGGGGAAACAGAAAAAGATTTTGAAGAGACCATGAGCCTTTTTGACCAGGTCAGCTACGATGCGGCGTACACCTTTATGTATTCCAAGCGCTCGGGAACACCGGCGGCTACAATGGAAGCGCAAGTACCGGACGACGTGAAAAAAGATCGTCTGAACCGCCTGATGGCGCTCCAGAATAAACACAGCCTGCAACATAACCAGCGTCTGGTAGGGAAAACCCTTCCCGTAATAGTGGAAGGCCTATCCCACAACAATAACAAAATGTGGAGCGGTCGGACCGATGGCAATAAATTGGTCCTATGGCCTGTGGAGGACCGGATTTTAACTCCGGGGGACATCGTACCGGTGAAGATGGAGATGGCACAGACCTGGCTGCTTAAAGGACGTGCTAATTTATGACAACCTTAACACCGATGCTGCAGCAATACCTGGATATCAAAAAAGAACATCAGGATGAGTTGCTGTTTTTCCGGTTGGGAGATTTTTACGAACTGTTTAACGAAGACGCCATCACCGCTTCCCGGGAACTAAACTTGACGTTGACACATCGGGCAGGAGGCAAGGTAGGCGCCAGTGCCACTATGCCCATGTGTGGTGTCCCGTTTCATTCGGTGGATGGATATCTGGCTAAACTCATCAAAAAAGGATACCGGATTGCCATTTGCGACCAGATGGAAGATCCCAAAAAGGCTGTGGGCATTGTTAAACGGGAAGTAACTAAGATTCTCACACCGGGGACTGTCCTCAGTGATGCGGTTTTAGAAGAAAATCATAACCAGTATTTGGCTTGCCTTATCCGTGACAAAGAATCTCTATGCCTTTCTTTTGCGGATGTTTCCACCGGGGAATGTGCCTGGTATGTAGCGGAGGGGAAAAACCGGGAAGAAGCGGTACTGGATCAGATCTACCGCATCCAACCAGCCGAACTGGTACTTACGGAAGCGGCAGATTCTTTCGGGGATCTCTTGCCAAAAATCCTGCAAAAACATCCGGAATGTATGGTCAACCAATTTCTTCCGCTGCCTAAAGAGACGTATTTCACGCAGCATTTTGGCGCAGATGCCCCGGCAGGAGAGCGCCCTCTTGTACGGCATACCGTGGAAGTCATGCTGGAATATATCCACGAAAACGTAAAAAGTGACTTGGCACAAATCAACCATCTTCGGGAGATTACCACCGATCACGTGATGGATCTGGATGCTACGGCCATCCGGAATCTGGAACTGGTTAAAAATATGAAGGATGGAACCCGGCACGGTTCCCTCCTGGATGTACTGGACTATACCCAGACAGCGATGGGCGCTAGGCAATTGCGGCAGTGGGTGGAGTCCCCCCTCCTTGATCCTGCAAAAATTACGGGACGGCAACAAGCTATAGGGGAACTTTTGGAACACGCTACAAGCCGAGTGGCGTTGGGGGATGCTTTAAAAGAAATCACAGACCTGGAACGGATTCTTTCCCGGGTAGAAGTAGGGTCTGCCAATGCAAGAGATATGGCGGCCCTGCGCAGTGCATTGCAAGCGTTGCCCGCTGTTAAAAAACTCTTGGCTGCGCAGCAGGGAGGATTACTTCATGCGTTGGACAGCCGAATTTCTCTGCACCAAGAGGTGTTGGATAACCTGCAGCGGGGAATTGTGGATGATCCTCCGTTTACGGTGCGGGAAGGCGGCATGATCCGCAAAGGATTTAATAAAGAGCTGGATGAAGTCCATGATATTGCAGAAAATAACAATGTCTGGATGCAGCATTTTGAGCAAAAAATTAAAGCAGAGACGGGGATTAAGACTCTGAAAGTAGGGTACAATAAAGTCTTTGGCTATTACATTGAGGTCAGCAAAGGACAGGTAAGCCAGGTCCCGGATTCCTTTATCCGTAAGCAGACCCTTGTGAATGCAGAACGGTATATTGTGCCGGAACTTAAAGATTTCGAGAATAAAATCCTTTCTGCCAAGGAAAAGATCCAGCAGCTGGAGTATTATCTCTTTAACGAAATTCGTCAACAAATTCGTGAGCACCTGGTAGCCATCCAGCAGACGGCGCGAGCGATCGGCTCTCTTGACGTACTGTATTCCCTTGCCATGGCAGCCTTTAAAGGAAATTATACCTGTCCACGACTGAATGAGCGGCAGGAAATCCGCATCCGTGACGGGCGTCATCCGGTGGTAGAAAAATTACTGGAACGAGAACTATTTGTCCCCAATGATACCTATCTAAACCAAACGGATGAACGACTCATGATCTTAACCGGACCCAATATGGCCGGGAAATCTACCTATATGCGGCAGGTGGCGCTGCTAGTTCTTATGACTCAGATGGGTAGTTTTATTCCCGCGCGGGAAGCAGATATCTGCCCGGTAGACCGGATCTTTACCCGTGTTGGAGCTAGTGACGACCTAGCTACAGGGCAAAGTACCTTTATGGTAGAAATGAACGAAGTGGCTAATATCTTAAAATTTGCTACCAGCCGCAGCTTGATTATCCTGGATGAAGTGGGCCGGGGTACCAGTACCTATGATGGGATGGCCATTGCCCGGGCGGTGGTGGAATTTATCAATAAAAAAATCGGCGCCAAGACGCTCTTTGCTACCCATTACCATGAACTGATTGAACTGGAACAGCTGCAACCTGGAATCAAAAACTATTCCGTTGCGGTTAAAGAAAAAGGAAAAGACGTAGTTTTTTTACGGCGGATTGTGCCGGGAGGCACGGATAAAAGCTATGGGATTCACGTTGCTAAGCTGGCAGGACTACCAGGAAAAGTGGTGGAGCGAGCTGAAAAACTTTTGGACGAATATACCCAAAATAGCGGAAAAGCACCCGCACCCTCCAGTCCTCAACCTGTAGCGAATACGCAAGAAGATCCCCAGCCCAGTTTATTTGGGGATAGTATCCGAGAGACACTGAAAAGTTTGGACGTGATGACCATGACCCCTCTGGAGGCCTTGAATACTCTTTATGAACTCCAGAAAGAAGCAAAGCGGGAAGGAGGGATGGCCGAGTGAGTGTACCTGTCAATTTATTGGACCAAAATACCAGCAACCAAATCGCAGCAGGGGAAGTCGTGGAAAAACCAGCTTCCGTGGTTAAAGAACTGATGGAAAATTCACTGGATGCTGGGGCAAACCGGATTGATGTGAGTATTTTTGCCGGTGGAACGGAATTTATCCAGGTCAAAGATAACGGCAGCGGCATGGATGAAAAAAATGCGCAGATGGCACTCTTGCGGCATGCTACCAGTAAAATCCGCAAGGCAGATGACCTTTTAACACTCCGTACCCTGGGCTTTCGGGGAGAGGCACTGCCCAGTATTGCTTCTGTTTCCCATTTCAAGCTGCTCACCAGGGAAGCAGAGGCGGATTTTGGTACCCAGATCACTGTGGATGGGGGCGAAAAGGAAGAAGTAGAACAAATGGGCGGCGATGTGGGTACCACCATCACTGTTAAAGACTTATTCTATAATGTACCCGCCCGGAGAAAGTTCCTTCGTACCGATCACACAGAGGGACGCTATATCAGTGAAATTGTAAGCCGCATGGCACTTTCCCGTCCGGATGTGCATTTTACCCTCACACGGGACGATAAAGAAGTGATTAATACGCCTGGCAGCGGCGATATCTTGGATACTATTGCTTCTTTGTATGGGAAAGAAGTGATTCGCCAACTTTTAACGGTGGACTATGCCCAGGATGGGATACAGGTAAAAGGGTATGTCAGTCGTCCGACTCTATTAAAAGGAACTCGACAGTGGCAGACGTTATTTGTAAACGGGCGCTGCATTAACAACCGTATGGTGAGCAAAGCCATAGACCATGCGTACCAATCTCAGATTCCCAAAGCGGGATTTCCTTTCGCAGTACTGGAGATTTTGGTAGATACCCATGCCATTGATATCAATGTGCACCCCCAGAAAAGTGAAATCAAATTCGGGGACGAGAGCGCTGTGTATCGGGCGGTTTACCATGCCCTTACCAACGCACTGACCCAGCCCATGGCAGGAAAAACAACGACCGACGGCAGTGTGGCGCTGGCGCAACCAGCCCCGCAGCATTTTACTTCTGCGCCAGCACACACAGCACCAGAAACGGGTACTCTTTTTACTGGAAGTGATCAAGGGGCGCAATATCGTTCTCCTTCTTTTGGCCGGAGTTTTGCCTCCAGCCCCGATGGCACTTATGGGCAAATGGTATGGAAAACACCGGACTCCATTGCAGAAGATGCGTCAGGGAAGTTCTTTGAAGCCCAACGGGTAACGCCCGAAGATCCTAATCCTAATGCGATGACTGAGACTGGGAATCAGGAAATACCCGCTGCTGATGATCTGCCAGAGGACGGCTTTTCTAGCGGTGTAGATATGATCTGGCCCTTGGGGCAGGTGGACCGGGTATTTATTATTGCCCAATCAGAAACTTCATTGTATCTTATTGATCAGCATGCAGCCCATGAGCGGGTGCTGTATGATAAATTTGTCCGACAGCAGCAAGATATTCCTTCCCAACAGCTGCTACTTCCCTTGTTTCTCAATGTGACCCGGATGGATGTAGATGCTGTTTCCAATTATCGGGAGAAATTTTTACAACTGGGTGTGGACGTGGAACCTGCCGGGGAAACCACATTGCGCGTTTCTGCCTTACCGGCAGATGTGCAAAGTGGACAGGCGGAAGGATTTATTGAAGATATTTTAACGCTGCTTTCAGAAAACAAGAATATTAAAGCCAGCGATCTTAGAGAGAGCGTGCTGCACTATGCCGCTTGCCACTCTGCCATACGGGCAGGGGAGGTACTGAATATCCGGCAAATGCGACAGCTGATTCTGGAGCTATTAAATACGGAACATCCCTTTACTTGTCCCCACGGACGGCCTTGCATGATTCAATTAACCAGCGAGGAGCTGTATAGGATGTTCAAACGGACGTAAGGATAAACATGGACTATGGTGTAACGGTAGGCCTCAAAGGGTCAGCCACTTTGATAAAAAAAGCCAAAGCTTGGGCACAAGAACTTCAATTACCGTTTTTTATGCGGCCCTGTCATGGCACCTTGCAGGATTTTTGTGCAGAACGTGGAATAAAAGCTATTTTGATCTCTTCCCATTTGGGTGCACAAGTTTTTACGCAGGAAGGAATTTTACGCTATCATCCTTCCATGGGGGTGCCTCGAATTCGCATACTGGAGCGAGGCGGTACGGATCATTTGGTCAAGGCTTGTGCCCTAAAGCCGGGGAAGCGCTACCTGGATTGTACGCTGGGACTTGCGGCGGATGCTGCCGTAGCTTCCTTCATTGTGGGCCCTACAGGAAAAGTTACGGGGCTGGAAGCCTCTCCTGTTTTATACATGCTGGCTAAAGAAGGACTACAAACCTATCCCATGCCGGACGATAAAAAAATCGAAGCAGCGCTAAGGCGTATTGCACCCTTTTGGAAAAAAGCAGAAGACTTTCTGCCAACGCTGCCGAGTGACAGTTATGATGTGGTGTACTTTGACCCCATGTTTCGCCGTCCGGTAGGCAGCTCTGCCAGTATGCAGCCCTTGCGGCCAGCGTCTTATCATAAGACACTGGATCGTGGAATGATTCGAGAAGCTCTGCGCGTTGCTCCTTTGGTGGTTGTCAAAGAACGGGATGAACAATGGTTGCAGCAATTAGGCGCACAAGAAATTCAGGGTGGTAAATACAGCCGGGTAAAATATGGGATTATCAGGAGGCCTTTATGACTAAAAAGCCCAAAGTGGTGGCAATCATAGGCCCCACGGCCACAGGAAAGACCGGCCTAGGAATCCGCTTAGCCAAAAAGTGGGGCGGAGAAATTATTTCCGGGGATTCCATGCTGGTATTTCGGCGAATGGATATTGCTACTGCCAAACCTACTCCGGAAGAGCTTTCGGAAGTACCGCATCACTTGGTAAATATTCTGGAGCCATCTGAAAAATATTCGGTGGTGGCCTTTCAGGAACAGGCCGATTTTTGGATCCGGGATTGTAACCGCCGGGGCGTACTTCCCATTCTGGCAGGGGGGACAGGGTTGTATTGCCGGGCTCTTTTAGAACATTATGATTTTTCTACTGTTGACGAATCCGAAATACTTCGTAAAGAGCTCGTTACCTATGCAGAGGAAAATGGCAATGCCGCCTTACATAAAAAACTGGCTATAATTAACCCTACCCTTGCGGAAAGTTTGAAGGTCAATGATAGAAAGCGTATAATAAGAGCAATCGAAACTACTATGGGGGGCGATGCCACATCCAGCCAAAAAGCGGTAGAAAGTCCCTATGAGGCTGTGGTTTTTGGCCTCACCATGGAACGACCGGTGCTTTATGAGCGAATTAATCGCCGGGTAGATTTGATGGTACAACAAGGACTGTTTGCTGAGACGGAGCGGCTTTTAAAAGAAGGGATCCCTACCACCTGTCAGTCTATGAAAAGCATCGGGTACCGGCAGGTCTTGGAATATTTTCAGGGCAAATGGACCAGAGAAGAATGCATTGACAAAATCAAGCAAGCTACCCGAAATTTTGCTAAACGGCAGATCACCTGGTATAAAAAGATGCCCTATATCCGCTGGCTGCACCTGTCGGATCCGGTGGATGAAGCCGCAGCCTTGCAGGTAATGGAAGAGGTATTGGCACAAAAAAGATTTATCTAAAACTAAGACTCCAGAAAAAGAGGAATGATCAGATTGACACGCAAGACCGATCTAGAGAATGAAATCAATATTTTTTTAGAGTATTTGACGGTGGAAATTGGGTTGGCCCAAAATACCAGAGATTCCTATGGACGGGATCTGCGGCTGTTTGCGGTCTGGGTTAACCGTCCTTTGACAGAAGTGACAAAAGACGATATCTCCCGGTATCTAAAAATGCTGAAAGAACAGCATTATGCGCCCACATCCCTGTCCCGCAAGTTGGCAGCGCTAAAAGCTTTTTTCCGATTTATGACGGGGGAAGGTTATTTGGAAGAAGATCCGTCGGAGGTGGTAGAAGCTGGAAGCCGGGGAGCCATGCTGCCCAAGGTTTTGAGCCTGGAGGAAGTCAACCAGCTTTTCGCTGCGGTGGATCTCACGCAAAAAGAAGGCATCCGAGATCGGGCCATGTTGGAAGTGATGTATGCTACCGGCATGCGGGTTTCCGAACTCTTGGGACTTACCGTAAACCGTGTCAATTTAAAAACCCATTATGTGATCGCATTTGGCAAAGGATCAAAGGAAAGGTTAATTCCTTTGGGACACTATGCCATTTACTATTTGGAAAAGTATTTGCTGGAAGTGCGGCCTAAAATGGTGCGTGCCCAGCATCCTACGGATGATCTTTTTCTCACCGTCCGGGGCAGCGGCATGACACGGCAGCGCTTTTGGCAGATTATTAAAGTCTATGGTCAAAAAGCTGGTATTAAGAAACCCTTGACGCCCCACATCCTGCGGCATTCCTTTGCTACGCACATGTTAAATAATGGGGCAGATCTTCGCACCGTCCAGGAACTTTTAGGCCATTCCGATATTTCTACCACACAGATTTATACCCATCTAACGGATAACCGGCTTAAAGCCGTGTTTGATAAGAGCCATCCCCGGGCATAAAGGAACATTCTATGAGAAGAAAAAAGTCAAAGAATCATTTTTTCCGTAACGCCATTTTGTTGTTAATGGTATGTGCCTGTGTGGGACTATTCTATGCTTACCGGAAGGAAAAAGCTGCCCACCCGGAAGAAAGTTGGCAGGATGCGGCACAAAAGACCATTACCGAAACAGTCGAGAAGGGAAAAGAACTGGCACCGGAAACAAAAGAAGGGGACGAGAAGGAGAAAAAGACTACGGATCAAACTGGTGGAACCAAAAAGAAACCAGCTTCTCCCTCCACAAATGAGAGCGATTGGCTGCCAGGATTGTCCAAACGGCAATATAAAGGAAAACTGGCGGTTGTGATTGATGACTGCGGCTATGATATGGACGCCTTGCGTACTTTAACGCATCTTCCTCTGCCTATGAGTTTTGCCATCATCCCCTTTAAAACTCATAGCCGAGATGCCTTACAAGAAATCCGAAACCAAGGGCGTGTCGCCATGCTGCATTTACCTATGGAGCCCATGAACGGAGGCAGCAGTGAAGCAGAAGCGGTCAAGGTGGGAATGACAAAGGAGCAGATTCAGCGCTTTACCCAAAAAGCTATTGATAGCTTGCCGGGGATTCAGGGGGTGAATAATCACCAGGGTTCCCGGGCTACTTCTAATGGCCCTACCATCACTGCGGCGCTTTCCACTATGAAGCAGAACGGGCTCTTTTTTGTAGATAGCCGCACCGCAAGCACTTCGGTAGCAGAAGAAAAGGCGGCTGCACTGGGCATGCGCACGGGTCACAACAGTCTTTTCTTGGATAATAGTGCTGACGAAGAAACCATCCGGCGTCAAATCGGTAAGGCTATTGCGCTGGCAAATCAATATGGATCCGTGATTGTGATCTGCCATGCTCGGCCCCATACAGCGGCAGCCTGGAAGAAAAGCATAGCGGCCATACAAGCCACCGGCATTCGGCTTGTGCCTGTGACCGATGTGTTATAAAATTTTGTGAAGGAGGGATTATAATGCTAAAAACGACCTTGTTAATGGCCATGATGACGGCTATTTTAATGGTTATCGGAGAGTATGTGGGGGGCACCGATGGGATGACCATCATGCTACTATTTTCCCTAGTATCTAATTTTGCGATGTACTGGTTCAGTGATAAAGTTGTCATCAGTCAATACAACGCCCAGCAAGTAGATGCTACTAGTGCACCCCAGCTGTACCATATCGTAGAAGGCTTGGCAGAACGGGGCGGGCTGCCCATGCCCAAAGTCTATATTATTCCTACCCGTCTGCCCAATGCGTTTGCCACTGGACGGAATCCGGACCATGCAGCAGTTTGCGTGACGGAAGGCCTTCTGGAACTTTTGGAACCGCGAGAAATTGCTGGCGTCTTGGGGCATGAAATGAGCCATATCAAACACAGGGATATTCTCGTCAGCACTATTGCCGCTGGAATGGCGGGCGTGATCTCCCTATTGGCCCGCTTCGCGTTCTGGTTTGGCGGCAGCAGGGACAATCGCCGCAATAATCCGGTAGCAGCGATCCTAATTCTGGTATTGACACCTATTGCAGCGGCAATTATCCAATTGGCCATTTCCCGTACCAGAGAATATATGGCGGATTATACTGGGGGACAGTTGTCCGGTGACCCGGATGCACTGGCAGATGCTCTTGGAAAAATTGACGGGTATGCGCGGCAGCGCACCATGCCTCATGCGACGGAAGCCACAGCCCATATGTTCATCATTTCCCCGTTTTCTGCGCAGGATGCGAAAGCCTTGTTTAGTACCCATCCTTCCACGGAAGAACGAATTGCCCGTTTGCGCCAGGAAGCCCAGGAAATGCGTGATCAAGGGACGCTACATCCACTTGTGGAATAACAGTTAAAAACTTTAAGGGTTCCTCTATCAGGGACCCTTAAAGTTTTCTAAAATAAATATAATAAATGAACAATTTCACTCTTTTATCCTTTTAGGGAATATGCTAGAATAAAAAACGGCGGAAATCATATTGTACTGGAGACATGATTCTTTTCCACCAGCAATTATCATTGTTTTACTTTACGAGGGGGTTAAAAAAGTGGTACCAGTTTTGAAATTGTCCATGTTTCACACATTGGCACTGGCAGTATTATCCATTTGGTTTGGGGATTGGCTGAGAAACAAGCTGCCCATTCTGAAAAAATATTGTTTGCCCGGCGCGGTGGTCGGTGGCACAATCTTTGCGTGCATTTCGTTGGCACTGTATGAAGCAGGGATTTGTGAATTAAATTTTGACTACCAGGTGGCCAACAGCTTGTTCTACTGCATTTTCTTTGCAGCTAGCGGAGCTGCTGCCAGCCTGAGCTTGTTAAAAACGGGCGGTAAATACGTCATCCTGTTCTGCATTTCCGCAGCTGTCTTGGCCGCGATCCAAAATGCGCTGGCTATTGGTCTGGGACAGGTACTGCATGTACCGCCGCTGATTTCCATGATGACTGGCTCCATTCCTATGACTGGTGGTCACGGGAATGCCGCTGCTTTTGCCCCTATGGCCGTTAAAATGGGTGCCAGCAATGCCTTGGAAGTGGCCATTGCCGCGGCTACCTTTGGTCTGATCTCCGGGTCCATTATCGGTGGCCCCTTGGGGCGTTTCCTGATTGAACATAACCACTTGACTGATCCAACCTTGGACGGTAAAGGGGATGTGGCCGCACAAAATGGCGGCGAAGTGGGGACTTCTATTTATCGGGGCGACGTGGTGCAAGCCATGTATCTCATGTGCTTGGCACTGGGGATTGGCGGTGCCGTCATGGTCGTGCTGCAAAAACTGGGGATTGCTTTCCCGATTCACGTATGCGCTATGCTGGGCGGCATCCTGATCCGCTTGTATTACGATGCTAAAGCAGGAGATCATACCAAGCTGTACGAAGGCATTGATACCGTCAGTGATTTCAGCCTGGGCCTTTTTGTGGCTATGTCCATCATTTCCATGAAATTGTGGACCTTGTCCGGATTGGGCCTGCAACTGCTTATCCTGTGCATGGCACAAGCGGTGTTTATCGTTCTCTACTGCGTATTCATCGACTACCCGCTTATGGGCAAAGGCTACGATGCCGCCATTATCGCTGTAGGACACTCCGGGTTTGGTCTAGGAGCTGTGCCCGTATCCATGACCACCATGACTACCGTGTGCAACCGGTATCGCTTCTCCAAACTGGCTTTCTTCGTAGTGCCGGTTATCGGTGGGTTCTTGAGCAATATCACTAACGCCGTGATCATTGTGAAATTTTTGGATATCGCTCACAGCATGACTGCTGCGGCTACAGCTTTCCTGTTCTAAAGCATGAAAACTAAAAATAAATACGCAAAAACGGCTCCACTCCAGTGGGGGCCGTTTTTGCATGCAAGACGCTGTAAAAAGATGGAAACTGTCGCGCCAGTAGGATATTCTTGCTATAATGATTGCAATAGACGACCGAAGAAATCGTAAATGGTAAATATAGCAATATGGAGTACAGAAAATGAACATTGAGCAATATGTTATGGCCTATGAAGTGGAGCAGGATAGGCTCCGGGCGTTTTTACCGGACGGATTTACCTCCCTGCGTCCTGTGCTGCGTATTAATGCTGAAGTACAGGGCGGGGAAACGGGGTATGTAGAGTTTAATACCCCTGTGGAGAAAGCTGGCACCAGAGGCTGGCTGAATATAGGATACACGGAGGCTGCTTTCGTGCGTGAGGGAAAAAAGATCACCTTTACTACGGAGCATCTGATGATTGCGTTTACCGGAGTGGGGATTGCTGGATCCTGCCCTGCGGAAAAGGATAATGCCGGCTGTTTTTTCTTACAGGCGGGAAAAGAAATACTGCGGCTGACAGAAAAAATTACCGCCAATAAAGAATTTTGCGATTGCCGATTTACCTGGAGATTCGGACAGGAAGGCGCACAAGGTATCAGCCAGGGAAAAACGCTGCCCGCTTATCCCACAGCAGTTCAACAGGTGTATCCCAAAACAGCATTTACCGTAGAAAACGCTGCAACAATCCCCTGTAAACAGGTGCTGGGAACCTACAAGGTCATTTTTGAAAGATAATGAGAGGAAGATTGTGCGGGTAATTTGAAGTTTAATGGCAAGTCCTAAGTAAAATAGACTTTTTACAGTCCCCGTTGACCGGATCAACAAGATCTGAGCAATGGGGACTGCTATCTTCTTTATCAAATAGGAAAGAGTACAGCCTCTGCACACTTTTATACAAACAAATGTTTGAAAACTGTTGTAAAATAAGCAATAAAATGCTAAAATAGATTCAACGAACAAAAGTTTACTGTTTGAGGCAGCGATGATGGAGAAGAAAAGAATCTATGCAGCAATTGATTTGAAATCCTTTTATGCTTCTGTGGAGTGTGTGGATAGGGGACTGGATCCCCTGGATGCTTGTTTGGTGGTCGCCGATACCAGCCGCAGTGACCGAACCATTTGTCTGGCAGTTTCACCTGCTTTAAAGGCTTATGGCGTGCCAGGGCGGCCTCGCTTATTTGAAGTTGTGCAAAAAGTTGAGGAGATCAATTCCTTGCGACGAACAGGTAATCGTGGAAAGGATTTTTCTGGCTCTTCTTTTTTGGCTAGTGCACTCTCACGACATTCCGATTGGGCCTTGCACTATATTGCGGCAACGCCACATATGCGCCATTATATGGAAACTAGCGCTAGGATTGTGTCACTTTATCGCAAGTATATAGCACCGGAAGACTTGCATGTGTATTCTGTAGACGAAGTCATGTTGGATCTGACGCCCTATTTACAGCTCTATGGGATGACACCGCATACACTGGTAAGAACTATGGTGGGGGAGGTTCTGGCGCAAACAGGTATTACCGCAACGGCTGGTATAGGGAGTAATCTGTATTTGTGCAAGATCGCCATGGATATGATCGCCAAACATCTGCCGCCTGATTCAGACGGTGTACGGATCGCTGCACTGACAGAAGAAACCTATCGGAGACAATTGTGGGACCATCGACCTTTAACAGATTTCTGGCGTATCGGCAGTGGGATTACCCGCTCCTTACAGCGTCATGGTATGTATACGATGGGAGATGTGGCCCGTGTATCTTTGGTTAATCCAGATCTGCTGTATTCTTTATTTGGCATCAATGCAGAGTTATTGATTGATCATGCCTGGGGCTGGGAATCTTGCCTAATGCGGGATATTAAGGCCTATCGTCCCAAGGAAAAAAGCCTGAGCACCGGACAGGTATTAGCGCAGCCTTGTGATGCACGGCGAACGAGACTCTTGGTATGGGAAATGGCTGATTTATTGGTCTTGGATTTGGTGAGAAAAGGGCTTGTTACACAGCAGTTGACCTTGGAGCTGGGGTATGATCGCTGTAACCTGGAAGATCCTGACAGACGGCAATCCTATAATGGTCCGGTAGAAAAAGATCGCCATGGCCGCGTATTTCCCCGTGCTGCCCGTGGATCCTGGCGGATGGAAAAAGGAGCCACCGCATCAAGGCAGCTTTTGCTGGAAAAAACCATGCAGCTGTATGACCGGATTGTCAATCCCCATCTTCTGGTGCGCCGCATTACGGTATCAGCCCAGCATGTATATAGGAACAATAAGAGTATACAAGGTCTGGCAGAAGAAAATCTTTTTGAGAAAGCAACAGACAGCCTTATGGCATTTTCTGCGCAGGAGCGGGAACAACTATTGCAAGAAACTATTTTGTGGATTCAGGAAAAATATGGTAAGAATGCGCTGCTAAAAGGCAGTAATTTCTTAAAGGGGGCTATGACATGGCAACGCAATCAGCAGGTGGGGGGACACAAGGCGTAAGCCGCTATCAGGATATGTTCTTTTTGCCTCACCCGGAGCCTAAAAAACATCCTCGTATGCAGCGAATCCAGCGGGCTGCGCAATTTGCTCCCTTTGCGGCCTTGACAGGATATGGTGAGATGCTGCATCAAATATCCTAACCAATCAACAAACAAGTAAAGTCGCCTGTCGTAAAAGGATGATTTTACACTACCCGCAAAAAATGCTATACTGATAGCGCAATGAGTATTCTCAACGATGTAAATCCAATTGTTGGGGATACTCGTTTTTTGTTTGCATCTTTTTTGAGGAGTGGTGAAATGCCGGAGAATCGTAAAGAAGAGATTGTGTTTACTTTGATGATGGCCTGTGGGATGGTGCTTGTGATGAGTTGTTATAATGCGTTGTACCATCTGGGATGGAACGGGCCGTGGTTATTAGCGGCTTTGCAAAATTTTTCCCGGGAATATATTTTGGCACTGCCTGTGGCGTATTTTATCGGCAGCCCGATTACAAAGCGCATTACAGAAAAGCTATGGCCTTGGAAACGCTACTTTTTTATTGGTATGGGAATTTTTACCCCTTGTGTCATGGCACCGCTGATGACGACGCTGATTCATTTACTGTTTCTAGGGGTGACAGATCTTGAGGTCCTTTTGCCTGCTTATGCCCGTAATCTGCCAGCCGCCATGATTTTTCAGCTATTTTTGGTAGGTCCTGTGGTACGGCGTAGCTTTAGGAGCTGGAAGACGCATTTTGTCAAACAATGTGTCTGAAAATTTATCATTGCCTTTACTTTTTCCCTTGTGCATGGTAGTATATGAAACATCCGTTAGATAATATTGGTGAAAATCAAATAAATCTGTATACAAAATGTGCTGTGGGAAGGGGTCCAAATATGGCAATTCGCATTGGTATTTATGGCTATGGTAATCTGGGCAGAGGGGTGGAATGTGCCCTGGAAAAGAATGCGGATCTGGAATTGGCAGCGGTCTTTACCCGTCGCAATCCTAACTCTGTTACAATTGTTACACCGGGAGTGCCTGTGGTTGCAGCAACGGAATTGAAAGCGTGGCAGGATAAAATTGATGTGATGATCCTCTGCGGCGGTAGTGCTACGGATCTACCTAAACAGACGCCGGAAGTAGTGAAGTATTTTAATGTGATTGACAGCTTTGATACCCATGCCCGCATCCCGGAGCATTTTGCTGCGGTAGAGAGCGCAGCTAAAGCCTCCGGGCATCTGGGAATTATTTCTGTGGGCTGGGATCCGGGACTTTTTTCCCTAGCACGGATTTACATGAATGCTATTTTGCGCGCGGGAAAGGACTATACGTTCTGGGGACGGGGCGTGAGCCAGGGGCATAGCGACGCCATCCGCCGCATCCCTGGCGTCAAAAATGCCAAACAGTATACTGTACCAGTGGAAAATGCCCTGGAAGCTGTGCGCAGCGGGAACAACCCTGATCTGACTCCACGGCAGATGCATACACGGGAGTGCTATGTGGTGCTGGAAGAGGGGGCAGATCCCCACAAAGTAGAACAGGCGATTGTCACGATGCCCAATTACTTTGCGGACTATGATACCGCGGTGCATTTTATTACCGAAGAAGAATTTAATAAGAACCACAAAGGCCTGGCCCATGGCGGCTTTGTGATCCGCAGCGGTGTTACCGGGCATCATGAAGAACATAAACACGTGATGGAGTTTTCTTTAAAACTGGACTCCAATCCGGAATTTACTACTAGTGTATTGGTTGCGTATGCCAGGGCAACCTACCGGCTCCATCAGGAAGGTGCTACGGGCTGTAAGACGGTATTTGATATTGCTCCGGCGTACCTGATGTCCCAGGATGGTGCGTATTTGCGCAGCCATCTCCTGTAAAGAAGTTGACTTTTGCATTAGCCCATGGTACACTAACAATAACTTCATATGAACCTTTAATCTAGTCCTGTGAGACTAAGAAAGGGACTTTGATTCCAGAAGCATCTTAAAAGCCTTCTTGTCTTAGGACGAGAGGGCTTATTTTTATAAGGAGGCTACAACATGGCAAAGGCGGCGGCAAGCCTGTCAGGACGGGATATCCTGGATTTGGAATCCCTTACCGTGCAAGAGTATGATCTGATTATGCGCACGGCTGCGGAAATGAAAAAAATTATGAAGCGGGATATCAAAAAACTACCTTCCCTTCGCGGGAAATCCGTGGTGAATCTGTTTTATGAAAACAGCACACGGACCCGTAGCTCCTTTGAGCTGGCTGGCAAGTACCTGGGCGCGGATGTGATCAATCTCAATACAGGGACCAGCAGTGTAAAAAAAGGAGAATGCCTGAAGGACACGATTCTGACCATGCAGGCTATGGCCTGTGACGCTATTGTTATGCGGCATCCTGTGGAAGGTGCGCCCCATTATGCAGCGCAGATTGCCGATCCAGTAGTCATTAATGCAGGGGATGGCGCTCATGCCCATCCTACCCAGGGCCTTTTAGATATGTTTACCATTTTAGAACATGGTCGGCAGTTTAAAGGTCTGAAAATGGCCATCATTGGGGATATTCTCTACAGTCGGGTTGCCCGCAGCAATATTGCTGCCTGGACGAAACTAGGAGCGGATGTGCATGTGGCAGGTCCTATGACACTACTCCCCTATGCAGTGGAACAACTGGGCGTGACGGTGCATAAGCACGTAGAAGACGCTATCCGGGGAGCCGATGTGGTGGATGTGTTGCGCATACAACTGGAACGGCAGAGCATGGGACTCTTCCCGTCTGCCAGAGAATATGCACGGATTTATGGCGTGAATGAAGAACGGATGAAACTAGCCAAGAAAGACTGTTTGGTCATGCATCCTGGCCCAATGAACCGGGGACTGGAAATTTCCTGGGAAACGGGTTACAGCGATCAGGCCGTGATCCGGGAACAGGTTACTAACGGGGTAGCGGTACGAATGGCGGTACTATTTTTGACGATTATGGGAGGAAAATCCGTTGAAAACGCTCATTAAGCAAGGAAGAATTGTGGATCCCAGTCAGAATTTGGACGCCGTGATGGACTTATTAATCCAGGACGGAAAGATCGCTGCGCTGGCAGAGCATATTGAAGAGCCAGCCGATAGCGTTTATGATGCCAAAGGACTGGTGGTAGTGCCGGGCCTCATTGATATCCATACCCATTTACGGGAACCGGGACTAGAAGCAAAGGAAGATCTTGTCACAGGGACCATGGCGGCAGCTGCAGGCGGCATTACCCGTGTGGCCTGTATGCCCAATACAAAACCGGTAATTGATACCTCCATCGTGCTTTCTGGGGTAAAAGAACGGGCCGAAAAAGAAGGCTATGTGCACGTGGAAGTCATTGGCGCCATTACCAAAGGCGAACAAGGCAAAGAACTAGCAGAAATGGGAGATATGGCCGCAAGAGGCGCCATGGGATTTTCCGATGACGGGCATTTTGTGGAAAATCCTACTGTCATGATGCTGGCGGCCAAATATGTGGGGGCATTTGATAAACCCCTGCTGTGCCATGATATTGATGAAGAGATGAATCATAGCGGGTATATGCACGAAGGCGCGGTATCCGCGTCTCTTGGCATACCGGGAATCCCGGCACTGGCGGAAGATATCTGTGTAGCGCGGGATGCTCTGATCGCCGAATACACCGGAACCCATATTCACATCTGCCATATCACCACTAAAGGTTGTGTGGAGATTATCCGGGAAGCTAAAAAACGGGGCGTGCCAATTACCTGTGAGGCGACGGTGCAGCATCTGACCCTCACGGATGAAGCTTGCCGGACGTACAGCACGGCGGCGCGTATTTCTCCGCCACTGCGCAGCGAGGAACATGTAAAGGCACTGCGGGAAGGCTTGAAAGATGGCACGATTGACGCCATCGTAACAGACCATGCTCCCCACGCACCTGAAGAAAAAGATGTGGAATTCCGCTATGCCCCGAATGGCTTCTGTGGCTTGGAAACCAGTGTGGGGGTGGCCTTGACAGACCTGGTGCATACGGGAGAATTTACCCTTAACGAAATTATTAGTGCCATGAGCACCAATCCAGCAAAAATTATGCAGTTAGATGCAGGCACCTTGCAAGTAGGAAAAGCGGCAGATATCACTATTTTGGACCTGAACAAAGAATGGAAAGTGGATAGCAGCAAGTTCTATACCCGGGGCAAGGTAACGCCTTTTGAAGGCAAGCAGTGCAAGGGCAAGGCGGTTGCCACGATTGTGGATGGTCAGTTTGTAATGAAAGACGGTGTAGTATGGAAAAAGTAAAAGGCAAATTGGTGTTAAAGGACGGCAGCGTCTATGAAGGAAATCTGTACGCTACCCATAAAGCTGTAGGGGAAGTAGTCTTTACGACAGGGATGGTAGGCTATCAGGAAACCTTGACGGATCCGTCTTTTTGCGGACAAATTGTTATTTTCACCTACCCGTTGATTGGCAATTACGGTGTGAACCCGCTCTTTGACCAAGGAGAACGCTGCTGCTACAAAGGCCTCATCGTAAGTGAACTGTGCGATACGCCGTCCAGCTGGCGCAATGAGGGCAGCGTGTTGGATTTTCTGGCAAAAAATGATATCCCGGTATTAACCGATGTGGATACCCGGGCCATCACACGCCGCATTCGGGCTTACGGAACCATTCAGGGTGTTGTGGTCCCAGCCGATACCCCGGAAGCAGAAATCCAAAAGCTATTGAATACGCCGGAACAACATGACCAGGTGCATCAGGTTAGTACAAAGAAGGTTTATGAAATGGGAGAGAAAACTGCACCGTATCATGTGGCGGTACTGGACTATGGCGTGAAACGGAATATTCTTCTTAGCTTGGTAGAAAAAGGCTGTCATCTTACGGTTTTTCCAGCGGAAACTCCGGCAGAAGACGTGCTAAGCCAAAATCCTGATGGGATCTTCCTGAGCAATGGCCCCGGGGACCCGGCGGACCTGACCTTTGAGATAGAACAAGTACAAAAGATGCTGGGTCAAAAGCCGGTTTTTGGTATTTGCCTGGGGCATCAGCTGGTGGCGCTGGCAAACGGTGCCAAAACCAAAAAGATGTTGTTTGGGCACCGGGGTATTAACCAACCTGTACGGGATCTGGTCGAGCATAAAATTATGATCACTTCCCAGAACCATGGGTTTATGGTGGATGAAGACAGTTTAAAAGGACTTCCTATTGAAGTTATCAACCGGAATCTTAATGATAATACCGTTGAGGGATTACGCTATCTGAACCATCCTACCTTTACGGTACAGTACCACCCAGAAGCCTCCCCCGGGCCGCACGGCAACAGCTATCTGTTTGATCGGTTCATCAAAATGATGGGAGGAAAATAACATGCCGAAAAAAGAAAACGTCAAGAAAGTCATGGTCATCGGCAGTGGCCCCATCATTATCGGGCAGGCTGCAGAATTTGACTACTCCGGTACACAGGCCTGCCGTGCCCTGAAAGAAGAAGGACTGGAGGTGGTGCTTGTCAATTCTAACCCCGCCACCATTATGACCGATGTACACATTGCGGACCGGGTGTATGTGGAACCGTTGAACGTTGAGTTTTTGGAAAGCGTGATCCAAAAGGAGCGGCCAGATTCCCTGCTTGCTACGCTAGGGGGACAGATCGGCCTTAACCTTGCTATTGAACTGGACAAACAAGGCATCCTGAAAAAATATAATGTACAGCTTTTGGGAACGCAGATCCCCAGTATCATGAAAGCTGAGGACCGGGAACTCTTTAAGGAGACCATGGAAAAGCTTCATCAGCCCATCCCCCAAAGCACCATCGTGGAAAGTGTGGAAGCAGCTAAAGCCTTTGCTGAAAAAGTAGGCTTTCCTTTGATTGTTCGTCCGGCGTATACTTTGGGCGGCACCGGTGGCGGTATTGCTCATGATATGGATCAATTGGATGATATCACTACCAAAGGGCTGATGTATTCTCTGATTGGGCAGGCTTTGATTGAGCGGAGCGTGGCCGGTTGGAAAGAAATTGAATACGAAGTAGTGCGGGACCATGCGGATAACTGCATTACCGTTTGTAACATGGAAAATATTGACCCGGTGGGCGTACATACTGGAGATTCTATTGTAGTGGCTCCCTGCCAGACATTAACGGATAGGGAAGTTCAGATGCTGCGAAGTGCGGCAATTGACATTGTCCGGGAACTGGGCGTGGAAGGGGCCTGCAACGTGCAATATGCCCTGAATCCCGACAGTGAGGAGTACATTGTTATTGAAGTGAATCCTCGTGTATCCCGCTCTTCTGCTCTGGCTTCCAAAGCTACCGGGTATCCCATTGCCAAGGTAGCAGCCAAAATCGCGGCAGGCTATACTCTGGATGAGATTGAAAACGCTGTAACAAAAAAAACATCTGCCTGTTTTGAACCAACGTTGGATTATTGTGTCTTAAAGATTCCTCGCTGGCCCTTTGATAAATTTGTGAATGCGGATCATACCCTGGGTACCCAGATGAAAGCTACCGGGGAAGTCATGGCCATTGAACGGAATATGGAAGCTGGGCTATTAAAGGCCGTGCGGTGCCTAGAAATCGGCTTGATTCACATGGATATGCCGGAATTACATGCCTTGACGGACCAGCAGGTCTTTGCTAAAGTGACCAAAATTGATGATGAACGGCTCTTTACTCTTGCTGAGGCATTTCGCCGGGGCATGACCGTGGAAAAAGCCCACGCCATTACCAAGATTGATGAATTCTTCCTGGAAAAGATTCTGCATATTGTTAAACTGGAAAACCGGTTAAAAGCAGAAGAGCTGACTCCGGAACTATTGCGCACCGTGAAAACGTATGGCTTTGCTGATGCTACTATCGGACAGCTGACTGGGCGGGATAAGGACGGTCTTACTATACGCGCTTTGCGGAAAAAGTGGGGGATTACGCCTGTTTATAAGATGGTGGATACCTGCGCGGCAGAATTTGATGCGGAGACTCCCTATTATTATTCCACGTATGGGGTGGAAGATGAAGTGGAGGAAACCGGGAAAAAGAAAGTCATGGTGCTAGGCAGCGGTCCGATCCGTATCGGCCAGGGCGTGGAATTTGACTATTGCTCTGTGCATTCGGTATGGGCACTGCAGGATCTTGGTTATGAAACCATTATTGTCAACAACAACCCGGAAACTGTTTCCACTGACTTTGATACAGCGGATCGTCTGTACTTTGAACCATTGACATTGGAAGATGTCCTGAACGTAATTGACCGGGAAAAGCCAGAAGGCGTCATCGTACAATTTGGTGGGCAGACCGCTATTAATCTGGCTGGACCACTTCATGGGTGCGGTGTAAAGATCCTAGGCAGCTCCGTAGATAGTATTGACCGTGCAGAAGATCGGGAACGGTTCGATGAACTCTTGAACAAAGTGGGAATTCCTCGTCCGAAAGGTCATACTGTATTTGATACAGAGGGGGCTTTGCGTGCAGCCCACGATGTGCAGTATCCGGTGATGGTGCGCCCCAGCTATGTGTTGGGTGGTCGGGCTATGGAAATCGTTTACAACGACGAAGAACTGCGTCACTACATGGGCAGTGCCGTAAAGGCTTCCCATGAACATCCGGTGTTGGTGGACCATTACCTCATGGGCACTGAGGTAGAAGTGGATTGTATCTGCGATGGCAAGGAAGTGCTGCTGCCTGGCATTATGGAGCATGTGGAACGGGCTGGTGTCCATTCTGGTGACTCTATTGCGGTGTATCCCCCTCGCAGTTTAAGTGAGCATATTATTGACGAAATCATTAACTATACCACGAAATTGGCCTTGGAGCTGGAAGTGCACGGCATGATGAATGTGCAGTATATTGCCCGGGACGATGAACTCTACGTGATTGAAGTGAACCCCCGGTCCAGCCGTACTGTACCGTTTTTGTCCAAAGTTACGGGGATTTCCATGGTGGATGTGGCAACTAAATGTGCTATGGGCGTTTCTCTGAAGGAGCAGGGAATGCATGGCGGCCTGAAAGATTTCCCAGATTACTATGCAGTGAAAGCGCCGGTATTCTCCTTTAATAAAATGGCGGATGTGGATATTTCCCTGGGGCCTGAGATGAAATCTACTGGTGAAGTGATGTGCATCGACAGCCAGTTCCCCCGGGCGCTCTACAAAGCCTGCATAGCGGCGGGATTCCATATTCCTAAAAGCGGAGCTATTTTGGTTACCGTAGCCGATCAGGACAAAGAAGAGATGGCGCCCATTGCTGAAGGCTTGACGGAGTTGGGGTATGAAATTGTTGCCACCAAAGGGACGGCTGCCTTCCTAGAACAAAAAGGCATCAAAGTAGGACGTGTGGAAAAAGCCAGTTCCGGTACGCCCAATCTTTTGGATGATATCAAGGAAGGCCGAATCTGCATGGTGATCAATACTTTTACCCACGGACAGGATGCTACCCGGGATGGTTTTAAAATCCGCCGTTCTACCGTGGAGCATGCTATTCCCTGCCTGACCAGCCTGGATACAGCTAGGGCGCTGGAAAATGCCCTGGGAGTTATGCGGCACCGCCATATGATCAGTGTGGTCGCATTGCAAGATCTGAAAACGGAGTAAGGCATGACAGCATTGCATATCGACGGCATTGTGGCCGCCCAAACGTGTCTAAGTGCAGATATCTGGCAAGTGGATATTATCTGCCCAGAAATTGCTTCTATTGCCCAGCCAGGACAGTTTGTTACGGTTCGGGTCAATGGGCTCCATGTGCCGCTGCTGCGCCGTCCTTTCGGAGTGTCAGGCGTTAATCAAAACGAAGGAAAATTTTCCCTTATCTACCGAATTGTAGGAGAAGCTACCCAGCTTTTGGGACAGCTTCATGTGGGGCGGCGGATTAATCTATTGGGGCCCCTGGGCCATGGGTTTACCCTGGATGCCAAGAAGGGCCTTTTGGTAGGGGGTGGTGTGGGGCTGGCACCCCTACATTTTCTGGCAGAAAGGGCACCTCTATATACGTTGGATGTTCTCATTGGGGGACGGAGCCAGGCAGAAGTATTTTGGGAAAAACTGTTTAAAAACAATACCCAAAACCAATATGTTACTACCGACGATGGTTCCTATGGGACAAAAGGGACTGTAAATGCGTTATTGCCACACCTTTTATCTACCGGGTCCTATGACCGGGTGTATGTGTGCGGTCCTTCGCCCATGATGAAAGCAGTAGCGTCCGTTGTAGAGCAATATAACGTACCCTGCCAGGTATCCTTGGAAAAATATATGGGCTGCGGGTTAGGAGCCTGTTTATCTTGCTCCTGTACGGGAAGTCATGGAAAACGGATGAAAATCTGTAAAGACGGGCCTGTATTTGACAGCCGGGAGGTAACAGAATGGTAAAACCCTGTGATGACCCGAAAATGACGGTACAAATTGCCGGCATTACTATGAAAACGCCTGTGACTACAGCTTCCGGGACCTTTGGCTTCGGCTTGGAATTTATGGATTTGCTGGACTTAGGGCAACTGGGTGCTATTACCGTGAAGGGGACTACCCTACATCCCCGTGCTGGCAATAGTGGGCAGCGCCTGGTAGAAACTCCTGCGGGGGTGCTTAACTGCGTAGGCTTGGAAAATCCAGGGGTAGAAGTTTTTCTTAAGACAACATTGCCCCAATTACAACAGGTAACCCATACGCCGGTGATTGTAAATATTGATGGGGATAGCGCAGAAGAATATGGGGAACTGGCGGCTATGTTGGATGTACCCGGCGTGGCAGCCATTGAACTCAATATTTCCTGCCCTAATGTGGCGCAAGGCGGCTTAGCCTTTGGAACAGATCCCAAGGCGGCAGAAAGTGTGGTGAAAGCTGCCAAAAGTCATACCCATAAGCCTGTTATCACTAAATTATCCCCCAACGTGGCGGATATAACAGAAATCGCACGAGCGGTTGAAGCTGCAGGCAGCGATGCCATCAGCTTGATCAACACGCTTTTAGGCATGAAAATCGATATCCATACACAAGCCCCAGTACTGGAGAACGTAATGGGGGGACTGAGTGGTCCGGCAGTCCGACCAGTAGCGGTACGGATGGTATACCAGGTGGCACAGGCAGTAAAAGTTCCCCTTATTGGGATGGGCGGAATCAGTAGCTGGGAAGATGCCGCGGAGTTTATCTTAGCAGGAGCGACGGCTATAGCGGTCGGCACTAGTAATTTTGTAGAGCCGGAATTGGCAATGACCATAAGTTATGGCATTCAAAAATACTTGGATACCGTGGGGGCAAACTCTGTAGAGGAAATCCGAGGACGTGCACTGCCGCACAACAGGTAAGGAGAAGAAATGGATGCAAAAGAACGATTGATTGTGGCCTTAGATGTTCCCAACTTGACCAAGGCTAAAACGTTGGTAGATGATCTAGGGGATAGTGTTTCCTTTTACAAAGTCGGTATGGAATTATTTTACGGCGCCGGCCCGGATGTGGTACGATATTTAAAAGAAAAAAATAAAAAAGTTTTTCTGGATCTGAAACTCCAGGATATTCCCAATACAGTTGCCCATGCCCTGCAGGTTTTGACAACACTGGGAGCCGATATTTTGAATGTGCATACTGTTGGCGGGCCCAAGATGATGGCAGAGGGTGCCAAGGCAGTGAAAAAAACTGCGGCACAGCTGGGAAAACCGGCGCCAAAGCTGATTGGAGTGACGGTCCTGACCAGCATGGATACTACCCAGTGGCAGCCATTGCACTATGGACTGCCGATTGGAGAAGAAGTATTGGAACTGGCAGTACTTGCCAAACAAAGTGGACTCAACGGGGTGGTGGCGTCGCCCCAGGAAGCGGCAGGCGTTTGCAACCGCTGTGGCAAGGATTTTCTCATCGTTACACCTGGCGTACGCCCCGCCTGGGCAGCTACTAATGATCAAAGCCGGATTGCCACGCCTTCTGCTGCGTTACAGGCAGGGGCCACTCACTTGGTGGTAGGGCGTCCCATTACCCAAGCAGCGGATAAAAAAGCGGCGGCCGAAAAAGTCCTGGAGGAAATGGAAGGAGCACTGGAATGAACGATACTTCAATACTAGGTATGCTGGAAGAAACGAACGCTGTGATGCATGGCCATTTTTTGCTGACAAGTGGGCTGCATAGCCCTCTATATGTGGAAAAGTTCAATGTGCTGCAGCATCCTGACTATACAGAGGCCCTGTGCAAAGAAATTGCGTCCCGCTTTATTAATGACCAAGTGGAACTTGTGGTAGGTCCTATGACGGGCGGCATTTTGCTGGCGTATGAAGTCGCCAAAAATCTGGGAACAAAGTTTTTCTTTACTGAAAGAGTAAATGCCAAGATGGCTTTTAAACGGGGATTTCACATTGAACCGAGGACACGAGTCCTTATTGTAGAAGATATCGTGACTACAGGTGGCAGCGTCCAGGAAGTACTGGACGTAGTAAAAGGAGAAGGCGGCATTCCCGTAGGTGTAGGATTTTTGGTGGACCGCAGCGGGGGTAAGGTGGATTTTGGCTGCCGTATGGAACCGCTTTTGCGGCTGGACGTGGAAGCATATAAACCGGAAGATTGTCCGCTGTGCAAACAAGGTGTAGCACTGACCCAAAGGGGCCGTACCGGTAAATAAAGCAATCGGTGAGGAGGGACTTCTATGAAAGAATTAAAACTCAAGTATGGTTGTAACCCGAACCAAATTCCTGCACGGATCTTTATGCGGGACGGAAGGGATTTACCGCTGACTGTCTTAAACGGGAAACCAGGATATATCAATTTTATGGATGCGCTTAATTCCTGGCAATTGGTAAAGGAAGTCAAGCAGGCTACCGGGCTTGCTGCAGCAGCCTCGTTTAAACATGTAAGTCCAGCCGGAGCTGCGGTAGGATTGCCACTATCTGAAACGCTGCAAAAAGTGTATCGGGTAGAGGGTATGGAACTCTCTCCTCTAGCTTGTGCCTATGCTCGTGCCCGGGGTGCGGATCGGATGAGTTCTTTTGGAGATTATGTAGCTTTATCCGATGTATGCGATGTTCCTACGGCCAAAATCCTGCAGCATGAAGTCAGTGATGGCGTGATTGCTCCGGGCTATGAACTGGAAGCGCTAGAGATTCTGAAGACCAAGAAAAAAGGTCGTTATAATGTGGTGCAAATTGATCCTGCCTATGAAGCACCAAATCTGGAAACCAAGGAAGTCTTTGGCATCACCTTTGAACAGAAACGGAATAATGATTTAATTACCGCAGCGCTGCTGCAGAATCGCCCTACAAAAAATAAAGAGATTCCAGAAGCTGCTGTACGGGATCTACTGCTTGCCATGATTACGCTGAAATACACCCAGTCCAACTCTGTTTGCTACGTGAAAGACGGGCAGACCATTGGCGTGGGAGCCGGGCAGCAAAGTCGGGTGCATTGTACCCGTCTGGCAGGGGACAAAGCCGATAAATGGTGGTTGCGGCAAGCCCCCAAGGTATTGGCGCTGCCTTTTAGAAGCGATATCGCCAAACCTGTTATGGATAATACCATTGATGTGTATCTATCCGACGATGCGGAAGATGTCTTGGCCGATGGGCAATGGAAAAATTACTTTACGGAAAGACCAGAACCAATGACAAGAGAAGAGCGCAAGGCCTGGATTGCGCAAAATACTGGGGTCTCCCTAGGCAGCGATGCCTTCTTCCCATTTGGGGACAATATTGAACGGGCACATCGCAGTGGGGTGCAGTACGTAGCACAAACTGGGGGCAGCATCCGGGACGATCAGGTGATAGCCACAGCAGATAAATTCGGCATGGCCATGGCTATGACGGGAGTGCGGTTGTTCCACCATTAATGGAACAGGGGAGTGGACGTTTTTGTCTGCTCCCTTTTCACGTATAGAAATACTGGAACCATCTTGTAAGGTTTAGGAGACTTGCTATGAACCTATTGCTGAAAGCACGACTTCGCCAAATGACTGCGACCGTGCGCAGATTTACCATCGGTACGGCAGGCAGTTGTATCGTCGCACTATGCGGATGGATTGCACTTTGGACGGGAAACGGGACCTGGCTTTTGGAATGGACGCCCTTGTCTCAAGGTTTGCTGGCGCTGCAACTTGTTCTATGGCTTTCCATTCCCTGGAATGTAAAACAAGAAAGAAAAGAGGATTTTTCGCACCGGTGGGATTGGATTGTGCTCCCTGTGTTTGGCATCTGTTGGTTTGCGCTGCATCAAGTTCCCTTTACTAGTTACGTCTTACTTGTGGTGCCAGGTACTTTTATCTTTTCTCTTGCGTTCCTTTTCCTAGCCTGTGAAGAAAAAGAAGGGCGTTTTTCACTTTTCTCTTCTCTACTCTGTGGGATACTATGTGCGCTGGGCATTGGCTTTTTGGTTTTCTTGCTGTTCGCCTTATGCCTATCAGGGATCAGCTTGCTGTTACAGATTTTTTTCCCTTGGGACTGGTACGGTTGGGGACTTTATACGGCGTTTTTTGTGGTGGGGTGGCAGGTCTTTTTATCCCAGATTCCGGTACAAGGGCAAGCATTGCAGCGTCCTGCTTGGTATGAAAAAATTCTATTAAAAATTATTCTGCCTGCGGGTCTGATTCTCGTAGGGATTCTCTACTTGTATTTGGGAAAAAGCGCTTTAGAGCAGCAAATACCTGTAGGCATTATGAACTGGTACGTATCCTGCGCTGTAGCCATGTATGCCTTGTTTTATTTTTCTTGCTGGGACCGAAAAAAAGCTTGGATGGGACGCTTACTGCGGTGGGGAGGCCTGGTATTGCTTCCAGTAGTGGCAGTACAACTGTGGTGTGTAAAAATCAGACTGGATGCTTATGGACTCACGTCCCTCCGCTGGCTGTCTCTTTGCTGCACACTATTTGGCGTAGGTGTATTGCTTTTTGGGGGAACCAACCGCATTCCCAGAAGATTATATGCACTGGGGGCTTTATTGGTCGTGTTTCTTACGATAACGCCCTTCAATATATATGATTTTCCTGCTAGATTTCAGGCAGAACGCTTGCAAGGTGCGCTTACCCGCACAGAGATTTTAAAAGATGGGATCCTGCAAAAGGGCAAGCCAATAAAAAGTGAGGATGCTGAGATTTTACGAAGTAGCTACCTGTATTTACTCAGTTCACCAGGGCGTTGGAAATATCCTGTTGTCAAACAGCTGCAGGATCAAAATCTTCTTGCCGTGTTGCCTACTACGACCAGCGGAAATCGTATGGCCTTAAATTATTGGTATAAACCCGAAACCATCTCCGTCGCTGGCTTTAGCACCGTGAGACTGATCCAGTATACCCAGGTTAAAAGGAATAAGCTTTTGTTAGAAAGTAAAGGAATAGCCCGTGAGATTGACTTAACGCCTTTCATTAAAAGTCTTTTACGGAACTATCCATCCGGAGGTACGATGAAAGAAGCAGATATGACCTATCAAGTGGATGCTACGACAAAGCTTATTTTTACCCAGATCAATGGTGCTCCGGAGGCCTACCAGGGGGATGAGAAAAAGGTCATGCTATGCACTTTGTACCTACTGGAGAAATAATTGGTAACACAACTTTTTTGTTTATCCTATTCATAAATTACATGATGGAAAGTGTACTTCCCCTTTGTTACAATAACAGCAGAAAGAAAAAAGCTGCGGACAAAGGGGGAGTTAGCATGTCTACGAAAAAAGAGCAGTTTTATTATAAACCCTATCGGAGCGGAGAATTAACCAACGGAATTGAGCGAGCGGCCCATCGTGCTCTGTTATACAGTACGGGTTTGGACGAAAATGACTTGAAAAAGCCCATGGTAGCCGTTGTCAATTCTTTTACAGAAATGGTGCCTGGCCATTTTCATCTCCGGGAAATCGCAGATTTTGTAAAACAAGGGATTATAGAAGCGGGAGGGATTCCCCGAGAATTTAATACCATTGCTATTTGTGACGGCATTTGCCAAGGGCACAAGGGCATGCGTTATCCATTGCCCAGCCGGGAAGTGATTGCCGATTCTATTGAATACATGATTGAAGCCCATCAGTTTGATGCCATGGTGATGCTGCCGGGATGCGATAAGATCGTGCCGGGCATGCTGATGGCGGCTATGCGGCTGAATATTCCTACCATTATGGTGCCAGGTGGGCCTATGCTGCCCGGGCGGTGTAGCGTTATGGATACGGTGACCTTAACCGATATGCGGGAGTTGATTGGAAAAGCCCAGACTGGAAAAATTTCTTGTGAAGCGTTAAAAGCAGCGGAAATGAGTGCCCTGCCTGGGATAGGGACCTGTTCTATGTTGGGAACGGCCAATACCATGAGCTGTCTTACAGAAATTCTGGGAATGGCATTGCCAGGTTGTGGATTAGCCCATGCCGTGTCTGCTAAAAAACGCCGGATTGCTAAACAATCCGGACGGCGCATAGTAGAAATGATTCACAAAGACCTAACACCCCGGAAAATCATGACCCGGCAAGCTCTTCGTAATGGGATTGCTGTCAGCATGGCCATGGGGGCTTCTACCAACAGCACACTTCATCTGCCGGCGATTGCCCACGAGGCAGGGATCCCTATTTCGCTGAAAGATTTTGACGAGATTAGTCGCGTAGTCCCATACTTGTGCAATATTAAACCATCGGGCAAATACCCGCTTTTGGTGCTGGAAGAGCAGGGCGGTATTCCTGCAGTGATGAAAGCGCTAGAACCGAAACTAGATACTTCTGTACTGACTGTTACCGGAAAGACACTAAAAGAAAATTTAGAAGGTGTTCCTTTGGTGGAAAACGATGTAATTTTTCCACTCCAGCATCCTAAAAATCCGGAAGGCGGCCTAGCGATCCTTCATGGGAATCTGGCCCCGGGCGGAGCGGTAGTGAAAAAATCCGGGGTCAAACCATCTATGTATTATTTTGAGGGACATGCCCGTATCTTCCATTCCATGGAAGACGCTTGCAAGGCTGTTTCTGGTGATAAGATTCGCCAGGGAGATATTCTGGTCATTACGTACGAAGGGCCAAAGGGGGGGCCCGGTATGCGGGAAATGCATATGGTCACGTCCTTGATTGTAGGACGGGGAATGGATGAAATGTGCGCGCTGATCACAGATGGGCGGTTTTCTGGATCTACGAGAGGCCCTGCCATTGGACACGTCTCTCCAGAGGCAGCAGCGGGCGGTCCTATTGCTGCTGTAGAGGAAGGGGATAAAATTATTATTGATATTCCGAACCGTACCCTTACCCTGTGTGTCCCGGAAGAAGAAATCAAAAAACGCCTGGCTAAAGTTGTGTCGGTGCGCAAAGAAGCTACCCCCGCCCTGCGTCGTTATGCGGCCCTGGTCACCAGTGCCAATCAGGGGGCTGTACTGCAAATTCCTGGAGAGGACTAAGGCAAAGCTTCTGCCTATGACACTGATGGAAGAAGCTCTTCTTTGATGGCTTGTATCAGTCCCTTTACAATCTGCGATGGGAATGCCAGACGATGGCGTACCAGAGAAATATCGCTTGTAAGATCCATCCCTTTTACAGGCAGAATCTGCAGCTTTTTTCCAGGGGGCAATGGTTGATTGATCTGCCTAAGTTTCGGAAAGAAACTGCCGGCGCAGAAACAGGCACCTTCACTTTGCGCCGCCAGCAATAATTGGATTTCAAAATCTCCGATGGTCATACGTTCTGTAAGAGAAATCTGGTGAGCGGTTAAGAAATGGTCAATCTTTTGCCGGAAATTTGAAATGGAAGGACTAAGGAGAAAGGGAAGTTTGGTTAAGTCTTTTAGCGCAATCTCCCCGTTTTGGAGTGTTATTCCTGCCGCTTGCAATACTTCTGCATTGGCAATGAGACAGATGGGTTCTTGAAGCAAGTGCATCTGGTGAAAATTAGGATTTTGCCTGGTATCAATCCCCAAGAACATATCCAATTCCCCATTTTGCAGCATGGCTTCGTTATCAATGGTATCCTGTAAGAAAAGTTGGATGGACACCTGGGGATATTGCTTCCGATAGCGGGCGAGGATTCCCGGAAATAATACCCTGGCACGGGCTGAATGAATGCCAAATCGAATGATACCATAAGGCGTTTTTTGCCATTCCGTGATTTGATTTTGAAGTCCTTGCTCCAAAACTCGTATTTGCTGCAGGGTGCGGTAGAGTGCAGTACCTACCGGTGTCAGAGAAAATTTGGGCCGGCGCAAAAACAGCTTGCCATATTTCTTCTCCAGCCTGGCTATGTGATTGCTTAGATTTTGCTGGGACATAAACAGTTTTTCGGCAGCTTTTGCAATACTTTTTTCCTGCACCACCACTAAAAAGTACTCTTCTGTATTGAGCATGAAATTCACCCCTATGTGTAAGATACCGCAGCGTCCCGCAAGAAACTACATAAAAAAGTGTGCCTTAGCGAAATCTCTCACTTCTTTGTTTAGTATTATATCATGCTCCGTACCACTGTCATAGACCGGAGCGGGTACTATCGTAAATTGTTACCAGATTTATTGAGTACAGAAAACAGGAGGAAAATTATGCAACTGCCAAAAGAGGTTGTTATCTGTGAAGTAGGCTTGCGGGATGGACTGCAAAATGAGAAAAAAATTCTTTCTGTCGCTGAAAAACTGGAGATGATTCACCGGCTGGAAAAAGCTGGCGTGAAAGTAATTGAAGTCGGTTCCTTTATGCATCCCAAAGCGGTGCCGCAAATGGCCAATACGGATGAAGTCTATCGCAATCTTGAGCAACTAGACGGCGTAGAATATCGGGCACTTGTGGCCAATTTACGGGGGGTGGAGCGGGCGATTGCCTGTGGCTGTAAAAAAGTTAAACTAAATATTTCTGCCAGCAAGGGCCATAACCTGGCCAATTTAAATGCGCTTCCCTTAGACACGATGAAAACCTTTGCTCAAAGTGCGGAAACTGCCCGCAAAGCAGACGTTGCCGTATCCGGATCGATTGCTTGTCCCTTTGGTTCTCCTTGGGATCCGGTCATTCCGTTGGCAGACCTCAAGGCAATTATTGATGCCTATTTGGATGCCGGTGTCACGGAGATTTCTATTTCTGATGCGCCGGGGATGGCCATGCCAAAACAAGTCTATGAACTTATGAGCGAACTGCTTGTCGCTTATCCGCAGTGTAAATTTATCTTGCATTTTCATAATACGCGAGGTATGGGGATTGCTAACGTCATGGCTGGTATGGAAGCGGGGATTCATTGGTTTGACGGATCTCTTGCCGGGACGGGTGGATGTCCTTTTATTCCTGGTGCTGCCGGCAATGTTTCCACAGAGGATATGGTGCATATGCTGGATTGCCAGGGAATTACTACAGGGATTGATGTGGATCAGTTGATTGTTGCGGGCAAACGCCTGGAAGAACTCATGGGGCACCAAGGGGATAGTTATGTGTTAAAAGCTGGTACTAATCATGCGCTGACCCTTAGCATACCTAAAGGCCAGATTGAAAACCAGACTGCAAAATAAAGCGGGAACAACTTGCATTTGCCTGGAATCCATAGTATTGTTAAAGCAAAGAGTACAAACGGGAAGGGGATTTCTATGAACAAAAAAACATTTTTGCTCAGTCTGTCTCTGGCTTTTAGTCTCTTACTTTGTCAAACAGGAGGCATGGCGATGGCAAGAGAAACAACAAGTAACGTAACGCAGGCGGAAAGCAAGGTACTTGCAGTTACGCCAGTTCGTGCAAAAATCAATTTTATTCCGGATGTGGTATTTGCTCAAGTACCGTCCCGAGGATACCAAAATGTAGCATTGCAAATGGATGTTTTGCAGCCGACACGCAAAGAAAAAATGCCGGCGATTCTCTATATCCCTGGCGGTGGCTTTATTAATGCCAACCGGGCCAATGCGATGCAGGAAAGAATGGAACTTGCGGAAGCAGGCTACGTAGTGGCCAGTATGACGTACCGGGTAGCGCCCACTGCCCAATTTCCCCAGCCACTGGAAGATGTTAAGGCGGCAATCCGGTATTTAAAGGCTAACGGAGAAAAGTTCAATATTGATCCCCATCGGATTGGAGTCATGGGCGGCAGTGCCGGTGGATATCTGGCGGCTATGGCGGGTACTACGAGTGGTCTAAAAGATTTTGATAAAGGGGATAACTTGCAGGTGGACAGCACGATCCAATGTGCAGTGGATTTGTATGGCTTGTCCGATTTGACGAAAATTGGAGATGATTATTCCAAAAAGGTGCAGGCAACCCACAAATCCGCAGGCGCCACAGAAGCATTGTGGGTCAACGGGAGTCCTGTCTTTGGCGGCAAGGATGGAGGAATCTTAGGTGATCCAGTAGCGGCGGAAAAAGCAAACCCCATACACTATATTCATGCTAGTTCTGCCCCCATGCTGCTGATGCACGGTACTGCAGATACTGTCGTGTCTCCCAGTCAGACGGATCTTCTTTATCAGGCCCTGCGGAAAAAAGGGATTGCGGCGGAACGCTATATCATTCCTGATGCGGCTCATGGTGGTGTCTACTGGGTACAGGAACCTGTGATGAAGGTTATTTTGTCTTTCTTTAACACCTATTTAAAATAAATAGAACGTACTGAGAACGTGGCAGTCGCTGCGTTCTTTTTTATCATCTGTTTTTTTTGATGCTTCTATGCTAAAATTAAAAGTCATAAACTTTGTAAATAGTGTACATTACCATAGCAGGGGAGAAATATGAAACGAGACGAAATTGAACTATTGGCACCGGCGGGCACATGGGAAGCACTGGAAGCCGCGGTAAACGCAGGGGCGGATGCAGTGTATCTAGGGGGAAGCCAATTCGGGGCCCGGGCCTATGCTGAAAATTTCGGGCCGGAAGAAATGACACGGGCAATTGTCTTTGCCCATTTGCATCGGGTACGGATTTATGTGACAGTGAATACCCTAGTAGACGATGAAGAGATGCCGATGCTGGGAAAATACTTGACGTTTTTGAGCAATAGCGGAGTAGATGGTATCATCGTCCAGGATGTGGGAGTCATTCGTGTAGCCCGGCAAGTGGTGCCGGAATTACCGCTGCATGCCAGCACACAAATGACCTGCACCAATTCCCAGGGAACACTTTTTGCGTATCACCAAGGCATGGTTCAGGCGGTAATTGCCCGTGAAACCAGCCTACGTGACATGAAAAAAGTATGTCAGGTGATGCCTGAAAAAATCGAGAGCTTTATGCACGGGGCTCTTTGTATCTGTTACAGCGGCCAGTGCCTTATGAGCAGCCTTATCGGCGGACGCAGTGGCAATAGGGGTCGGTGTGCGCAGCCTTGCCGTCTGCCTTATACTTTGGTGGATACGAATGGACAGAATCTGTTGGAACGCGTGGATGCGGGGCATTATCTGCTATCTCCCAAGGATTTAAATACGCTGGATATTCTGCCCCAGCTTTTGGAAACAGGAACGCGTTCCCTGAAAATTGAAGGCCGGATGAAACGGCCAGAATATGTGGCTGTTGTGACGGATATTTACCGCCGCGCTATTGACAGCTACTTTGCCGGGCATTATGAAGTGTCCCAAGGCGATAAAGACAATATAGAGCAGATTTTTAACCGGGATTTTACCACAGCCTATATGGTCAGCCGTCCTGGAAGAACGATGATGAGCGACCGCAAGCCCAATAACCGTGGTGTTCTTATCGGACGTGTACAGCGATTTTCTAAAGACCATACTACAGCCACTTTGAAATTGGAACGGGAACTGCATAAAGGAGACGGACTGGAATTTTGGGTGAGCGTAGGCGGCCGGGTGGGCACTAGTGTGGATCATTTATGGGTGAACGGGAAAGAAGTAGAGATGGCGCCCAAAGGGTCTTTGGCAACTATTTCTGTGCCCAAGGGAATCCGTTTGAACGACCGAGTCTTTCGCACAAATGACGCTCCCCTAATGGCCTACGCCCAACAATTTTTTGGACCGGAGCATAAAAAAAGGATTCCATTGGATGTGCAGGTCAGTGCCCATTTGGGCGCGCCCATGCAGATTACTGTAAAGGATGCGGAAGGCAATACCGGAGCTGCTACTACGGATTTTATTGTAGAAGCGGCACGAAAACATGCCCTGGATGAATCGTCCATTCGTAAACAAATAGACCGGCTGGGAAATACGGAGTTTTCTTTAGAAAGCTTAAGTTTGGACATAGACCCAGCTATCATGGTACCCATGAGCGAAATCAACGAAGCACGGCGCAAAGCTGTAGACGTGTTGATGCAGCAGCGGCTGGATACATTCATGCCGCCTAGAAAAAAAGTGGTGTGGCATGACTCCATCCTGCAACAGCAGAGAAATCACGGCGTTCGTAAGCATCAGGAACTAGCGGTCCACGTAGATACCCTGGAAAAAGCAAAAAATGCGCTGGCTGCCGGAGCAGATGTGCTATTGGTTGGAGGAGACAGCTTTAGTGGCCATCCATTAACCCTACAAGAAATGGAAACTATTGCACAGTGGGTACGGGAACGCGGGAAAAAATGGATCCCGGCTACCAGCCGTATCGTCAGCGAAGGACAACTAAAAGCATTTTCCCATGCTATGCAGCAGTGGGCTGCAATGAAACCAGATGGGATTCTCATTGCTAATAATGGCCTTGTGGAAATGGGACAACAAACAGGTCTGCCCCTGTGGCTGGATTATACGATGAATGCCTTTAACAGCCAGAGCATTTTATTCTGGCAAGAAGCTGGAATGCAGGGGATTAGCCTATCTGCTGAACTGACGCTTGCCCAGGTGGCAGCACTGGCACAAAAATCTCCGGTGCCTCTGGAATGTTTGGTGGAAGGCCGAATAGAAATGATGGTCAGTGAATACTGTGTGGAAGGCAGTTTTCTCGGGAATCTTGCCCAAGGCAAGTGCACCTATCAGTGTAAAACTCCAGGCTTTTTGGAAGATAGGAAAAAAGAACGTTTCCCGTTGGTTCAGGATCAGTTTGGCCGGATGCATGTGCTAAATGCCCATGCGCTTTCCATGCTATCCAATGTAGCGGAAATAGAACACACAGGAATAGCCCGCTTGCGGATTGATGGCCGCAGCTATACCCCGGAAGAAGTAGGGGAAATCACAGCACTTTATCGGGGCGTCATGGACGGCGCCATGGAAATTACGGAAAGTCGTCCCCATACGACTCGTGGGCATTATTTTAGAGGAGTTTTGTAAGTATGGCAAAATTTGCAGTGAATACACTGGAATTTGATAAAATAAAAGGACTGTTGGCAGAAGAAGCAGGTACCAGTCTGGGGCAAAAAAAAGCCATGGAACTTTCCGTGTCCTCTTCCTTTGAACAGGTAAAGCTGGCACAGGAAGAAACTGCGGAGGCTTTGCAACTGGTGGAGGAAGGACGTAGACTGCCACTAGGGGGAATAAGTGATATAGAGGCGCTAGTAAAACGGACTAAAGTCGGCAGTGTCCTGGATCCGGAGCAATTTAAACAGATTTATGATACCATTGACGGGCTTCAGCATTTGAAAAAATTTCTGGCAGATGAATTGGAACAGCAACCAGCTTTGAAAGAATATGCCCCGGAACTAGGCGATTTTTCCCGTTTGGTCAAGCAACTAAATTCCGCCCTGGATGAAAAAGGAAATATTAAAGACAACGCTTCTGTAAAATTGCAAGGACTGCGAACAGGGATTTTGGTGGCCCGAAACCGGGTAAAGGATAAATTGTCCCAGCTTTTACATGATCCTAATAACCAGAAATATTTTCAGGATGCCTTGGTGACCATGCGGGAAGACCGCTATGTGATTCCAGTGAAACAGGAATACCGGCTGAATTTTCCCGGAGTGGTGCATGACCAAAGTGCCAGTGGGGCCACGCTTTTTGTAGAACCTATGGCAGTGGTAGAACTGAATAATGACATCAAAAAATATATACTCCAGGAAGAGGCCGAAGTAGAACGCATTCTGCAAGCCCTGACCAGCCATGTAGGGCAGGAAGCAGAAACCATCCTTTCTTCACTGGATGTGGCGGCCTGTATTGATCTCATTAGTGCCAAGGCTAATTTTGCTCGCAAATTTCATTGCTGCCGCCCTATGATGATTTTGGGGCAGCGGGTAAAGATCACCAAAGGACGGCATCCATTACTAAACCAGGAACAGGTGGTGCCGCTAGATATCAACCTGGGAGATGGTTTTACCACGCTATTAATCACTGGGCCGAATACTGGTGGTAAAACGGTGGCGCTTAAAACCGTGGGGCTTTTTGCGCTTATGGCCCAAGCCGGGTTGTTTGTCCCTGCTGCCGAGGCTGTATTACCAGTATTTGGAGGTGTATATGCGGATATCGGGGATGAACAGAGCATAGAGCAAAGTCTCTCTACTTTTTCCGGTCATATGAAAAATATGATCTCTATTTTGCGCGACGTACGGCAAGGAGATCTGGTCCTTGTGGATGAAATCTGCGTGGGAACCGATCCAACGGAAGGGGCGGCGCTTGCCATCGCCATGATCGAATATCTTTTTAAACAAAAGGTGTTGACGATCATGACCACACACTACAGCGAACTTAAAACCTTTGCCTATGAACATGAGGGGATGGAAAACGCCAGCGTGGAATTTGACACGGAAACGCTACGACCCACCTATAAATTGCTCATGGGTATTCCTGGTTCCTCTAATGCTTTTTACATCAGCCGTCGATTGGGCCTTCCGGAAGAAATCCTAAGCGAGGCCCAGACCCTTATTGGGGAAGGGCACAGCAATATGGAACGTGTTCTCCGTAATCTGGAAGGAGAGCGTCGGGAGTACGAAAGCCGCAAGGATGAAATAGAAAGTTTGCAACGGGAGGCAGAAAGTCTGCGTAACCAGCTGCAACACCAAAAAGATGAGCTGAACCGGAACCGGAATGCGATTTTACAAAAAGCCAGGGAAAAAGCTGATGAACTGTACCGGAATGCCAGACGGGAAAGCACTGCTATTTTAAAAGAATTGCGGGCCAGCCAGAATATTGTAGAAACCCATCGGGTGGAGGAATTGGCTGCCCTTTCTCGGAAAACACTTAACAAGAGTTTTTCCATTGATGGACGCCCTGCTCCGGAAGGGCAAGGTTTGACTAGTGGCAATGCGGCCATTGGAAAAAGAGTCTATGTAAAAAAATTGGGTCAAACCGGCGTTATCCATGCTATCAGTGGTAATACAGCAACGGTACGTATCGGGATGATGAAGATGAACGTGCGCTTTAAGGACTGTTTGCTTCTTGCAGATGCCCCTAAAGAAAATCAGGAACGAAGCACGCGGCGGACACTGCCGAAAAAAGCGGGACAACCTCATACCCTTTTTGTAAAAAAAGCCCAGGAAGCCACTGTTCAAATCGACGTACGTGGTAAAACTGTGGACGAAGCCATCCCAGATGTGGATAAAGCCATTGACAATGCATTACTGGCCGGGATGGACCGGTTCCGTCTAGTGCATGGCAAAGGTACCGGGGCGCTCCGAAAAGGCCTCTTAGGGTATTTGGAACGGCATCCCAATGTGGCGCATACGGAAATGGCGCCCATGAATGAAGGCGGCTTTGGCGCTACGATTGTGTTTGTAAAATAAGAATTGTAAAAACTCCCTTTTTACTGGATTGAGTTCTGGCAGCAGGGAGTTTTTTGCATGTTCAAAAAATCAGGAAAAGGCGGGACAAAAACGTACCCCTTGATAAAATTCCTTTTTCCCCAAAGCCTATCGGCAAGCAAGTTATTTTGTGATATGGTTGGCAGAGGGAGAAAGGAGGTGAATGGTGCAGGGATATCGTTATAAAGTGCAGCAACCTAATGGGGAACAGTTAAAGGGAGTTCTCTGGGCAGAAACCAAACAGGCAGCAGGCATCCAATTGGCCTCCCAGTATGGTCTTGTCCTGACATTACGGGAATTGAAGTTTTGGCAAAAGCCAATAGGAATGCAAGGCGCCCTCACTTTTACAGAGCGGGAGCTGTTTTTTCGGCAATTGGGCGTTCTTTTGGCAGGAGGCCTTCCTGTTTTAAAAGCGCTACACGTTATGGGATTGGGGGCAGGCGCCAAACTGACGGCTCTTTGCCGGAACTTGGAAGAAGCTTTGCAACAAGGACATTCCTTGTCCCAAAGTTTTGCCAGGCATAAAAAGCAAGTGGGAGAACTGGCAGAAAGTCTTGCAGAAGCCGGAGAAAAAAGCGGCAAAGTGCCGGAACTCATGAACCGCTTGGCTGGGTATTACAAAATGCGGCAGAAAAATCGGCGCCTTTTGCTGCAGGCAGCTATGTATCCTCTCTTGGTGTTGACGTTGTCCTGCGGGATCGGGATTGTATTTCTCTGGAAAGTTTTGCCGGTTTTTCTGGATGTGTACCAAACGCTCCAGATTCAGCCGGATCCTTTTTTGCAGGGATTGCTGAACCTGAGTCATCTGGCAGAGGAAGCCCCAGCGCTATTACTAGGAGGCATTGCAGCCGTTATGGGAGTATTGTCAATTTTTTTGCGGTATTGGCGGAAAGTTGTAACACGGATTCCGTTTGTCAAGCAGCTGCTTCGGAGATTTTGGGAAATTCAATTGCTCCAACTGCTGGTACTACTGCTCCAAGGAGGCGTAACCCTACCTGATGCGCTTCAAGGGGCTGGAAAAATACTTCCAGAGCCTGCACTTCGCCGCTATACTACAACGATGGAAAAACAGCTACTGGCTGGCTTGCCTCTATTACAGGCTGCGGTAAGCTGTGGAGAACTTTTTTCTCCTCTTACCCGAGAATTTATGAGCTTGGGAGAAGAAAGTGGACAGCTTCCCCTGATGCTGCAAGAGGCGGCTGGTATGGCAGAAGAAAAGTTTCAACAGCAGATGAAGTTAGTGCGGACACTCATGGAACCAGGCTTGCTGCTTATTTTGGCACTTACCAGCGGAGGCATTCTTTACTTAGTCCTATCTCCACTCCTATCAATGATGAATGAACTACCAATGTTATCGTGACAAAGAAAGGAAAAATTCATGGAACAAAATCTAGTACAAGAACAAAAAAAGCAAAAATATCCGCGTAAAAAATCCCCTGGTTTTACCTTGGTGGAAATTATCGCTGTAATGGCAATTATCGGTGTACTGGCAGCTGCTCTCTTGCCATCCATCAAGACCGCTATGAATAAATCCCAGGATACGCAGAAGATCTCTACGCTTTCCATCCTGGACAGCGGGGCAAAAGTGTATGAACTAGAACACGGGGAAAAACCGGGGAGTATCCAGCAGCTGGTGGATGGTTCCTACATTCCCAAAAAGGAATATACAGACTATACGTATAACCAGTCCGATGGCGATTTTACCGTAATCATAAGCAATGGTAATACACTCCACAGTAAAGATTTGGGAGAAACCAAAAAGGAACTAAATACATGACCCATAGAAGAAAGCGCCCTGGTTTTCTCCTATTTGATGCTGTGTTGGAGATTGCGCTTCTGCTTACCACACTCTTTTTGCTGGTACCGTTTCTCACAGGACTTAGCCAATTGGCTGAGCATCATAAACTAAATTTGGCCACAATGACAGCGGCGGACTTTTTGTCCCATACCCAGCAAAAAGCGCTCTATACCCAAAATGGACGTGTTGATTTCGGTGTTGCAGACGCAGGGAATCAACTGGTTTACTGGCATCAGAATCGCATCTGGCGAGGCCCGGAATTGTCAACATTGGGCCTTGGTGAGTACATATTTAAAACGGGGATTGGGAGCTTTACCGATACTGGGAATGAAACAACCCAGCAGAAGGTACGAATCCGCCACCGTAAGGAGGAAAAGGTGGCCAGGGTTCTGGAATTTCAGCCTGCTACAGGACGGATGGTCTATGGACAACCGTAAGAAAAAGCCAGGTTTTGTCATGTTGGATGCGCTTTGGGGCGGGATTTTGCTGGCGCTTACTATGCTACTTTTTGCACAGTGCTTTACCGCCTCCTATCAGCTTACTCGTAAGGAGCAGGAAAAAGAAGAGGCAGAGCAGGCAGCGTTTGCCCATGTGCAGAATATTCCTTCGCGCAAGAGACCCGGTTGGAAGATAGAGGAAAATCAGCAGGCAGTGCCAGGGCATGCAGAGCTTTTCCTCCGTCAAGTCATTTTCTATACTGATGGGAATAAACAGCTAAGTGGGGCGGCAGTGTATGAAAAAAAGTAGAGGATCTTTTCTTTTTTCCGGCCTTTTGGGAATGATGGTCTTTTTGTTACTGCTCACTGTTGCCATAGAAAGTAGCAGAACTGCACTACAGGCTATGGACGGACTATATACACAATGGGAACTAGCGCGGGCTGCCGCTGATTTTCGGGCAAGAGTGGAAACGTATCTGCGCTATAGCGTGGATAGCGTTGTAGTGGGAGAAAATAGAGCAGGAGCCCAATTGATATGCTACGGGCATAAAGGCTCCGTACGAAGGCGGTATTATCTTTCTCACTCCCCTACGGCATCTTGTGATTTGCTGTTTATGGATTCCTGGCATTTTCATGCCAAAAAAGGGACCAATCCCTTAACACCGCCACATTTGGCTATTAAACACTTGGAAATCAAGGAACTGGAACCGGGTAAAATCCTTTGGTCCATGGTCCTGGTTCATCGGCGAACAAGAAAGGAAAAACAGATCCAGGAGGTCTTTTCCTATGGGACGGGCTAAAGTGCCGGGAAGCATTACCTTTTTCTTTCTGGTGATGATGGTACTGGCAGGGAGCGTGGGAACGATTTTGCTAAAAATCCAGGTACAGCGGGTAAAAAGTAAGGAAATCTCCCGCGTTGCCAGGCAGCAGTCTGTCTTGTTTCATAGTGCCAGCAAAGTACTGCAGAATGAAACTTTTTTAAGAAAAGGGGAGAAACAGCAGCTGCCGCCAGTATCCTTTTCTCCCCAAGGAGCTGCTGTAGTGTTAAAACGACAGGGACTGGGACGCAGACGTTCTGAGTATCTGTGTGAGGAAGAAAGTTTGGAACTGTGGCAGGGTGAGTATCAGCCCATGGCTGCTGTTCGGATCCAGATGGAAATGCCAGGTGCACTTAATGGCAAGGTGATTTCCGGTATCTGGGATGCGACTACAGATGGTGTAAAACCCAGAGTGGATTTTGGGGAATTTCCCCAACTGTCTTGGAGTCCCTTTCCGGATACAGAGCGCCTGAAAGCGCCTCTTGCAGGATATCTTTTTTATGAAACGGTTAAAAAACCTGTCCGTTGGACAAACCAGGAACATATTCGAGGTCACGGCATTCTGGTGATTCCCAGTTCCCTCATTATTGGGGCCGGCTGCAAAATAGAAGGGGATTTTCGAATCTTTGTGGCAGGTGCAGTGAAGGTTGAAGAACAGGCTATATTGGATAAGGTCTATATGTATTCCGCTAAAGATATAAATATCTCCAAAAGTTCACACCTGACGGGTATACTGGCAGCCAAAGGGCGTGTACAATTAGAAGAAGGTGCAGTATTTGTTCCCGATGCTTCCGTGCTGGAACCATATCAGACACCATTTATTTTCTAACTGTTACAGGAGGAATCATGAAGAAGTTCTTAAGTCTTGTGGTGGCCTTAACCCTTTCTCTGCCGGTTGTTTCCTTTGCGTTTGGTCATACGACCATACTCACGGAAACCTATAGTACCGGAAAAGCTGCAGGGCAAGTGCCCTATGTGGATGGCCTAAAGGAAATGTACCAGCAGAACAACTTGAATCATGTGATTAAAGAGCAGGCAGCAGCCTTGGCAAAAGAAGCGGGGGGAGAGGGCACACTCTCCTATGAGGTCACGGTAAATCGGCCCACCTTATTTTCTGTGATTTTGAAAGCCCAGGGAAATCGTACGGTCTACGCAGGGTTGAACCTGGATACCAGAAATGGAGCAATTTTGGAAGCCAAAGATCTGCTGTATACCAATGCTCCAGAATATAAAGAATACCTGGAAGGGAAAGGGTTTGTCTTTGCGGAAAATGGCGTTCGCATCCCTTCCGTGGCAGGGGGGCCGTTGGATACGACCATTCCCTATACAAAACTTTTAAAGGCGATTAACGTGGCTGAAGGGTCCCGTCTCTTAACCAGTTATAAGCTGACACCGGAGGCAGAAGGGAAAACCCTATATCTGAAACAAGGCGAATTGGTGGCGCTCTATCTGGAGGCCAATCCTACCAGCGGGAATAGTTGGACTATGGTGGATCAAAGCGGACACACTGGTTTTGTGAACCTGGGACATTCTTTTACCCTGCCTCTTGTCAATCCTACAGGCGCCGCAGGCAGCCCGGGTACCACTATTTTATTTGCTGCTTTTGATGCGCCGGGAAACTATCAGATTAAGACCGCATATGGTAAGACGCTGACAGCGCCTTTGCGGGAACGAGTATTCCACTTTGTGGTGGAATAACTAGCAATAAGAAACCGATAACATTCTGTTCTGCTATGGCGGTAATAGGAGGTTGTCGGTTTTTCTTTGTTGACAAAAGGCGGCATTTTCGCTATGGTAGCAAGTAGAAAGTCATAAATTTGACAGGCAATGATATAGTAGGCGGGACTGAGGTCAGCATGAAAACAGAAATTCGGACAACGGAGAAGAAAAAGCAATCCATGGATATGCTTCATGGATCCATAGCGGATAAGCTCTTTTACTTTGCCATGCCCATTGGGCTCATGGGGCTGTTTGAGCAACTTTTTAATACGGCAGATATTTTCTTCCTGGGGCATTTTGTTGGCACAAGTGCTATGGCCGCTGTAGGTAACAATATGCCCATTATTGGTCTATTAACCACACTGCTTATCGGGGTGAGCCTGGGGGGAAACGTGGTTATTGCCCAGTATATTGGGGCAAGACAATTTGAAAAAGTAGAAAAAACTGTGCAGACAGCCATTTTTATGTCACTTGCTATGGGCCTACTTTTAGCGGTTATCGGACAAATAATTGCCTACCCTATGCTTCAGATGCTGGACGTGCCTCCGGATGTATATGACCAGGCCTCTACCTATATCCGGGTATTTTTACTGGGACTGCCCTTTTTGTCCTTATATGACTTTGAGGCTGCCATTTTTCGCAGTTGCGGGGATGGGAAAACTCCGTTATACAGCTTAGTGGTGGCCAATCTTTTGAATATAATCCTGGACTATTTATCCGTGCGCGTGTTTCATTGGGACCTTACTGGGGTAGTATGGGGGACCGTGTTTGCTTTTGCGGTCAACGCCGGGATGCTTTTATTCCTGCTTTGCCGTACACCGGATCAGATTCGGTTAGAACGGCATCATATGTCTTTGGATCCATTTGAGATGAAACGTATCCTTCATATTGGCCTGCCAGCAGGCCTGCAGGGCATGGTATTTGCCCTGTCCAATGTATTGATCCAATCCTCCATCAACGGACTGGGAACATCGGCGATGGCTGCCTCAGCAGCTGCTATTTTGCTGGAATTTAATATTTATTGTTTCGTCAATGGATTTAGCCAGGCTACCACTACCTTTGTAGGGCAAAACTATGGGGCCCGCAATTTGCGGCGCTGTTTTGAAGTTACAAAAGTTGCTTTCTTTGTAGAGGCCGCATTCCTTTTAGTGGTGGAGACTCCAGTGATGTTTTTTTCCCATCAACTACTTGCTTTGATAAACAGTGACCCGGAAGTTATTGCCTTTGCAGTAGTACGACTTTATATTGTGTCCGGTACGGTGTATCTCAATGGGATGATTGATATTTTGTCAGGCGCACTGCGGGGGTATGGATATTCTTTGCCACCGGCACTTGTGGTCATGGTGGGCATTTGCGGCGTGCGCATTATCTGGTTATCCACTGTATTTGCATTGCGTCCTGATTTCATGACACTTATGTTGTGCTATCCTCTCAGTTGGGCGCTGACGTTATTGGTGCTGGTTTTGGTGTACAGGGAATGCCGCAAATACGTGATCCGGGGGGCTTTGCACCTGCAAAAATAGATATTTTGCTTAGATTACAAATGTAGCAAATAACGTTAAAACCGGGAAGCATCAGAAATACTGAGGTTCCCGGCTTTTTCTTTTTCAAAAACTGCACAAAAGCTGCACGGAAGCGGGCAAAAAAATTTATTCGCCCATGAAAATAGCGAATTTCTCGGCCGCATCTTTACGGCGGCGGCTGGTGACATGCAGGTAAATCTTCCGGGTGGTCCCATTCCCGGCGTGCCCCAGCCGGTCGGCGATTTCATCCATGGGAACACCTGCCTCGGCCAAAAGGCTGGCGTGGGTGTGCCGGAAAGAATGGGGGTGAATCGGCGGCAGATCCGGACAGAATTTCAGAATAGCCCTGATTCGGTACTGCCAATTGGAATGGCTGGTGGGCTTCCCGGGCTCCAGGCGGGACGTGAAAACAAATCCTTTTTCCGTTTCTTTGGGCCGGTACCAGTACTTGCCAAAATTCATTCTGTCCTGGAGCTGGTGAAGGCGGACAGGCATATATAAAGAATTTCCCGGATGTGCAAAGTGCTATAGAGTATTTCGGCGGTGGCGTAAGTGTTGCGGGGGTTATTGCTACGTCGGAGCTGACCGGGAAAGGAATCGGGCCGGGTAGAAAACGGAAAGCGTCACCTGCTGAAACTGCACAACTAAGAGGAGCTATACAGCGGGAGATTTCTATTCTTGACGGGATAGACCGGAAAGCAAAGAGAGAAGCACTGGAAAACTACCTTGACGCAAGGGCCGAACTTATCGCAAACGGCAACTATGACGACACAGTCCATATGAACCTTGCCAGAAACTTTGTAGGGCAGGGCGGGCTTAACCTTTCGGACCTTATCGGATATGTTCCTAGTGGTGCCAGTGCGGCGGCTTCTGTTGCTGGAATACGGGGTGTCGGAGCAAAAGGCGGCAAGGGTGGTGTTGGTGGCATGACCACGGAACAAATGGACGCTAAGATTTACGAGATGATAAAAGACGGCAGTGTCAACCAGGCGCAAATGCGGAATGCTTTGTTAAGTATGGGGATTAGCGACGAAAACCCACAGACAAAGAGCTTGTATAACCGGTACTACGACTTTAACAATGCCATTGTAACAAGCGGGCTTAACGTAGAAAGCCTAAAGGGACAATGGGAGTCTCAAGAACTGGGCAACCAAAACACGTTCTTAAAGTGCATGCATAGCGTGATAAGGCTTGCGGCAGAACGCAAGGCACAGGGCAAGACGCTTACGAGGAAAGAAGCCTGGGACGAACTCATGACGGGCCTAGAAACTTATGAGTTTGAAGCAAGCGGGCACAGGTACGCCATTCCGCGCTATCGAATGGCTGGGGAAAACGGAATTTACTATTGGGACCAGCAAAACGGGGTGGCCTACAGTGAAGGAGTTAACGACGCATGGCAGCTTACACCTGAAACGGTTGTTAATGAATACGGGGCAACACAGATAGACTAATGGGGGTGTACGAATGCCAAAGACCTATAATATAACGCCTGATGTAATTGAAAAGGCGTTTAACGACTCTCGAAACGGGGAAGCCCTGCTAGGGAGTAAAGTTAACCCGGAGTATATTAAAAATCACCCTGTAACGCAGGAAGCGATACAGGCAAATGCCGGGGGTACGGATACAGACATGCCTACCCATACCAACATTTTTTGGGGTGCTGTCCCTGAGGGTAGCGAAATTATGTATTCTACGCCTGCAAATCAAGGCCCAGGGGATAGCGAAAGAGCACAGGCTCCCTATGTTGCGGCGTTTCGTGGTATTGGCAATGCGCTTATCTCTGCCTTTGACGGGCAAAATAATGATAACAGCGTAGAGGAAGCGCAGCAAGCCCAGATAGAGGCGGGGCTCAAGTTCTACGACGAAACGCTAGGGCCTGCCTTGCGCAGCACGGATATTTACAACAACTGGAAATTTAACTACGGTGGCGAAGATAATCTGGTACAGGCGCAGAAACTAAGCCGCTTTTTCCACCAGCCGGCAGACGTGTTTTTGAATGACCGGGAAGAATTTATTAAGGCCAGCCAGATGATGGCGTGGTTTGAAACAGATAGTCGGGTAGCACCAGGGATAGACCGGTCCGACCCGGTAGAGTTTGGCAATTACCTAAATGAGCATTACCCGGTGCTAAAGAATGCCACGCCTACAGAATTTAAGATTGCCCTTTTAAATGCAACGGATGTACAGGCAGTACAGGGACTGGGCGCAAATCTGCTGCTAGCAAAAGACTTGTGGGCCATTAGTGCAGAACGGAGCGACATTGCTAACCAGGCGTTTTACGGGGCAAACGGTAAATATAAGTCTGACTATCTGCCCGAGGAGGCAATTAAGCGGTATCAAGCACTAGGAAGGCAGTATGAGGAGCTGCGAAAGAGAATTCCACAGTTCTGGGAAAGCCCGCTTAGCAACGTCCTTGTAAGAACTGGCGAACAAGTCGGCGGCATGGGGCAGGACTTCTTTACCGGCGGCATTATCGGCGGTTTGGGGGCTGTAGGGGCTTACACGGTTACGGGTGGTAACACTGCGGCTGCTAAACAGGTTGGTGCCCTAGGCTTTAAATATGGCTCCATGGTTGGCATGTTTACCCGGCAAGTAGGGGAAAAGTATATTGAGTATTCCGCCTACAAGGATAAGGACGGAGGGCCGCTGTACACGCCGAATGAAGCGCGGGTAAGGGCTGCCATTGAAACCGGGATTGAAACGGGTATCGAGTTCTGGAACTACGATGAGATTATGAAAGCGTTGGGCGGTAGTGGCCGTGCTGCAATTCAGGACATTGTAGCGAGAAACAAGGGCAATGCCGAAGCAATTAAGGGTGGGCTAAGCGGTTATTTAGCCCAGTCCGCCAAAACGTGGGCGCCGCGGATGAAAGAGGAAGTGCAGGAAGAAGCCCTGCAGTCCTTAACGTCTGACCTTATGCATAACTATATGGTGGGGGTAGAACGTCCGGATAACCAGGAGGAAACAATTCCTGTTACACAAATGCTGCAGAACGCTAAGGACGCTATGGCAGAAGCTGTACCGTCTGTGGCGGGTATGGTCATTGGCGGTGACGCTTTGTCCAACATCAATGCGGTACGTAAATTGGCCCGAATTGCACAAATCGAAGGGGAAGCGGAGCAAGAACGGGTAGATAATTTCTTTACCGTTCAGACGCTAAAGGACCTGAGAGAGAACCAGAAGGAAAGCAAGCTCTTTAAGAAAGACCCGGAGCTGTACAAAAAGACAGTAAAAGTAACCATGCAAGAAGCCGGTATGCCTAACGTGTATGTAGATACGGAAATGCTGCTGCAAGAAGAAAATGGTCAGGAAGTCTTTAATCAGCTTGCTAAGGAGTCCGGATACAGTCAAGAAGAAGCCCAGAAGGTAGCAGAAAGCAAGGGGGATTTGGAAGTTCCTGTAGAGGTATATAACCAGGTAACGGCACCGGGAGCTATGGACGATAAAGCAGCGGAAAAAGTCTTTAACATGACCACGTCAGCGCCTGACCTAAATTCCCCTGCACGGGTGAAATCTACGCTGGAACGGATGAAGGCGAATGTAGAAGCGCTGGCAGCGCAGGACGAAAAGGAGCAGCAGGAAATCATACCGTCCATTGTCAAGGCTAATTTCCAGGACGAGGAAGAGCAGAGACTAGCAACGGATATCCTATCTTCCAATCCAGGGAACCCGCAGGAGGGGCTACGTCAGGCTATCCGCAATGCAGAAAACGAACTGGATTCTATCTTGCGCCCCGTGTGGGAAGAAGAGGAAAAAGAAAGCAAAGAGGGCTTATCTGAATACACGGCAAGAAGAGATAGGAATTCTATACTCCAGGAAACGGTATTAACAAAAGACCATGCGCCACGTCGACATTCTTTTTGGACTAACTATTTTGGACAGGTCACGCCTACTGTAAGTGCTAAAAAGCAGTATGCCTATGACATTTTGACCGGGCAAGTTACGGGTAGTCAGAAATCCATTGGAGCTGCGCTAGACCTTGCTATGCAGAACGGAGACACGGAAGCAGCCGAATCTATTAGGGGCGAAATGGCAGCCAACAAGGAAAAGCTGGACGGCTTAATGAACACCGTTGCTACCCTAAACGCGATGAAAGACCGCTTTCAAAAGATTGACGGAGTAGAAACTACCATTACCCGTGGCATGAAACCTGAGACCTACAACGTTTACCGTGCTACTGCTGAAAACCTTTCCCAATCGTCTAACGCCAAAGTAAGAAAAGCCGCCCGCTACGACGGGGTGTTATTTGCCCGTATGTGCGAACGGCTGGCAGATGAGTGGACGAAGCAAGGGAAAAAGACCACGGCAGAAGACGTGGCCAATATGATGACCTTGCGAACCGATGTACCGCAGACGAAAGCGGTAAGAAGCGGGCTGAGTCAAGAAAGCATAAGAACGGCAGAAGAAAAGTTAAAAAATGATACTGCGGCATGGAGCGGTACTGTTAATGAACTCAACCAGAAGGCCGATTCTGATTACCTGGAGGTAATGACAACTCCACTTGTTATGAGCTATACTGGCGCAGAAATATTACCCGTAAAAATTTCTGCAGGGAAATTGCGGAAGCTCATGAAGAAGCACCCAGAAATTAACGAGAGTGTGATAAAGCAGATTCCGGGGGCATTTGCAGACCCTCTTGCAATAGCACCGTCGAGAACTCATCCTGGACGGATTGTTGTCATCCTAGACTTGAGAGGCACAAACGGCGGGAATATTGTTCTTCCGTTGGAGCTTAATGGAGAAACCCCAGACCATTACGATGTTAATATTATTACAAGTGCATATTCAAAAACAGAAAAGAACAGCGATATAGTTAGAACTGCTTGGTATCAAAATCTTTTTCAGGGAAATAAGCAATCTTTTCTAAATGGAAACGACACTCTCTATTATGCCGATGAACAAAAAATCACTCGCTGGTATGCGTCCAACCGGCTCCAATTGCCTTATGGAACATACCACACGAGTGATTTCTTTGATGCCAGTATACCAAATGAAACCGATCTTGGCAAGATGAAATCTGAAAATCCAGGATACTATCAAACCGCCTATCACGGTTCCCCCTACGAATTTGACCATTTTGACCTTGGCGCCATGGGCAGTGGGGAAGGGAACCAGATACATGGATGGGATTGTACTTTGCTAAGGATAGAAATCTGTCCGGAAACTACAAAGAAGTGTTCGGCTACAAAGGCAATTATGTAGAACTTAATGGAAAGCATTATACCCAAAACGAGGACGGAACTTTTGCCGTAAAGGGAGAAACGGTAAAAGAGGGGACACCCCTTGAATATGCCTTAACCCAGCTCCTTAATGATCGTGCCCAGAGAGAAGTGGCAGCAAGAACACTACGTGAGGGAGCTGCACGCAGGGCCAACAGTAAAAACGAAACTGTTAAAAAGCAGAATCAGGCTTTTCTAGAAGCTGCTGATATGATTGAAAACGGAGAAAACATACAGGCTTTTTGGGGCGGGCGCTTATACGAAGTTGACATTCCAGATAACAAAGACCTTTTGGATGAGCAAAAGTATTTTGCCAGTCAGACGAAAACCGTTCAAATGAATTTGGTAAAAGCTATTGAAGGACTGCCGGAAGATAAGCAGGCGGCTTTCATTCGAGAGCTCGCGAATATTACTGAACAGGAATTGACAAAAAAACGCATTGCCGATTTACAATCCGATATTCCGGAACTGCTGCAAAAAACTGATAGCCGTGGGGAACGTATATATGATACGCTGGATCGGATCTTTAGAGATGAAAACGGCCATGGCGGTGCACAGGCCGCTTCCCAATGGCTAAACAAGTATGGCATTAAAGGCATTACTTATATGGGCCAGAGAGACGGCCAGTGCTATGTTGTCTTTGATGACAAGGCCATTTCCATTATCAATCGCTACAACCAGGAACAGGCCACTATCCAGGGCCAGACGGTAACAACCGGCCAGAAGAGTATTATTTCCTTGTTTGAAGCAGCAGACCAATCAACCTTCATGCACGAAACGGCCCACTGGTACCTGGCCAATATGCAGCAACTGGCCCAGAATGAAAACGCCTCTGAGCAGTTCAAGAAAGATTTCATGAACGTGCAGAAGTGGTTTGGCAATAAAAAGGCCTGGGACAAAATCACTAATGAAATGCACGAACGGTTTGCCCGCAGCTTTGAAGCCTACCTGAGAGAGGGAAAAGCACCAGCCCCACAGCTACGCAGCATTTTTGCACGGTTCAAGAACTGGCTGACTAATATTTACCGTGACCTGAGGCAATTAGGGTTTGGCAAGGCCGGGTACCAAATGACCGATGAAGTAAGACGGGTTATGGACCGGATGATTGCCACGCAGGATGAAATAGACCTTGCCATGAAAGACCAAATGGTGGATGATTTCCGCCGTGGCAATGGTACTCGCATCCTGGGACAGGACAACGTGAAAACGTGGAACAGGCTGGTTGACCGAATCCGTGAGGACGCGGAAGCTAAGGTCATGAAAAAGGTCATGGAAGATTTGACCGTTAAGGATATTGACAGGAAAGTAGAAGCGGAGCGGGGGCGTCTGATTGAAGAACTGGATAACGATACTCTGTGGTATGCTTACCAGATTTCGCAGGAGCTAAACGGCGACCTATCCCACCTGGCTGACATGGGCTATACGCCGGAAGAATACAGGGCAGAGGTGGAGAAACGGGGTGGCAGCCCAGAAGCAGAACTGGAAACACGCCTTAAAGCGTTCCGGGAAGAACTGGAGCAAAACCCAGTAGACCGGGAGCAACTAGAAAAAGAAGCACAGACGGCTATTCGTGATTCAGAGTATCAGGAAATGCTGCATGCTCTGGAGTATCGAGCACTGGCAGATTATGCCCGCCGCTTTGTTGCAGAAGAAACTGAAAAGGAGTGGAAAGACGCCGTCAAACAAGAAACGAAAAAGAGCAAAGAAGAAGCTGACGCAATGGCAGAGGCGGAAAGACAGCGCCAAATTGGCGAAAAACTGACTATGCAGGAAGAAGCCCGCAACAAGGCTGTCAACGATACCCAGGCCAAAATGGAAGGAATGCGGCAAGGAATCCGTATTGTCCGTGATGAAATCTTGGGAACCGTACACGAACGCCGGGACTTTGCCCGCAGCGTGCTTTCTAAGCTGCCAATGAACCAGGCTACGAACGTGGCTTTGTGGGCCAAAAAGCTGGGGCAGAAGCAGCAAGAAGTATATAAGCTGATGAGCCAAGGCAAGTGGGACGAGGCGGCTAACGTCAAGCGGGACCAACTGCTTTATGCGGCTATGGTGACAGAAGCAGGCAAGATACAGAAACAGATTGCAAAAGAGACCGAGCAGATACAAAGACATATTCGTTCCTTGCAAAGGGGTAATCCACGTATGCCGGCACGGGAAAGATACTGGTATCAGCACCTTGCCTATGTGCTGGGGCTTACCCGTAGTGACGGGGTTATGCCTACGGAACCGGGAACGCTGCAGCAAGTGTTTGGCGAATTGATAGGGCAGCCAAAAGACATGGAAGGGGACGCCTACGTTGTGCCGGACTGGCTGGAACGGCTGGGAGCGAAAGAGGAACGTTTTGGTATGGAGAAACTGTCGCCTGATAGCTGGCAGCTTGTACGGGACTACATGGGAGCCTTGTATAAAATGAGCCGGGAAAGGGATAACCTTTTCTCTATCAAGGACGAACAGAATAAGACTATGCGCGTTTCTGAAACTGCCCAGGCCCTTGCAGAAAACCTCCTGGAGCATAACGGCACGGAAACTACGGAATACCGCATTGACAACAACGAGGTGCTGGATAAGATAGGGCGTAACTTCCACAGAGCCAAAGAGTTCATGGGCGACTTTGCAAAGAGCCTTTTCTCCCCGCTTACTATCTTTCAGAGAATGGACGGATACGAAGGGCCGACCGGGCAGAATCGGACGGGGCTTGCTATGCATACGCTGTATGACCCGGTAATGAGAGCTACTAATAAAGAAATCGACATGCGGGCCAACTTCTACAAGCGGCTGCAGGATATCTTTAAGGTGTACAGCGGCAAAGAACTGGACGACATGCGAAACAAACGGGTTTACCGTTTCGGGGAGAGGATACTGACCAAAGAGGAAATTATGTGTCTAGCGCTCAACATGGGTACAGAGTCTGGCTACAGCCGTATTCTTGACAACGAGAATATAGGCGGTGACATGCAGTTCCAGACGCTGACGCAACGGGAAAACGCTGTGGAAGTAGCCTTAAATGACGTGCTGCAAGAACTGGATAAAAGGGACTGGGGAACGATTACCGGAGTTTGGGACTTAATGGGCACGCACTTTGATGAAGCGTCCGGAGTGAAGGAACGGACAACGGGCATTCCTCTAGGCAAGGTAGCAACACGGGCCTTTGATGTAAAGGGGAAAAACGGGGAAGTGTATCACCTACAAGGGGGATACTACCCCATTGCCTACGACGCTGAACAATCGGCACAGGTGAACGAGATTGAGCAGCAGGACCGGTTAAACTCTATGAGCCCTGGGGCCTTGCGAAAAGCGCAGGGGCTAGGCTTTACCAAGTCCAGAAGGGACAGGGTAACGGGACGACCTTTATTGCTTAGCTTTGATACCATTGCACGCAAGGGCGGGGAGCAAATGTACTATATTGCTTTCCGTGAGGTAGCACTCGATGTCAACCGCCTTATCAACAACGAGACTTTCCAGAACAGCATGATTGATTCGTTCGGTTTGTCGCTGTATCAGGACCTCCAGCAATGGGGGCTAGATATCTGGCAGGCACCGAAAGGGTCTAATGCGTTTGCAGACAAAGTCATTCGGGCCATGCGTACCAGAACAACTACTGCGGTGCTTGCTTATCGTACGTCTACCATGCTGCTTAATGCTGCTAACGCCGGGCTTATGATGATGTACACCGGGCCGGGGCAGTTCTTTGAAGCGTTCCAGAAGTTTTACTCTGACTTTGATAAGAACTCGCAGTTTGTCTATACGCAGTCGCCGTTTATGGCACAGCGGGCGGAACGGGTAGATACAAACGTCAGGGAAGCCCTGGAAGCTAAGCAGGCATCCATTACCGGGCTTAGCGCTTGGGATAAGCTTAATAAGAACGGGTTTAAACTGATTGGCATGACGGACAACATGTTTGCCCTTCCTCTGTGGTACTGTGAATACATGAAGACGTATAACCTGGAACTGCAGAAGAATACGGACCATGAGATAGCGCAGCAAAAAGCTATTGCAGCCGGTGACCGGGCTGTTATCCGGGTGATTGGTTCGGGTGACTTAAAGGACTTGTCTAAGTTCCAAAAAGGCGGCGAAGGCAGTAAAATGCTTACCATGTTTTATACCTTCCAAAACGCCTTGTACAATATGGCAGTAAATAAGATATATGCCGGCAAGCAGATTTACCGGGAAACTGGTTCTTTCTCACAGGCTATGCTGCCGATTGCCCACTATTTCCTGTTCGGTGTTATGCTGAATGCAGCCATCGAAATGGGAATCCGGGAAGCGCTAAATTCTATAGGTGGAGGTGATGATAAGAAGGATATGGGCTACTTCTTCAAGACGTATGCCCAGACGGCCCTTGATAACCAGACGGCAACGGTGCCACTCCTGCGGGATATGTGGCGGCCTGTTAGCCAGGCTATTTTTGACCCGGATAATATGTGGAACTTCCAGCCCAACCGTGGGAAATTCACTAGTGCTTTTGAATTAGCAGCCCGCTTTGTGAATGCTGGTACTTCTATAGCAGGTTTTGCCCGGGATAAGAAAACTGGACAAGACGTGATGTGGAATACAGGAAAAGCCTTGTCGGCTCTTTTAGGAGCACCGGACATGTTCTTTGACGGGGTTAATAACGCCGTGGACTTCATGAACCGTAACGCCAGTGACCGGGATATTGCGCAATTTGTCGGTGCCATCATGCTGGACCGCAGGTTAAAGAAGGCAAAGAAAGGAAAGGCGTTAACACCGTACCAAGCAGCGGTAAAAGAACTGAGAGTTAAGAGAAGGGAGACGCCAGCCCGTAACTCTAAAAAGAAGAAATAACTGCAGCAGAAACAGGGGATTGATTGGTAGTAAAATAGTAGAAACAGATAAAGGGACCTACAACGAGTAGGCCCCTATTTTATTGGAGGACACCATGATAGAAGGCTTTCACATTTTTTTAGGTACTGTACTTCCCACTGTGCTAGGGTTCTTAATAGGGAAATACAGAAATTACAAAGAGGCGAAGGAAGAAGAAAAGAAAGAGTACGAGATTATTAAGTATGGGCTGCAAAGTCTTTTGAGATTTACCATGCTCCAAGCCTACGACGACCATTTACACAAGGGGTATGCAACCACAGCGGAGAAGGGCTCCTTTGACGCTATGCATTCTGCTTATGCCGGACTGGGAAAGAATGGCGTCATGGATACGGTCTACAAAGAGTTCATGGCGCTGCCGGAAGTGAAACAAGATGCTTGATAAGCTATTTACAAATCTAACTGAAACAGCTCACAAAATAGCAGACACAAGAGTAAAGGGCCTTCCCAGGGCCCTTATTTATTGTCTGCTGCTCCTGCTAATCACCGGGATTGTCTTGTACTTTGTGGGCTGGCTGTATCTTTGGAAATTCAAGGATGAAGTTAACCTTCCTGCTCTCAATGCTCTAATTCAGACTATGACAAGCGGCGCGTTTATTGCGGCTGCTGCGTTTTTTGGAAAGGCGCTGATTGATAAGGACGGTAATGGAATCCCTGACAATTTGGAAGGAGGAGAAAACAATGACAGACAAAGAAACTATGAACCTAGAGGAACTATCGGACCAAACGATTGCGGCCCGGGTAAAGGTCATCCAGGAAAGCCTTGAGGTGCTAAAGCACAGCGCTGATAAGGTAGAACTGATTGAACCGCTGCAGAAATCCTTGGAAGCTTTGCTGGCGGAACAAAACCGGCGCCTAGGTGTAGTTCCTGAAGAAACCAGCGATACTGAAGACAAAAAGTCCAGGTATATTCTGTATGGCATTCTTGCAGCTATTGCTATTGTGGTAGCCCTAATTTTAAGTGGGGTGATTTAATTGCTGAAAGAGATTCAATTCCAGCGGGACAATCAAACGATTTACGCAATGGACGAACACTATAACCGCATTGGACAGTGGGAATGCAGGAGCGACTTTTTCCCCGGGGTTAATAGTCAGGGCATGCCACGAGCTACGCTGCCTAACGGAACCTATCCTCATGCGTCTGCTGAAATCACGACGCAGTACGGACCGGCTTACGGCTGCTTTTATATTACAACAGGAGACCCCAGAGGACGGGACATTCATGGTGGTGGTTCCGGACTTCCAGACCCATTTGCAATGTATCAGGGCTGGGAAGGGACTTACGGGTGTCTAAGAATGCAAAATGCCGATGGAATAGAACTGTCCCAGATGATTATCAACGCGGGAAATGACGTTGTTCTAACGGTAGTAGACCACTAAAACGGCAAAACCTTCGTACGCCGCCAAATTTAGCGTATGAGCGATTTTTGCCAATTACGCTATCAAAAGTATCACGTAATTAATTTTAACGGCCTAAAATCGAAATATGGAGGTGGTTTTCTTGTGGAAACTGTCAAAAATTGGCTGGCAGAGAATAAAACTAAGATTATTCATTGCGGCTGTATTCTTATTCTCTTTTTCGTTGCCGGCTTTTGCTTCCGACTCTATCAACTTAAATCAAACCTATCAGATAACGGGAGAGGAGCTGCAACAGTTACAGAACAATTGGAGCAAGCAGAAACAAATCAACGAGACATTACAAGCGGCGTTGAATCAATCCAAACAAGAAATTACGACGTTGAAGAATCAGTTAACAGAATCCAGCAATCAATTAGTGAAAGCAGAAACGGAGTTAACAACGCTCAAGTCACAGCTGAGTCAGTCACAAACGAACTTGAATCAAGCAGAAAATCAATCGCTGACAGCGCAGCAACTCTTGACGCAGCAGAACAAAGACTTGCAGACGTTGAAAGAGAAATCACAGAGTCAGGAGACCTTGTTAGCACAAGCGAATCAATCATTCAAAGAGTACTCCAAAGAACAGACGAGGACCAGGAGACGCATTAAAAACCAGCGTAATTTCTGGGAAATCATTTCCGGCCTTGCTGTCATTGGCCTAGTCAGGAGGTAAGTATGTTTGTATTTGAAAATGAAACGCTAAAAATTACTCGGGGTGATACGGGGACAGTGCGGCTTTCTTGGGAAGACGCTAACGGAAATGATACGACGCCGAGCGAATATTCGGCTAAGCTGTCTGTTAAGAAGACGGCCTATGACAAAGAGTATGTGTTACAGAAAGAGTGTGTGAATGACCAGTTTAATTTTACTCACGAGGATACGGACAAGCTTTTCCCAGGTACGTACCAGTTTGACATTGAAATTAAAAACGGTGCTAGCGTTGCTACGCTTGGGCCGTTCTCTTTGGAAGTCAAAACAGATATCACTAGATAGTGGGGGAGGACTATTCATCATGGCTGATACAATTACGAGTGCAAGTGAAAACAAATATACGGTAACGTTAAGCTCTGACGCTACTATCAAAATTGGTACGCCTACCGTTGGAAATGGCGTTGCTGGCCCTCAGGGGGTACAGGGTATGTCCGCCTATGAAGTGGCAGTGAAGGGCGGTTATAGTGGAACTGAGGAGGAATGGCTAGCGTCTTTGAAAGGAGAGAAAGGCGACAAGGGCGATACTGGAGAGAAGGGAGAACCCGGCGAGAAAGGGGAAACCGGAGCTAAAGGTGACAAGGGAGATAAGGGCGACACAGGGAACCCGGGCTCAATCGGGCCTACTGGCGCTAAAGGCGATAAAGGAGACAAGGGAGACACTGGCGCGGCTGCTACCGTAACAATTGGCACTGTTACCACCGGCGCGTCCGGGACCTCTGCTGATGTGACTAACACGGGGACTACCGGCGCTGCCGTACTAAACTTTACGATTCCCCAGGGGCCAAAAGGAGACACTGGCGCTAAAGGTGATACCGGCGCTACTGGGGCAAAGGGCGACACGGGTGCTAAAGGTGATACCGGGCCTATTGGAGCGACCGGGGCCGCTGGTGCTGCTGCTACCGTAACCATTGGCAGCGTGACGACTGGGGAACCGGGAACGGAAGCTGCTGTGACTAATAGCGGGACTACGAATGCGGCTATTCTTAACTTCACAATCCCTAGAGGCGCAACCGGCCGGGTGGATGCAAGCGGCCAGGTTAATGCCGACTGGAACGCCGTGGATGGAGCAGCGGAAATCTTAAATAAACCTGCTATTCCTACTAAAACTTCTGACCTGACGAACGACTCTAATTACGTTACCAGTGATACTTTGAACGACTACCAGGGTGAATTAACCTTTGACGCTACACCTACTGCCAACAGTACTAACCCGGTCACTAGTGGCGGAGTTAAAGCAGCTCTAGACACGAAGCAGGATATTTTAACTATCGACGCGGAAACGTCTGCCACCAGTACAAACGCCGTGCAGAATAAAGCGGTAACAGAAGCACTTAACACTAAGGCACCTCTTGTTAGTCCGGCTTTAACGGGAACGCCTACTGCACCTACGGCGGATGTGGGAACAAATAGCACGCAGATTGCAACCACGGCGTTTGTCTCAACGGCTGTAACTAATGGTGCGGTCACTAAAACATCGCAGCTTACTAACGATTCAGGTTTTCTAACGGCCCACCAGGACATCAGCGGGAAACAGGACAAACTAACCTTTGACACTGTGCCAACGGCTGACAGTGGAAATCCCGTTACAAGTGGCGGCATTAAGACGGCTCTAGACGCGAAACAGGATACACTCACTATTGACAGTGCAATCAACGACACTTCAACGAACCCGGTACAGAACAAAGTGATTTATGCGGCGCTTGCCGAAAAGCAGAACACCTTGACGATTGATACGACCTTATCTGCTACCAGTACAAACCCTGTCCAAAACATGGTGGTAGCTGCAGCAGTTAATGCAAAGGCTCCGCTTGCGTCTCCTGCTCTTACCGGCACGCCTACAGCACCAACGGCGGGGACTGGGACTAATTCAACGCAGGTAGCTACTACGGCCTTTGTAACTACAGCCTGTGCTAATGCAGTGGCCAGTAAGGCGAATGTAAGCGGAACTCATCTTATGCTGAGCAACGCGGAAATTTGGGTGGAATAAAATGAGCGAACTAAGTCAAACTTTACACATCTACTTTAACGGTTCAATACAGACTTGCAAAATCTATTCGACAACAGCAGAAGCGGGTAGTCCTCATTTGGCGGTGTACGTAAATGGTACTATCGGCTATGTTCCGCTGCTCACCAACACGTCTGATTCACGGGCCAGCCATATGAGGGTATACTACAACGGCACTATCTATGCGGTGGCAACGAGCGGGAAACCGGCTTATACCAAACTTACGTATAGCAACGCGGGAACATATTCTCTTACGATTCCTAGCGGTGTAACTGCCGTGCGGCTTAGCATATCTGGTGGCGGTGGCGGAAATGGCGGCACGGTCGAGTCGGACGAGCAAACCGGATATGGTGGCTCCGGTGGTAAGGGCTATACCTACAACGGCACCGTTCCAGTAAGCCCTGGTGTGACTTATCCTATCGTTGTCGGGGCTGCAGGGGCAACCGGCGGAGTTGGGCCGATGCAAAAAGGTGGAAGCGAGGAATACACGATATATTTTATTATGGGCGATACAGGAGAGAACGGGGGGCAGAGCTCGTTTGGCGGCGTCGTTGTTAACGGCGGAGCTGGCGGAACGGGTGGAAGCGTCATGACAATGATTATGAGCAGCAATGGTGGCAATACGGACGCTAGTAACGGAACCGCAGGAGCTGGCGGCGACGGTGCTAACCCCGGTGCTACAGGTTGGGTAATCGTAGAATACGGCGGTGATATTTAATCCTTACAGGCCCTCTATTTAGGGGGCCTTATTTTTACACACAAAAAAGCCCTGTACCAAACGATACAGGGTTCTAATCTTTAGAAAGCAGGTCTTTGCTGTTGGCTGCCTTGCCACTGCGGCCCATTGTTCCCGTATTGCCCTTGGCCATTTGCTGACGGGCGGGGAGACTGGTTGTTCTTGGAATTAGGGGCTTTCTTTTCTTTCTCTACCTTAGGTTTCTTGGAGTTTTGCTTGTTGTCTTTTACGGGCGGTTTCTTTTTGTTCTCCTGGGACTGGGAAGGCTTACGGTTATTATCTCCTGGTCTTTGGCTGTCCTGCATTTGCGGGGGCCGTTCGTCCAACCCGTTGCCGTTACCGGCAGCGTACATAGGGGCAGCGTTAATCGCTGCAGCACTACAAGCAAAGATGCCAGCTACTACTACCTTTTTCAGTCTTTCGCTCAACATAATTAATTCCTCCTTTGAATAGCCACATATGATTCTGCTTAATGTGATGGTTAGACTATATTCCGGAAATATGAAGGAATCATGAAAAAGACGAAAAAATATCTTGAAAGTTAGCAAGTTTGACTGTAAAATCTAATCAATAGAGTTTATGAAGGAGGAAAGGAAATGAATAAAAGTTTTAAAGTGATTTGGAGCAAGGTTAGGGGGGCCTATGTGGTGGTCTCTGAGCTGGCCAAGAACGCTTCCTGTAAAAAGGCCGTTTTGGCGGTGTGCCTGGGCTTATGCCTAACTGGCGTCCCTGCGTTCGCAGCTGATACCACGACTGGTAGTGGAAACGGGGTAGCGATTGGAACGGGGTCAAGTGCGCCTAAAGCTGAAAACGTGGCGGTCGGCAAGAGCGCAACTATATCATATTCAAATGGTGCTAGCAATGCTACGGGGGATATTGCTATAGGTAATACGGCAGCCGTCAATAATTATGCTAGCCAAGGCGGAAGCGTTGCTATTGGTTCTAACGCTAAAATTGAAAATATGGCAGGTGGCGGAGAAGCCAGCTTCGCTTTCGGACAGACTACTTTTAGCGGTAGCTGGATTTCGTCAGCAAGAATACCTGCTGACCCGACAAAAGTGGTGGGCAGTGTTGCCATTGGCGATAACACCTTTGCTCGCACCGGTAGCACGATGATTGGTTCTCATAATTACAAAGGAGCTTTAGGCGATACTACTGTAGATAGTGCTTCTACCAGGACAAGTGCACTAAATGTTTATGCTACTACCATTGGTGCCAATAGCTTTAGTAATGGGGCATTCACAACGAGTACTGGTGTATATAATATCATTTCCAGCGATTATAATGGAGGCCGTTTGGCAAACCCGGTAAAGAATTTAGGGGCCACGATTAACGGTTCTCTGAACAGCATCGAGGGAATGAATGGGAATTATTATTCTGGAATAGCTAACACTGTTAGTGGGGTAGCTAATCGCACCTCTAATTCGAATGGTTCACTGATCTATGGCGCTGGGAATGAGATTACAAATTCAGTAGTTTCCCTATATGATGCGCCAACGGATAGCGGCAATTCTGCAAAAGCATTTGCAGAGACCTTGAGGGGCGTTATTAGAAATAATAATGGTGGCGGCTCCACCATGGCCATCGGCGGTGGGAATAAAGCTGACTATACGCAGAAGACATCTATCATCGGTGTTAATAATACGATTACGGGGACTTCTGACAATGTTGCCAAATTGAATTCTGTATCTGGGTTTAAAAACACCATAACTAATGCGTCCAACAACATCATCATAGGTAATGAGCATACTGTGACAGCAGATAACACGGTTGCTATTGGTGGTCTTTCTTCAGCAGATACTCGTTCTGTAGCGAATACAACTTCTGTCGGATATGACTCCAAGGTGTCTGTTGAGGATGGTGTGGCCCTTGGATATAAATCTAATTCTACAGTAGATAAAGGGCTGGTTGGGTATGACATAACGGGCGCAGATCACAGCGACGATACAACTGGTACGTGGAAGTCTACGGCAGCAGCTGTTTCTGTAGGGGATGCATCCACAGGATTGACTCGACAGATTACCAATGTGGCTGCAGGTACGAAAGATACTGATGCAGTGAATGTGGCGCAGCTGAGAGCAGCATCAATCGAGGTTACAGGGACTGGCAGCATTACGGTAACTCCAACCCAAGACAGCACCGACGGGCATACTATCTATACGATTAGCGGGACGGGCGGTACTGGAGGCGCAACGTACACGGCCGGCGATAACATCACCATTGAAAATGACGTAATCTCTGCTAAGGATACGCGGAACACCGTTGTTGCAGGAGACAACACAACCATTGATGAGGCGACAAACTCTGATGGCAGTTCCACTTACACGGTGAACGTCAAGACGGACGGGAAAATAGAAAGCGGCAACACCGGTATTGTAACCGGCGGAACTGTGTACAATGAGACCCGGGTTACCAGCGATGGTTCCTACATCAAGGCAGACAACACCGCAGGGCAGAATCTGTCTGTGCTTGATACGCAAGTTAAGACCAACGCAGACAACATCAGCAACCTGGACAATCGCGTAAGTAACATGGGGAGCAGCATTAACAAGCTGGGCAATAGACTGGATAAAGTCGGGGCAGGAGCGGCTGCTTTGGCTGCTTTGCACCCTATGGACTTTGACGAAAACAATAAGCTCACTTTTGCTGCCGGGTTGGGCAACTACCGGAGCCAGAACGCTGCTGCTATTGGTGCTTTCTACCGTCCTGATGACTGGGTCATGTTCAGCGTAGGCGGAGCTGTCGGCAACGGGGAAAACATGGTGAACCTGGGCGTGAGCTTTGCACTAGACCGCAAGACCGGAGCAAAGAACCTGAACAAGACACAGAGTTCCCAGAAGATTGTTGAACTTGAGAACAAGATTCAGCAGCAAGACCAGATGATGGCAAGCATGCAACAACAAATGGCTGCTATGCAGGAAACTATCAACAGATTGTCCGGCAAGTAAGATATACCTTTACACGCCTTGTCTTCTGTGGTAAAATCCACGCATATCTGTATTAGGAGGAATGAACATGAAGAAATATGTTTGTACTGTTTGCGGTTACGTCTATGATGAAGAAGCTGGAGACCCGGATAACGGAATTGCGCCAGGGACTAAATTTAGTGACCTTCCCGAGGACTGGGTATGCCCTCTGTGCGGCGTTCCTAAAGACCAGTTTAAGGAACAGGAATAACTTAAATCTCTTGCGTTTTCCCGGACTGTGATATATAATAATTGTGCTATAGCAGGCTTCTAACTGGATTCCCGAACGGAAAAGGCCTCCGAGAAACGCCATGTTAGAAGGTAGTGGAGACTCTGACAGGATATACTACGGTGGTTTGTCAGGCGGTCTCCACTTTATTTTTGCCATGGAGCAATAAGCGCTAGAAAACAAACCGTAGGCGTTGTTGACAAGCTATGTTAAAATGGTAGTAAAGAATAGGAGGTGCTTTTGCCATGAAAGCAAAGGACGTAGCGCTGTTCTTTCTGCTGAAAGACAAGAGCGGTGCCGTATTTAATGAAAAACTAGTGGGGAAAAACGGGCATACCTTTTATGAGGGGAACGCAAAACTGAACAAGTTCCTTCAACTGGCTAATAACATTTGTATTGCTAAGACTGGGCAGCCGTTAATTGATGACCCTTTTCTGGCTTATGACAATGGCGGCGTTGTACAGAGCGTCCAAAAGGAATATGCGTTTTTGCGCAATCACAAGAAAGAATATGTAAAGCCTACATTTGACTATGAGACAGAGCAGTTCTTAGATACGTTCTACAAGGTATTCAAAAATGTGTCGGTAGATGAGCTTATAGAACTGTCTCATGAGGATGAAGCGTGGGTAGAAAAACATAGAAACGGAACCAACATGTCCCTTCTTCATATGGAACCTCAAAACCATCATGCCCAATACAAGAAACAGTATCGGGATATTCTTCAAGTCATGGAGGAGATGGGCGCATAGTGGCGGCTGTGATTGGTGAAATTTTGTGGCTGCGCATACGGTTTAATAACAACCCGGGCGACGTTTCAGCGGCTAAGCATCCATATGTTGTTGTTCAAAGGGATGAGGCGGGGTTACTTGAAATTGCGCAGCTTGATTCATTAAAGGGCAAGGAATATAAGGTAGCGTTTAAATCAAACCATCTTGTACGTTGCGCCGGTCAGACCGCTCTTAAAAAGGACGGCTTTGTTCAAATGGACAATTCCTTCATGATAGATGATTATGAGGGGCTTAGTAAATATAGCGGCGGAATTTTGACAGAGGACCTCACAAGCGACATAGTAGAATGTTACCAAAAATATCAGTCGGAAAATGAGATTTTGGAAAACAAACAGGTATATATGACCAAAGTAGAAATTGAAAGGCTGAACAGGTAAACTTATCTTGCCCTTAGTGTGCCCATTTTTGGCGTTTGTTAAAACGTAGAATTAGATGTATTGCGGGATTGTACGTTGTACTTAGTACTCCTGCCATGATTTTACGAAACTTGATGGTATAAGAAAATACCAGAAACGGTTTAAAATCCGGTTTCTGGTATCATGGCGTAAAATTTTTGTAAGTTGAATAAAAAAAGGTTCTTTGTCAAATGTTGGGGAGGACCCCAAATTCATCCTTTTCTGGTGGACAT
>DXYB01000049.1 GCA_019416065.1 Acidaminococcus sp. | reverse complement strand
ACCTATACAGGTAGCCTAATTTCTGCTACTGTTCAATTTGGAGTTGCAATTTACGCTTTTGTTTATTCTTCTGACTCTTTGTTAATTCACTAGGCCCCTGAATGGTTCCTCCTCCAAAATCTTCATAGGATGCACACCAGCGGTTCATGACAACCATATAAATGCCGCCCAAGATAAAGATTGGGATAGCTACATAAGCAAAGTCAAGCATTCCGAATAAAGGCAGTTTAGCTGCTTCTAGGGCAGAATTAGCATATACATTGGTGGGAGTCCCGATTAGAGTGATTGCACCACCGAGAGTAGAAGAAAAAATTACGAATAGAACTAGCTTGGACAAGCTAATGCGGTTTCTTTTAGAAATACTTTCTAGTACAGGTAGAAAAGCCAGGGCTACATAGCTGTTTTGTAGAACGGTAGAAATCAATCCAGAAACTAAATAGACAATAGCAAAAATAGCCATTTCTTTTTTTTCTCCAGTTTGAGAACGAGTTGTCTTATCAACGAAATTTCCGATCACTATGTCTAACCCTGTGGCTGAAATCATGCCAGAAAAAATACAGATGATGATCATAAGGTGCAGACTGGAGCTATTCAGAGCGTTGTAAATACCTTTGGCATCCATAATATGAGAAAAGTACACAATGGGAGCCAAGCACACAAAAGTCATCCAATTAGGGTAGTTTCCTTTTGCTAGGATGAAAATAAATATAGCCAAGCAGACCAGTGCCCAAAACAAAGTTGTTGTCATGGATATTCACCTCATTTTACTCATTACTTTGCCTCTCTTACAAAAAAATATCAGATTTATCTAAAAATATTATAGCGTGTGTAAAAAATATTTAACAATATCAATTAAAAATGGTAATATAGCATTATGCTATATTACTTTGCGCTTGAAATTTTTGAATGGAAGGTGACAAGAATGGACAAAGCTATTTCCTACATATTGGCTATTGCAAATAAAAAAAGCATCTCTGAAGCATCAAAAGCGTTGTACATTTCTCAGCCTTCATTAAGCCGATATCTTTCAACTCTGGAAAAGCAGCTCGGTCTGAATCTGTTCATACGTACAGTAGAGGGTACAGAACTGACAGAAGCAGGAAAACTTTATGTTCAATACGCTGAAGATATACAGAAAAGCTATATGGCGCTAGAAAATAAGATGAAAGAACTGCAGACGAGCCAATGTGGTATATTGAACATATGCACATGTCTGAATTCAGTTACGCTGGCAACTTATGAAATCATGAAAGAATACGAGAAAAAATATCCTGATGGTAAACTGCAGATTAGCAATGTTTTAACTAAGGATTTTCCAGCTTTAATGACAACGGGGAACTACAAGTTTGCGATTGGACCAAAAGAAATGAGTATGAGTTGCTATAGTTACAAAATGATCTCTTATGATGCCTATTTACTATTAGTACCTAGATCATTTCCCCAGCTGCCACAGATTTACAAAGCAAAAGATGGGCTGCCTTGTACGACTCTGGCAAAAGCAGCAGTTTTCCCTTTTGTACTTCAAGATAGGAATACAAATGTACGAAGAAATATTGATCGGATTTGCTATCTGGAACATGTTCAACTGGAAAACTATACAGAAGTAACCAGCTCTGTATTGGCCATTCGAGCTGTAGAAAACCAGCAGGGGATCGCTATTGTTCCCTCTAGTTTCCTTTCATTTGCGTCAAAAATACAGACTTTCCATTGCTATTATTTTACTCGGCATACAAGTAAAGCAGGGATCCTATATCTCCGTGGAAAATTTTTTTCACCACAGGAAAAATACTGTATTTCTTTAATTGACAAGGTGCTCCATAGAGAATGTACAAAGTGCAAACAGCTGGCTCTAGATACGTGGAGAGAGTAAAATGCTGGTAGCATGTCGTTGAAAATTTGAGAGAGAAAAAAAGCAAAAAGTATAATGGCGTTACAGCTCTTACGGCTGGGACCATTGCGTACAAGATCCCGAAAGGAATGCCTTCCGGGATCTTCCTGTGGCTATTATACTTTTTGACTGGCCAAAAATTCTGCTACTGTCATACATTGTGGATGCGTTAATTTTAGGCTTAAGAAATCTTTATCGCTGGTTATTATAATATCTACATTGGCGGCAATGGCTGCATTGAGAATCGGTTGATCTTTCGTGTCTCTTATTAGTCTTTCTACGTGATCCACGGCTGGAATTAATTCGTAAGAGAGGCCTTTTAGTAAATTTTCCGCAGCAGGTAGATACTTGGGGGCTTTCTTTCTTAAAATTTCCTTAAGTTCGGAAATATTGTAGTCACTCAATACAATGCGGTGGTAAATGGCTGCATGAGACAACGCTTTAGCCGGGGTAGAGTGGGGAAATAGCAATGCAGAAAACAAAATATTGGTATCAATCAGTATCCGCATGTTATTTTTTTTTACCATACCTAACTTCATTTACCAAATCCTGCACATCCTCTTCATCGTAAATATGCATTTCTTCAGCAGCATGGGAAAAAGCAACTTGTGCCTTATGGATGGCCAAGGATGAAGCATTGCTGACAACAATTTCTCCTTCCGGGTTTTGTAGGAATGAAATCTTGTCTCCTGATTTTAGTTTTAACAAGCGCCGAACTTCAATGGGGACAGTAATTTGTCCATTCGCGGAAATTTTAGCAAGACTCATAGGCGGCCTCCTTTCAGTCCATTATTTGAGTACGTTCTGTTTTAAAAATAGTATAGCGTAAAATAAATCCAAAAGATAGCAGTGATTTTATATGGGAAGGAGGCTCTCTCACACAATCGTGCCGCCACCTAGAACCATGTCTCCATCGTACAGTACGGCGGCCTGGCCGGGAGTGATGGCTCTTTGGGGTGCATCAAATACCATGGAAAAACCGTTTTCTGTGGGAGTGACCGTGGCAGGCTGCGCGTTTTGCCGGTAGCGCACTTTGACTTGGCAGCGCACAGGCTTTTCTGGCACATCCCCGCTTATCCAGTTGACATCTGTGGCAGCGGCGTTCTTACTAAAAAGTGCCTCACTAGGCCCTACAGTAATGGCATTTTTTTCTGGATCAATTTTTACTACATATAGGGGGAAATCAGGCTGGTTCAGGCCCAAGTGTTTGTGCTGCCCTAGGGTATAATGAATGATGCCTTTGTGCTGTCCGATGATAGTTCCTGCTAGGTCAAGGAACGGTCCAGGCTGAGAGGTACAATGTAAGATCCGCTCTACGGCTTCTACATAAGACCCGTTAGGCACAAAACAGATATCCTGGCTGTCTGGCTTGTGGGAATTGAGAAAGCCATTTTCTTCTGCGACTTCCCGGGTGTGGGTTTTGTGATAGTCTCCCAGCGGAAAACGGGTATGAGCCAATTGCTCCTGGGTTAAATTGTACAACACATAGCTTTGGTCTTTTTGGGGATCCAGTGCTTTTAACAGCTGGTATTTTCCTGTTTGTGCATCTTTTCGGATTTTGGCATAGTGCCCTGTCACCACGCAGTCGCAGCCGAGTTCCAGGGCACGTTCATACAGAGCGCCAAATTTTAGAAAGCGATTGCAATCAATACAGGGGTTGGGCGTGCGGCCATGGAGGTAACTTTGCGCAAATTTCTCCATGACTTCTTTTTTAAAGGCCTCCGTATAATTAAAAACGTAAAACGGGATGCCCAGGCGTGCGCAGACGCTGCGAGCGTCTTCCACATCTGATAGGGAACAGCATGTTTTTGTGCTGCAGTAACCGGCATCCGGATTGTTGTATAGTTTCATGTTGCAGCCGATGCAATCATACCCAGCATCCTGCATCAGCTTAGCAGCGACGGAAGAATCCACGCCGCCGCTCATGGCAATTAATGCTCTCATAGCGTCCCTTTCTCCGGTGCATGCTGCTGCCGGTGTAAGGCACGCAGGCGAGTGACTGCACTGCGTACCTGCGTAACGATATAGTGTATCTGTTCTTCTGTGATGTCATCTCCCAAAGAAAAACGCAGGGATGATTTAGCTTCTTCAGGGGTAATGCCCATAGCGAGCAGGACATGGCTCGGGTCCGGACTGCCGGAGGCGCAGGCACTGCCGGAACTTGCGCAGATCCCATTCATGCCGAGGAGGGGGAGTAAGGCTTCTGCGGAAATCCCTGTAAATGCAATATTCAGGTGTCCCGGCAGCCGGGGCACCGTACCGCCATGTACGATGGTCCTGGGAATTGTTAAAAGTTCTTGTTCTAAAAGCATGCGGGCGACTTCTAGCTTTTTCTTGCATTCTCCCATCTGGAGATAGGATTCTTCCAGGGCTGTTGCCATGCCGACAATGGCCGGTACATTTTCTGTCCCCGCTCGTTTGCCCCGCTCCTGGGCACCCCCATATATCAGGCTTGTTAGCTCAACGCCTTGTCTGCAGAAAAGAAACCCGCTGCCTTTAGGGCCGTGAAATTTGTGGGCAGATGCGGAGAGAAAATCGATGGGGGCGTGTTCCAAGAAAAATGGCAAATGCCCTATGAGCTGTACGGCATCCGTATGAAATAGTATATTATGGGTATGGCATAGGAGGCCAATCTGCTCTATCGGTTGCAATACCCCCGTTTCATTGTTGGCGGCCATAATGGATACCAAAGCGGTTGTAGGGCGCAGCGCGGCTGCCACGGCTTCAAGCGCAATGCGCCCTGTAGGATCCGGGGATAACAGTGTCACGGTGAAGCCTTCTTCTTGTAATGCCTCTAACGTGTGGAGCACAGCATGATGTTCTATGGCGGAGGCGATAAGGTGCGTCTTTCCCTGGGCCTTGCCCCAGTAGGCAGCGCTGCGAAGAATTTGGTTATCACTTTCGCTGCCTCCAGCGGTGAAAGTGATTTCCCCTGGCTTGCAGCGTAATAAACGAGCAATTTTTTCCCGAGAAAGGACCAAGGCCTTGGCGGCTTCCTGCCCTAATGGATAGGTACTGGAGGGATTCCCATAGGACTTTGTAAAGTAAGGCAGCATGGCAGAAAGGGCTGCATCGCTGACCTGGGTGGTCGCGGCATTATCGGCATATACAAACATAGGAAGGCTCCTTTGGAATGACAGTGAATTTCCTACCATTATACTATACAGTGGAGAAAAGTCGCCATCTTTTTATTTTTTTCTTGCAGGATTTTTTTTTCTATGCTAAGATAATAAAGCTGTATATCTTGTATATACTTCTTCTGCACCCATCATAGGGCGCAAAAGCCCTTGACAACAAGGAGCAAATCCAAAGGAGGAGGTGATTTCGTGAATAACTACGAAGTCATGTACATCGTGAAACCGGTAGAAGCAGAGGCTTTTGACACTGTCGTCAAGAAATTTGATGATCTGCTGGTAGCAAACGGTGCTACGATTGAAAAAACCGACAAATGGGGTAAAAAACATTTGGCATATCCTATCCAGGATTTCCAAGATGGCCTGTATGTGCTGACCACATTTAGCGCTGAACCAGCTGCGGCTAAGGAACTGGACCGTGTGATGAAGATTACGGATGAAATCCTGCGTCACATGATCATTCGCAAAGGCGAATAAGGAGGATGGGTGTATGAATCGCATCTTTTTGTTAGGACGTTTGACACGGGATCCGGAAGTCCGGATTACACCTACGGAGAAAACGGTCTGCACCTTTACTCTGGCTGTTGACCGTCCTTTCTCGGCAAAGAACGGGCAGCGGGAAGCGGATTTTATCAATATTGTAACCTGGAATAAAACCGCTGAATTATGTGGGAACAGTTTAACCAAAGGCCAGCGACTGCTGGTTGAAGGAAGGCTGCAGATCCGCAGTTACGATGGAAAAGACGGGAACAAGCATTATGTGACGGAAGTCATTGCAGACCGTGTGGAATTCATCGAACGCAAAGGTACAGGCGCTGCTTCTAGTGCCGCTGCTACGCCTTCTTCTACGACTTCTGACCAAGGAAGCACCGGGAATACTAGTAATCCCATGGGGGGCTTTGGCTCGGAAGTAGGGTTTGACGAAGAAATCCCATTTTAAAAGGGAGGATAGGATATCGCTATGATGAAGCGTGAAAGAGGAAACCGGAGACCCAGAAGAAAAGTATGTTCCTTCTGTGTTGATAAGGTTCAGGAAATCGATTACAAAGACGCGGCAAAACTGCGTAAGTTTATCACCGAACGGGGCAAGATTCTTCCCCGCCGGATTTCCGGCACCTGTGCAAAACACCAGCGCCAGCTGACCATTGCCATCAAACGTGCCAGAAATGTGGCGCTGCTGCCGTTTACGGCAGAATAAAGCCTAAAAGAAAAGGACAGATCCAGGCCGGGTCTGTCTTTTTTATTGTAAATATTGTAAAATAAAGGGCAGGGTTGTCTTAGCGGCCCTTATCCGATATGTATTCAGGAGGGTTACTGTGCGATATCATAGAACGTCGGCCCTGGTGGAATCCGGGATTCTGGCGGCGGTAGCAGTTTTGTTTACCCTGGTAGGCAACTACGTGCCGGTGCTGGATCTTATAGTGAGTATCCTGTGGCCCCTGCCCCTTATTTTGTGCGGGCGACGCAATGGGCTGAAATGGAGCATTCTTTGTCTTATTGTCACAGGCTGTGTGGTGGCAGTGCTGCTATCTCCGCTACAGGCATTGACCCAGTGCGTGATTTTAGGGCTCATTGGTTTATTTATGGGAGAAGGGATGCGTCGGCAGTTATCTCCCGGGAGTGTTTTGCTGCTGGGCAGTCTGGGGGCACTTCTTTCCATAGGTCTTAGCATTTTAGCAGCCTATTATCTCATGGACATCAATGTGGTAAAAAGTTTCTTTGAGGGCATTGAAGAGTCCTTAACCATGAGCAATGAAATCTTTCAGACGATTGGTATGAGTGGTATGACCACGGTGCAATTGGCGCAGATGCGGCATATTTTTGAATTGATTCTGCCTTCCGGGGTGCTGCTCAGCGCTCCCATCACGGCGTTTGCCAATTATTGGGCGGCCCGAAAAGTGCTGGCTCGGATGGGGGACTATTATCCCTGGTTTCCACCCGCTTCCCGGTGGACGATGCCCCGCTGGATTCTCCTTGTGTATTTCACCGGGATGGTATGCGTCACCTTTTACCAGAATAATCAGAATCTCTTGCCCTACAGGGCCGGGTATACGGTGTTTATGCTGGGAAGTATGTTGCTTCTTCTCCAGGGGTTATGCCTTATCCGCTGGTATGTGGAAGAGAAAAATGCCCCGCGGATCCTTATGCCTTTGGCACTTTTGTTGACCTTTACCATGCCACTTGCTTCTCAGCTTGTGGTGGTGATGGGGGCCTACGAGATGCTTTTTGACGTACGGAAACTCCGTAGAAAGCAGGAGGAAGAAAGCCATGGCTGAAGAAAAAACGCGTGAGAATTTGTGGGTATCCGTGCGTATTGCCACAGCGCTTTTAGGAACCGTAGCGGTGGCCTGTGGCTTGTGGTACAATCAAGCCTTTTTGACAGCTGCTGGATTTGTGGCCGTGCTGTTGGTGTACGTTTTTTCCTTCCGCAGCAGCCGGCTACGGGAAGCATGGGTCAACCATTCCATGACCACTGTTGTCCGCAATATTGAGCGAGCCAACAACTATGCGTCCCAGCGGATTCCCATAGGGATTGGCGTATTTGACAAAAAGGGCCAACTGCAGTGGCGCAACCGGTTGTTTAATGAGTATGTGACGGTGGAAGCACCCCCGGGAACATCCTTAGAGAAGATCCTTCCTCCGCCGGATAACAATTTTGCGACCTTAAAACTGCGCGATGGGGAAAAACAGGTTAAAATCGGGGACCGGATTTACCAGATGCTGGTTCGCCGGATCCAGGTCACGGACAATCCCCAGGATGATACAGGCCTTGCACTGTATTTGTCCGACATTACGGATCGGCAGCGGCAAAAAAAACGCTACGAAGATGAGCGGCCGGTGGTAGCCTATGTACAATTTGACAACTATGATGATGCCATCAAGGGCCTGAACGAAAATGAACGGGCAAGCCTTATGGTAGATGTTACCAAATCCATTGGCAATTGGGTGGAAACGGTAGGAGGATACTTCCAGAAAAGCTCAGAAGATTCCTATGTAGTGGGACTTAACCGGAAAGGGCTTACAGAAACCATTGGAAAAAAATTTGCCGTATTGGACAAAGTCCGGGAAATCAAAAGTGCCAGCCGGATCAATCCCACGATCAGTATCGGCGTCGCAGCAGATGGGAAAAATCTCTATGAGATGAGCCAAAAAGCCCAGGCGGCTTTGGACCTAGCACTGGGACGGGGCGGCGATCAGGCCGTGGTGCAGCAGGGAGAAGATACTAATTTTTATGGAGCCCGGGGCAGCGTTCAGGCTAAAAACACCCGGGTGCGAGCTCGCATTGTGGCGCAGGCTATTCACGAACTCATGACCAGTGCCGACCAGGTTTTTATCATGGGACACGCCAATGAAGATTTTGATGCGCTGGGCAGCGGTATCGGGGTAGCCAAAATGGCACTAGCGCTCCATAAGAACTGTTGTATCGTTAACAGTGGGCAAGGCTCCTCCTTGAAAAAACTGGAGGCAGTATCCCAAGGCCATAGCGATCCCTATATGTCTCTGGTGGTGGACGAGGAAGAAGCCCTGCAACGGATTACCCCTGGCAGTATTCTGGTACTGGTGGACCATCACCGACCTATGCTGACAGCGGCACCGAAAGTACTGCAGGCCATTCGAAAACGAATTATCATCGACCATCATCGCCGGGCAGAAGATGCCATCCGGGACGCCATGCTCCAGTATATGGAACCGTCCACGTCTTCAGCCAGCGAAATGGTTACCGAGATCTTGCAGTATTTTGAAAGCAAGATGCCCTTTACCGAGGTGGAAGCTACGGCTCTTTATGCAGGGATTGTGGTGGATACCAAGAACTTTGCCGTGCAGACGGGAGAACGGACCTTTGAAGCGGCGGCCTTTTTACGGCGCAACGGGGCGGATCCTCGAATGGTATTCCAACTGTTTAAGGATGACGAAAATACCGTGCGAACCCGGGCCCGGATTATTACAGAGATGCAGCAGCCGTTGCCCGGCCTTGCGGTCAGCATTCACAAATGTTCAGCACAGGACAAGGATGTTCCTGTCATTGTGGCCCAAGCAGCCGATGAGCTGCTGACTATGGATGACATTCATACCAGCGTGGTGCTCAGCGAAAATGAAAATGGCGTCAGCATCAGCGCCCGCAGTGATGGCAACATCAATGCCCAGGTGATGATGGAAGAATTGGGTGGCGGCGGACACCAGACTGTTGCCGGAGCGCAGATAAAGGGAGTCACAGCTGAACAGCTGATGCCCCGTGTACTAGCCCTGTATCAGGAACAAAATCAAGAACTAAAGGAGAGCGAATCTGATGAAAGTGATTCTATTGCAGGATATCAAGAAGTTAGGTGAAAAAGGAAAAATCATTGAAACGGCGGAAGGCTATGGCCGGAATTATTTGATTCCACGGGGACTTGCCAAAGAAGCAACCCTGCAAAATGTCAACCAGGCTAAACAGGATTTAGCGGTAGCAAAACATCGGGCAGCCCAAGCCCACGATGAAGCTGTAATTTTAGCGGCCCAATTGGAAAAAGTGGTGCTACATATGCATGTAAAAGTCGGGGCAAACGGGAAATTGTTTGGCTCCATTGCTTCCAAGGATGTGGCGGATGCCCTGCTGGCCCAAACCGGTATGGAAGGGGTGGACCGGAGAAAAATTGAAATTCCGGAAACCATTAAAAGCCCCGGAGAATATACGGCAACGGCAAAACTTATGCCGGACGTTGTGGCAAAATTTAAAGTTTTGGTAGAAACCGAAGCATAAATAACGTAAACGCAAAGAAGGAGGCGCTATGGAGGATCGTATCCCGCCTCAAAATATTGAAGCGGAGCAAAGTGTACTGGGAGCTATGCTGCTTAGTGCAGACGCCATTGATAAAGCAGGAGAAATCCTGCGGGAAGACGATTTTTATCGGCAGGATCACCGGATTATTTTCTCTGCCATTATGGAGCTCCACAATCGCAGTGAAGCTGTAGACCTTGTCACGGTGGCAGCAGAGTTGCAAAAACTTGGAAAGCTGGATGCTATTGGTGGTACGGCTGTGATTACCGCGCTATCCAATGCGGTGCCGACGGCGGCCAACGTGGTGTACCACGCCAAAATTGTGGAAGAAAAATCCCTGCGGCGGCATTTAATTAATGCTGCTACCGATGTGGCGGCAAGCGGCTACGAAGAAGAGCAGGATGTAGCCCAGACCATTGACCAGGCAGAACAGAAAATCCTGGCAGTCGCTAATCGTAAGCAGTCGACCAGTATGGTGCGAATGAAAGACCTGGTCAAAGAGGCCATGGGGCGGATTGAGGAATTATATGATTCCAAGGAAGCCTTTACAGGGCTTCCCACTGGTTTTGACGATTTCGATAAAATGACCAGTGGCTTGCAGCCATCGGACCTGATTATCGTTGCGGCCCGCCCTTCTATGGGAAAATCTTCCCTGGTACTGAATATTGCAGAACATGTAGCCATTGCTGGAAAAAAATCTGTAGCATTTTTTTCTTTGGAAATGAGTAAGGAACAGCTGGTGCAGCGAATGCTCTGCAGTGAGGCCGGGATCGATGCCTCCCGTTTACGGATTGGACAGCTGCAGGAAAGCGAATGGCCTAATCTGGTGATGGCAGCGGATAAACTCAGCGAAGCCAAAATTATGATGGATGATACACCGGGCATGACAGCCCTGGAAATGCGCAGTAAAGCTCGGCGCTGGAAAAACGAAAATGGACTGGATCTTATTATCGTGGATTATCTCCAGCTGATGCAGGGATCCAACCGGCGCAGCAGCGATAACCGGCAGCAGGAAATGAGCGAGATTTCCCGTTCTTTAAAAGGCTTGGCTAGGGAACTTAATGTACCGGTTATAGCGCTATCCCAATTGTCCCGTAGTGTAGAATCCCGTACGATCAAGCGGCCTATGCTCAGCGACCTGCGGGAATCCGGAGCACTGGAACAGGATGCGGATATTGTCTGCTTTATTTACCGGGATGATTATTACAACCCGGACACGGAACAAAAAAATATTGCGGAATTGATTGTGGCTAAGCACCGGAATGGTCCAGTAGGGATGGTACCACTGTTCTTCCGGAAAGATATTACGCGGTTTTATGATCTGAGCAAAAGAGATCATGCATGAGCATGGTCTCTTTTTACTAACAAAAAAATGTAAAATTTGAAATACGTTCGGAATTATCGTTGCGATACGTAGGGGAACATGATACAATACAGTTGCGGCGGGGACGGCGTTGTCCCAGCGCTATGCTATTTTGTTCTCTTGAAGGGGGAAGTATTGTGATTCCACGGTATACCAGCAAAGAAATGGGTTCTATCTGGACGGAAGAAAACGAAGACCGCACCATGGTCAAAGTGGAGATCCTGGCTTGTGAAGCAATGAACAAACTGGGGATCGTTCCTGATGATGCCTTGCACGATATCCAAACCAAAGCTGATTTTGATTTGGACCGGGTGCATGAAATTGAAAAGACGACCAACCATGATATTATTTCTTTACTGACGGCGGTGGCTGAGCATGTGGGAGATGCCTCCAAATACATTCATAAAGGGCTGACCAGTAACGATGTGAAAGATACCGCTATGGGCGTGATGATGAAGGCGTCCGCCGATATCCTGATCCGGGAAGAAAAAGAACTTCATGCCATTTTAAAAGAACAAGCTGTTAAGTACAAAAATACCTTATGCGTGGGCCGGACCCATGGTGTGCATGCTGAACCCATGACATTTGGTCTGAAAATGCTCCTGTGGATGAGCGAATGTGAACGAAATATTGAACGGTTGGAACTGGCTAAAAAATATGTTTCCGTGGGTAAACTCAGTGGTGCCATCGGAACCTATTCTAATATTGACCCGTTCGTAGAACAATATGTTTGTGAAAAACTGGGACTGGAACCCGTTCGCGTTGCCAACCAGGTGGTACAAAGAGACCGGCATGCGTTCTATTTGTCCACGATTGCTGTGTGTGGTGCTACACTGGAAAAAATGGCAACGGAAATCCGACACCTGCAGCGTACGGAAGTACGGGAAGCAGAAGAATATTTTGCACCTGGGCAGAAGGGATCCTCTGCCATGCCCCATAAACGTAACCCCATCACCTGCGAGAAAATCTGCGGACTTGCCCGAGTCCTGCGGGGCAATGCGGAAGCAGCTGTTGAAAACGTGGCACTGTGGCACGAACGGGATATTTCCCATTCTTCCGTAGAACGGATTATCCTGCCGGATTCCACAATTTTGCTGGATCATATGCTGCGGAAAATGCAGGGAATCATTAGCAAACTTTTGGTGTATCCGGATGCCATGCTGCGGGATTTGAACTTGACCGGCGGTTTAATTTACAGCCAGAATCTCCTGGTGGCTCTCGTAGGCAAAGGTGTACTCCGGGAAGATGCCTACCAATGGGTGCAGCGCAACGCTATGGCCCGCTGGATGAAGGGCGCTGACTTTAAGACCAACGTGGAAGCGGATCCAGATATTGCCAAATACCTGAAAAAAGAAGAAGTGGAAGCTTGCTTTGAACCTAAACATATGTTGAAGCATTTGGATGAAATTTACGCTCGGTTCGGATTGTAAGCTAAAAGGAGAATAAACTTATGTCATCTGTAGTGGTTATCGGTTCCCAGTGGGGAGACGAAGGAAAAGGTAAGATTGTGGACTATTTGGCACAGCAGGCCGATACGGTGGTGCGGTATTCCGGCGGTAGCAATGCCGGACACACGGTGGTAGTCGATGATGTAACCTATAAACTTCGCCTTTTGCCCAGCGGCATTTTATACAAGGATAAAACCTGCATCTTGGGGAATGGGGTAGTCATTAACCCCAAAGTGGTGCTTCAGGAAATGGCAGATATGAAGGCAAAGGGCGTGGATATGAGCAATCTGCTCATTAGCGATCGGGCTCATATTGTCCTCCCGTATCATATCCGGCAGGACGAACTGCAGGAAGCCGCTTTGGGCTCCGCCAAAATCGGTACCACGAAAAATGGCATAGGGCCCTGTTATATGGACAAAGTAGCCCGGACCGGGATTCGGATGTGTGACCTCTTGAACCGGGAGGTGTTGGCCCAAAAATTGAAAACCAACCTAGATGTAAAAAACGCTCTGTTTACTAAAGTGTATGGGGCAGAGCCCATGGAATATGGGCCCATGCTGGAAGAATTTTTGCAGTATGGAGAAGCTTTCCGGCCTTATGTCACCGATACCAGTGTAGCGTTGGGAGATATTTTCGAAAAAGGCAAAAATGTTCTTTTTGAAGGGGCTCAGGCAACCTACTTGGATATTGACTATGGGACCTATCCCTATGTTACCAGTTCTAACCCCACAGCGGGCAATGCTGCAACTGGCAGCGGGGTAGGGCCACTTAATATCAACCATGTGGTAGGGGTAGTGAAAGCCTATACCACCCGTGTAGGGGAAGGCCCGTTTGTGTGTGAACTCTTTGATACAGATGGTCCAGGTACCTATCTGCGAAATACGGGCCATGAATTTGGTACCGTCACCAAGCGGCCCCGTCGCTGCGGCTGGCTGGATGCCTTTATGGTGCAGTATGCAGCACGGCTGAATAGCATGGATGCTCTTGCTATTACCCGCCTGGATATTCTGGACGGTTTGGACGAAATCGAAATGTGCACCGGCTGGACTGTTGATGGGCAGCCTATTGCTCATATTCCTGCTGACCTGTCCATTTTGGCCAAAGCCAAACCGATTTATGAAACATTCAAGGGCTGGAAGAAAGATATCTCCAACGTGCGGCACTATGAAGACCTGCCGGAGGAAGCAAAAAAGTATCTGGAGCGTCTCAGCGAAGTGGTAGGAGTGCCGCTTGGCATAATCTCCGTAGGTCCGAATCGGGATCAGACCTTCTCTCTACAGACTTTTTTCTAATAGTATGATACCTAGCGTATTGCCCATTCGTAGAAGAATGGGCAATACGCTTTTTGACTTGGTTAATTTTTTCCGTTTTATTTGCCCGGAGTCCCGCATCCCATATGGGATTTATACCCATATGGGGTAATATTTCACGTGAAACGTTGTAAAAAGTAGGAAGAAATTTTCAAAAGGCATTGACAAAATATTTTGGATTTG
>DXYB01000048.1 GCA_019416065.1 Acidaminococcus sp. | reverse complement strand
TATACAGGTAGCCTAATTTCTGCTACTGTTCAATTTGGAGTTGCAATTTACGAATTAATTGTATAATCAAAATGTTTTCTATGTTTGATCGGGGGTATCTATAAAACATTCGCCCCCCCTTTCTACTACCGTTCAATTTTGAGTTGCAATTTACGAGCAGGAAAACGGAGTATCCTAAGCTGGATTTCGCTTTTCGAAAAAATACAGACCCGGCTACGTAAACGTCAGCACAGGGTCTGTATTTTTTCTATCCGATTCCACAGCGCCGCGCCTCTGCTCGGAGCTTTTCCCGAAAAGCGGGATGGGCCACTGCAATCAGCTCTTTGACCCGCTCCTTGAGAGAGGCACCCCGCAGCCAAGCGACTCCATATTCAGTCACTACAAAGTCAATTTCATTTCTGGAAGTAGAAACAATGGTCCCGGGTCGGAAATAGGGGACGATCTTGGATTTCAGCACTTTTTCTCCCTGGGCATTCCGGACGGAATAGACCGAATGGAGAGCCAAGATGGATTTTCCTCCCGGGGACAGCTGGGCCCCCTGGACTGTTTCTGTCTGGGCTCCGGTGGCGGAAAACTGGGTGAAGCCCATGGATTCTGCGGCACACTGGCCGGTAAGATCAATTTCCAGCCCTGTATTCAAAGACACCATGTTCCGGTTCCGGGCAATGATTTTCGGCTCATTGGTAAAGGTACCCCGGCGGAACACCACGCCCGGATTATCATCCAGGAAGTCATACAATTGCTGGGAACCGTTGGCAAAGGCGCAGAGAGAAATTCCATCCAGGAACCCTTTCCGGCTGTTGTCCACGGCTCCACAGCGGACTAGATCCATCAGACTGTCACTAAAAAGACCGCTATGGACCCCCAGATGTTTCCGGTTTTTCAGTTCTTCCGCTACGGCGCTGGGAATGTGCCCCACCCCCAGCTGAAGGGTGGATCCATCCGGAATCAGTTCCGCCACCTGGGCTGCGATCTTCCGATCCATCTCCCCCATGCTGGGCAGAGGAGAAACCGGCGCTCTCCGGTCCGTTTCCACAAAAGCGGCAACTTGGGATATAGGCAGCAAGGTATCCCCCCAGGTACGGGGGAAATGAGGACTCACTTCCAGCAACACCAAGGCTCCTCCATCAATGATATCCCGTTCGAAAAGTGCACTAAGGGAAAGGGAAAAATAGCCGTGGGCATCCATGGGAGAAGCGGAGGCCAGCAGCACCGGCCTCCGGTGCTTAGCTGCTGCCCGCTGGAGCGTCTTTCGGACCAGGCTGGTGGATGCAGCAGGCAAAAAGCTGCACAGACCTTCGGCATGGGCCTTTCGAGTGGGCGCACTGAAGAACCAGGAAACATGCTCCAGGGTTTCCTTCATAGCCGGATCATGATACCAAGGGAAATCCGCCATAGGCATACAGGAATTGTAGGTCAGTCCCTTCCGTCCCCATTGTTTCAGGAGAGGTATTTTTTTCAACAGGCTCACCGGTTCCGCCATAGCCTGGGCGGACAGCACATAGTCCCCGTCCTGAATTAGGGCGAGGACCTCTTCTGTTGTCTTTTTCTTCCTATCATACTGATAACTAAGCTCCATAAACAATTCCTTTCGGCAAATTTTCCGTCATTTCTTTCTATTTTAGCGCTAAAAATACTTTATACACAAATCTGGCCTTGCTTCCGCTCAATTTTTCCGATTCAAATAATCAATGAGGCTAGGAGTAAACTATCCCCTATTCTTCCCTCATCATTGTAAACTAGATAGCCCACTTTTCCAACTTGTTTTTACCCTACTAAAAAAGCCCAGGGAAGTCCCTTGGGCTTTTAACTATTTTTTCTTTTTTAGTCACCTACGGCCACAGGAGCTTCTTCCATAGCTTTCATGCGCGTTTCATACCGATCCATATTCCGGGCAAAAAGACCTGCCAGAAAGGATCCCGTGATCTGATGGACGGCGGCTCCCACGGCTGCCGGAATGGCCACTTCCGGAGCAAAGTATACCGCACAGATGGAAAGGGCCAGGGCATCGTTTTGCATCCCCACTTCCAGTGTCACGGAATGCCGCTGGGGTTTGCCCATGCCCAATTTTCCAGTAACAAAATAGCCCAAGCCAAAACCGGCCAGGTTGTGCAGTAATACCAGCACCACCACAAAAGCGCCCAAGGCTACGATGTTAGCCCCATTTACAGCCACAACCCCGCCCAAGATGGACAGGACGGCAAAAGCAGACAGCAATACCAGCACCTTCTGGACCTGCGCCAGAAATTTTTCGCCCACTACTTTGTGAACCAAAAGCCCTAGTACCAGCGGAACCAGAATCACTTTCATAACCGTTACTGCCATGGACAAAAAGGAAACATTTACATATTCACCAGCCAGTGCCCACACCAAAAAAGGCATCATGACTGGCGCCAGTAAGGTAGACACAGTGGTAACGGAAACAGCCAGGGGCACATCCCCTTTAGCTAAGAAACTCATCACATTGGAAGCTGTGCCGCTGGGGCAGGATCCCAAAAGCACCATGCCCACGGCTAGTTCAGGGCTCAGATTGAAGACTTTGGTCATGGCAAAAGCCACGAGCGGCATAATGGTATAGTGGCAAACAGTTCCCGCCAGCACTTCTTTCGGCCTTTGGAGCACCAATTTAAAATCAGAAACATGCAGCGTCATTCCCATACCGAACATCACCACACCCAAAAGCCACACCGTATAATGGACGGACCAGGAAAAAACGCCCGGTACAAAATAGCCCCCTAAGATGGTAGCCAGCACCAGCCAGGTCAGATTTTTGCCTACGAACCCACTTACTTTTGTCAATAACTTCATTTGTACATCCCTCCAAATTGTTTTCTGCAAAAATCAAACGGCTGATGGCCCCTGGGAGAAAAAGAAAAGCGCTCTGTCTCTCTAGTAAGAGACAAAGCGCTGTGCTCTGCGGTACCACTCTTGTTGTCGCTCATGCGACCCCTTTACAAGCATCTCCGGATTTCCCTTCTAATGCCGGACAGGATAACGATTGTCGGTCGGCCCCACTTACTTACAGGCTTTCAGCGGGCAGCTCCTGGGTGATTTTCCTTCTCCGCTGTGCATCCTGCCTCGCACCAAATAGCAGGTTCTCTGAAATGTCAGCCTGGAAAAGTACTTTTCCCAATCAACACTGTTTGATGTTTTGTTATGGATTTTATTATACACTTCTCAAAAAATTTGTCAACAAGTTTTTAGAAGTTGTATAGGTTGGTCGGTTTCATTCCTATTCCTGTCTGTTTTTTCCCTTCGACCTTATTCATTTCATCCCGCAAGGCAGTTTTACGGGGATTTTCACTGCAATATTTTTCCGCCAGTTCGTTGGCCTTCTCAGGTCCCTCAGGATACTTTTTGATCTTTTTTAAAATCCTTGCTACTTTGCGGTATCCTCTGCGATCTACGGCTTCTGCCATAGTATCGTCTGCATTTTTTACCAAGATGGCCAAACAGCGCTGCGGATATTTTTCTTTCAATACGTCTTCATACGCAACCAGACTCTGATTTTGTTCCGCCGTCAACATCATTAAGTCATACCGTTCTTCTTTTTCAAAGAAACCCATCGCGGACTGATTTCCTATAAAGGCAGGAAAAATATGCTGGTCACATTCCTTTTGCCAGTCCGCTTTAGAAAAAAGACTGCAGTATTCTTCGTACAGCGGCTCTACCCAGGGACGATCATAAAACATATGTTTTAAAAGCGCCTGGTAGTTAGTAATTTGTCCCATTTTATGATAGAGTGCTTTTAGTTGCTCCTCATAGTCTGGTTTTTCATATTCCGCGATCCACGTTTTACTGCTACTTGAAAGCATTTTCTCCAGCAAACCGACTTGCTTTGCATCTTCGCCCCGTTCCTGGTAGATGCGTAACAGCCGCTTGTCCATACTGGAACTATGCCAAAATGCTGCACGCTCTTCAATTTGTGATAAAGGTGCTCCTTCGTCTGCTGCAATCTGAAGCAGGTACTCCCTCAAAGAATCTATATGGAAGCTTCTATACCCTTTGGGATCTTCTTTTTCTTCAGCTTTTTCCAGCTTTTTTTCCAGGAATTTTTTCTTATTCTGTAAAAGCGCTTTTGATTTAAAATGATGGTCCATAAATTCATAGAGATATTCTTCCATATAATCAATAACAGACCCATCAAGATGTTTGATAAAAAATTGTAGTGCTTGCGCTTGTGCTTTCTCTTCTGGCAATTGTTCCAGTGTCTCTCCCCATATATCCATTACATAGCTCATAACAAAGGATGTATCGCCATCATCATCCATCTCCGTTTTTCCCCATTTTAAAAATACATCGCAGGTAAGAGAGAACAGATTCCAGGCGTCTTCCGGTGCACTTAGCTCTGCACGAGCGTCACGCAGTAGAGACTCAATCCCATTTGTCAAATCTCCCATATGTCTCCAGTCCACAAACCCCCTGACTTTTGCTCGGCGGAAAAACGTCTGCATCAGATCTTTATAGGTTTTGATCCGTTCTTTATTTACGGTAAGATTGCCCTTTTTATCGTATGTCAGACCCGTTTGTGTCGACTCCAATCCAAACATATCGTTTAGGATTTGGAGTCCAGTTTTTGTGCGGAAAATCGTTTCCCGCACATGTAATACGGTATCCTCAGTGGCTCCATCTTCAAACAGATTGACCAAGAAATCAGCTTCTACCAGGATCTGATAATCCAACCCGTCAATAGCATCATAGGTGTGATGGTGCCCCACCAGGTAGCATACCCGCTTTACCACAGCGGGATGAAACTGTAGTTTCTCTAACAACTCTTGTGCCGCAGCGGGACCTTCCTGCTCCTGCAGTTTGCCGTTCTGGTGCCCGTATTTTTTCTCCGCCACAGGAATGCCTATATCATGTACATAAGCGGCTGTTTCCAAGGCAAAGAGAGTATGCTCATCCAGATTTTCTTTGCGGCCTATCAATCTGGCATAGCTATGCACTTTGGTAAAATGTTGAATCCGTTTTGCGTCCCCTTTTTCAAAGTGGATCATAGCTAAAAATAGTCGATCCAAATCACGTTCTTTTTTCCAGACAATCTGTTCGTCCAAACTCATAAAAGTTCTCCTATCCAGACGGGGCACCATGATCACAGCGGTAGCGTAGTCCCAGTCATATTTCGTCAGCCATAGTATACCATGCACGGCAGTCTATTGGTAGCAAGTACAAGCTCATTGTTTCCGCCAATAAATCAAATCATTTTGATACAATACCTGCAAGAAGAAAACCAGCCGGTTGTATAAAGGCTCTACGTTCTCTCCAAACTGGTTTTTCAGCGCGTCGGCCAGCTCCCCCACCGTCTTTTCCCCGTCCATACGTTTCCACAAAAAGCTACCAAAATCATCTAAATCCAGGCGAGTGACCTTAGGCCTGTTAAAGCATTTATGGGCGATCATCGCAAAAAAGCCTTGATGTTTCACATGCAGCGTCACAATATCGCCGGCATTATCCCAGTGCAAAGCTTGCTTGCGACAGGGGATCCGGTCCAGATAGTTTTCCTTTTTTTGCGTAAATTGCATAATGCCCTTTCCTAAAAAAAACGGGCTGCAACACCATGTTGTAGCCCGGACAGATCCACCTTATTGGGCGGATGTTTTTTTGCCTTTTAAGCAATAGAGATAAATCGTCACTACCAGGACAGCGAAGAAGGCAATCCCCCCTACATTGCCTAAGCTAATGCTCTTAGACATATCCGGATTGATATTAAGGACAGCTAAAACCGCCAGCAAAATACCAACCAATCCTTCGCCGGCAATCAAACCGGAACCGTAGAGGACACCACTTTGTATGCAATTATTCTTTTCTTCTTCATCCACATATTTTCTGGTTTCAATAAAGCGGCGTAAGAGCCCGCCCACCATAATCGGTGCGGACAGATGGATCGGCAGGTACACGCCGATGGCAACGGCCAGGACGGGAATCCCCAAAATCCACATGGCAATAGAAAGGAATACCCCAATGAGTACCAAGTTCCAGGGCAAGTTGCCCAGCATAACGCCTTCTACCACCATTTTCATTAGCACGGCCTGAGGTGCTGGCAGTTCCTGAGAACCATAGCCCCATGCAGAGTTTAGCAAATACATAATGCCGCCAATGACAACCGCAGAGAAAACAACCCCGATCACTTCGCCAATTTGCTGTTTTTTTGGCGTAGCACCTACCAAAAAACCGGTCTTTAAGTCCTGGGAAATATCCCCGGCAATGGCAGCAATAACGCAGATAATCCCGCCGATAGAAATCGCGGTCATCATGCCAGCAGCCCCGGTTGTTCCCGTATTCTTGAGAAGCATGGTGGAAATCAGTAGCGTAGCAATGGCCATCCCGGAAACGGGGTTATTGGAAGAACCAATCAGCCCCACCATACGGGAGGACACCGTTGCAAAGAAGAAACCAAAAATTGCCACAAGAAACGCTCCAAAGGCATTCAGCGGAATTGATGGAATGAGCCAAAGCGCAAGAATAATAAAGATAATCCCACTAATCAGGGTCTTCATGGACAGATCCTGATCCGTTCGCAAGGAAGATTCTCCCGTCGTGCCAAATCCTCCCACGGCATCCCGGAACGTACGAACGATAAGCGGCAGGGATTCTAAAAGCCCGATGATCCCGCCGGTCAATACGGCGCCGGCGCCAATATAGCGGATATAGGTACTCCACAGTGCAAAGGAGCCGCCATCTGCCATCAGCTCTGCCACTGTCACCTTAGCAGGGAAGAGAACCGTACTGCCGCCAAATACGGCAATCATAGGCATGATGACGAGCCAAGAAAGGACGCCACCAGCAAACATATAAGAAGAGACCTTAAAACCACAGATATATCCCACACCTGCCAGCGCAGGGAGGACATCCATTCCAAAGCCAGCGCCGCCGTAGCTGGGGATTTCCGTATGGACTTCACTGGGAAATAGTTTCAGCCCATCGGCGATAAATTTATAAACGGCTGCAATTCCTAAACCGGCAAAAACCGTAGAGGCTTTTGTTCCGCCTTCTTCGCCGGCAATCAGTACTTCTGCACAAGCCTGTCCTTCCGGATACGCCAGTACTCCGTGCTCTTTTACAATCAGTGCGCGACGTAAAGGGATCATAAATAAGATCCCCAGGATCCCGCCGCACAAAGCGATCAAGCCAATTTCCACCATGGATGGTTCACTGGCTAGCCCTTCCTTCGCCCACATAAACAAGGCCGGAAGCGTAAAAATAGCACCTACTGCCACAGATTCACCGGCACTGCCGATGGTCTGCACCATATTGTTTTCCAAAATAGAATCCCGTTTCAGGACAAACCGTATAATGCCCATACTTAGCACTGCCGCTGGAATGGAGGCAGAAATCGTCATACCGACCCGTAGGCCCAGATATGCGTTTGCGGCACCAAAAACAATCGCCAGGATAGCCCCTAATACAACGGACACAACAGTCATCTCGGGAGCAACACGATCCGCCGGGATGTAAGGATGAAACGTTCGATCTTCCATGGTTACCCAACACCTCTCTTTGATCAAAATAACTTGCTGCACGACAAACTTCTTTCGGTTATGATAAACGTGAGCCCCGATCCTGCAGCATAACGATTTGGCATAGCACCCAATCAATAGGCTGCAGGAATTCCCTTCAGGAGTCACGGAGATGCTTTACGAGTCATGTAATAGAGACAAGCAGCAAACAAAACTTTTTGATCTAGAGGCTATTTTTGTAGGGCCGCCTTGCGAGACAGATTCATACGCCCTTTGGCATCAATTTCCACCAGCTTCACCACAATTTCATCGCCAATATTGACCACGTCTTCCACTTTGTTGACCCGTTCTTTGGCCAGCTGGGAAATATGCACCAGACCTTCGTGACCAGGCATAAATTCTACAAAAGCGCCAAAATTCATAATCCGGGTAACCTTACCGGTATAGATCTTGCCGATTTCCGGCACGGCGGTAATTTCTTTAATGGTCTTAATGGCCGCATCGGCGGCTTCACTACTAGCCGCTGCCACATATACCGTCCCATCTTCCTCAATATCAATCTGGGCACCGGATTCTTCCACGATCTTTTTAATCATCTTGCCCCCCGGCCCGATCACATCTTTTATCTTGTCCGGATCAATATGGATGGTGGTAATCTTGGGTGCGTAGGGTTTTAGTTCTTTCCGCGGCTCGGGAATGCAGTCCAGCATCTTTTGCAGGATAAAGGCACGCCCCTTTTTCGCTTGGGCCAGGGCAGCTTGAAGAATTTCCTTGGTCAGGCCGTCCACCTTAATATCCATTTGCACAGCGGTGATTCCTTGGGCCGTACCCGCCACTTTAAAGTCCATATCGCCCAGCGCATCTTCCAGGCCCTGGATATCGGTCAGAATGGTATAGTGTTCCCCTTCTTTAACAAGCCCCATGGCTACGCCAGAAACAGGCGCCTTAATAGGAACGCCGGCATCCATCAGGGACAAAGTGCTGGCGCATACGCTGGCCATAGAAGAAGACCCATTGCTTTCCAGGACCTCAGAAACCAGTCGGATGGCATACGGGAATTCTTCTTCTGAAGGAATCACCGGCAACAGCGCCCGTTCTGCCAGGGCGCCATGCCCGATTTCTCTCCGTCCGGGACTGCGCAAGGGTTTGGTTTCTCCTACGCTGTAGGGCGGGAAATTGTAGTGATGAATATACCGTTTGGAAACTTCCGTTCCTAATCCATCTAAAGTCTGTGCTTCCCGCAACGGAGCCAACGCCAAGCAATTTAAAACCTGGGTCTGCCCACGGGTAAACAAGCTGCAACCATGCGGACGTGCCAATAACCCCACTTCGCAGCTGATGGGACGGATTTCATCCAGTGCACGGCCATCGGGACGAATCTTATCCACGGAAATGGTATGGCGCACCACAGATTTGATTAATTTTTGGGTGATATACGCTACGTCCACGCCGTTATCAGGGTATTTTTCCGCAAAATGGGAGGCGATTTCTTCTTTCACTTCGTCCACCATTTTTTCCCGGTGTTTTTTATCGGCATCCATCAAAGCGGCTTTCAGTTTATCTTCCCCATAGGCTTTGATTTCCTCTACCAGTTCGGCAGGGGGTGTATAAACGGGCACTTCCATTTTGGGTTTGCCCACTTCTTTTTGGATGGTTTCCTGCCATTCCACCAGTTTTTTAATTTCCCCATGGGCAAACCAGATGGCATCTAGCATCACTTCTTCGGAAACTTCCTTAGCACCAGCTTCCACCATCAAAATAGCGTCTTTGGTGCCGGCCACGGCCAAATTTAGCAAGCTGATCTTTGCCTGTTCCACCGTGGGATTGACGATAAACTGTCCGTCAATAAGCCCCACACGCACACCGGCAATCGGGCCTTCAAAGGGAATATCGGAAATGGAAAGGGCCGCAGAAGCACCAATCATAGCAGGGATATCCGGGGCATTGTCCGGATCCACGGAAACAGCAGTACAAACGATCTGCACATCGTTGTGATAGCCTTCCGGGAACATGGGGCGGATAGGACGGTCAATGAGACGGCTGGTTAAAATTGCCGTTTCCGCAGGTCTGCCTTCCCGGCGCAAAAATCCACCAGGAATTTTTCCTACGGCATACATTTTTTCTTCAAAATCCACGGTCAGTGGAAAAAAGTCCACACCTTCCCGGGGCGTATCCGTCCCCGTTACAGCCACAACCACCGCTGTATCTCCATAACGGACCAGGACTGCTCCATTGGCTTGTTTGGCCATTTTGCCAGTCTCAATGGTGAGCGTCCGTCCCCCCAATTCTGTGCTAAAACTATGCATCCTCTGCACTCCTCCTTATTTCTCACTTTACTCGTATGTGTAAATTATACTACAGTGGGTAAAAAAAAACCACGAAAAAGCGTGCTTTTTCGTGGTTTTCGTTTTTAGTGCTACCGAAAAACCTGCTATTTTACTTTTTTCCCGTGTCCGTCGCTTCTTCTTTTTCCAACGCAGCTTTCATAGTATGCCAGGCCAGTAGGGCACATTTTACCCGGGCCGGCATATTGGAAATCCCTTTGAGTGCAATTGCCTCGTCCAGTTCTTCCAGTTTCGTGTCGTCGGTTTCTTCCCGGCGGATCATGGAAATAAATAGATTGAGCAGGCGTTCTGCTTCCTCCACGGTTTTGCCACGAATCAAATCAATCATAATATCCGTGGACGCCTGGCTGATAGCACAGCCATGCCCCGTATAGGCCGCGTCCTTAATAATCCCATTTTCAATATTTGCCTGCAGGGTAATGTCATCCCCGCAACTGGGATTATGGCCGTGCTCCTGCAGGTTGTGCGGGTCCAGCAGGTGCTTATTAAGCTGGTCCTGGTTATGTTCCAGGATCACATCACTGTATAGCTGTTGTAAGTCTTCCATGTTACTCCCCCGTCCTTTAGTCCTTAAAGCCCATGACTTTCCGCACTTCCGGCAGCTTGGACAGGAAATAGTCCACTTCTTCCAAGGTGTTGTAAATATAGAAACTGATCCGGTTGGACGCTTCTACATGAAGGTGCGCCCCCAAGGGCTGGGCGCAGTGATGCCCGCTGCGGATAGCAATCCCGAAACTATCCAGAATGGTCGCCGCATCATGGGGATGCACTCCATCAATGGTGAAGGAAATCACGCCGGTTTTTTCTGCCGGATCCGTAGATCCCAACAGATTGATGTGGGGGATTTTTTTCATACCTTCCAGGCAGCGTTCCACAAGAGCGTGTTCGTGGGCGGTTACCGCATCCATTCCCAAATCGGTGAGATAATCAATGGCCGCATGGAGCATGACAGCTCCCTCTACGTTCTGGGAACCGGCCTCAAACTTGTAGGGCAGTTCGTTAAACGTAGTGGTCTGTTCCTGCACATATTCAATCATGTCCCCACCCATGAGGAATGGTTCCATGGCAGAAAGGAGCTCTTTCTTGCCGTACACCACCCCTGTACCGGTGGACCCCAGCATTTTATGACCGGAGAATACAAAGAAATCGCAATCCAGGTCCTGCACATCCGTTACTCCATGGGGAGCGGACTGTGCCCCATCCACAATGGCAATAGCCCCTACCTCATGGGCCCGCTTCACCAATTCTTTTACCGGGCGATGCATGCCCAATACATTAGAAACAGCGGCAAAGGAAACAATTTTGGTATTTTTATCGATTTTTGCCAGGTCTTCTTCTGTGAAATGGCCCTGGGCATCCAGATACATATAAACCAGTTTGGCCCCGGTCTTGCGGCATACCCGCTGCCAAGGAACCAGATTGGAATGATGTTCCGAAATAGGGATCACGATGGTATCACCGGACTTTAATCGGGGTTCCGCATAGCTGCGGGCAATAAGATTCAACCCTTCTGTGCTGTTGCGAACGAACACCACTTCTTCAAAATATTTGGCGTTGATAAACTTTTGGACGGCACTCCGAGCCTCGTCATAAATCTGTCCAGCTTCTATGGATAGCACATGTGCGCCCCGATGGGGATTGCCATTGTGATGTTCCAGATAGTCATTTAATGCATAAATCACCTGCACTGGTTTCTGGGTAGTGGCTGCATTATCAAAATAAACCAGTTTATGCCCATTATGGATCTTATTCAAGATCGGGAAATCTCTGCGTACATTTCTCATCGCAAGTTCCTTTCTGACGGCAGAACTGCATTTTTTTCCGTACAGCCTGGAGCGCCCTGTTTTCCAAGTTTTCGTCACCTAGCTGATCAATCACCGGCCGAATCCGGCTCTCCACAATAACCAGTTGGGCTCCTTCTTTATTAAAGCCACGGCTCATGAGGTAAAACAACATGTCATCGTCAATCTGTCCGCTGCTGGAAGCATGGTTGCCCACCACATCGTCCTCTTTGCACAACAGTAACGGTACGGACAGGGAATGCACCCCTTTATTCAGTAACAGACAGTTATCTGCCTCACTGCCTTCAGCCTTTTTGCTGCCCCGGAGAAAATCAATGGTTCCCTTAAAGATTTTCTTACTGGTACCCATGAGTGCCCCGGTGGTCAAAATATCTGTATTTGTTTTACAACCCCGGGTCTGTACCCAGTAGGTAAAATCAAAGAGCTGGTCTTCGCTGCCCAGGTACATTCCCTGGTTCACGAATTTACTTTCATCATGGTCCAAATTGTCCTGGGTATACTGCAGGACCTCATGTCCGCCGATTTCTGCATTGACGAACTTGATTTGGGCCTCTTGCCCCTCATTGGTCAGGCGTTGATCAATATGACGGACTTTGGAACCATGGAGCTGCACTTTACTGATCTGGACGTTGGCTCCCTCTTCTGCGGTAATCACCTGAAGCAAATTGACCAGGCCATGCTCAGCATCCCTCTCAAAGAGTTCATACACATGGAGCGTACTATGTTTTCCTGCCACCACGTGCAGATAGCCAGATAGCTGGGGCACGTTTTCTGTAACGCGGTACGTAAGCCATACGGAAGCATTGCCGCCTTCCGGTACGGTCACGGCACAGTTACAATTCCCGCCTTTTCTGGCAGCCGCCAGGGATTCTGGACTGGCGCCTTTAAAATCGCCCAAAGCAGGCAACGCTTCCTGCAGCCCGGTTCTCACTTCCACTTGCCCTTCATGCCGTTCTTCCAAGGTGGCTGGTTGTAAAGTAACAAGAGGCTCCTCCGGTAATGCCGTATGATTCAGTCGTACAAACCGAAAAGTCGGGCGGGGCAATTCGTTAAATTGTTCTTTTTCCATTGCTGCCGCCTCCCTTACATGGAACCTTTCAGTTCCAGATTGATCAAATTGTTCATTTCCACAGCGTATTCCAGTGGCAATGCCTTGGAGACCGGTTCCACAAAGCCCCGTACCAGCATGGCCCGTGCTTCGTCTTCACTCAGGCCCCGGCTCATCAGATAGAAAATGGCTTCATCGCTGATCCGGCCGATTTTTGCTTCATGTCCCAGGTCCACATTGTCATTTTTAATGACAATGGCAGGAATGGTATCGGATTGGGACTGTTCGTCCAGCATCAGGGATTCGCAGCTGACGTTGCATTTGGCCCCTTCTGCTTTTTCACCAATTTCCACGCTGCTGCGGTAAATACACACGCCGCCATCTTTAGATATGGACTTGGAGTTAATATTGCTGGTCGTAGCGGGAGCATTGTGTACCACTTTTGCCCCCGTATCCAGGTACTGCCCCTTACCGGCAAAGGTAACACCTGTAAATTCGCAATGTGCCCCTTCTCCATTAAGAATGCTCATGGGATACAAGCAGGAAGTATGGGAGCCAAACGACCCGGTCACCCAGTTGATGGTGCCCCGGGCGCCGACAATGGCCCGCTTGGTGTTCATATTGTACATGTTTTTAGACCAGTTTTCGATGGTGGAATAGGTCAGCGTGGCATCGTCTTCAATAAACAGTTCCACACTGCCGGCATGCAGGTTGGCCACGTTGTAGCGGGGTGCGCTGCAGCCTTCAATAAAGTGAACCTTAGCCCCTTTTTTCACGATAATCAGTGTATGTTCAAACTGTCCGGCCCCCGGCGCATTCAACCGGAAATAACTCTGCAAGGGAATAGAGACATCCACCCCTTCCGGGACATACACAAAACTGCCCCCAGACCATACGGCCCCATGCAGCGCCGCAAACTTGTGATCCGTGGGAGGAATCAGTTTCTGGAAATATTGCCGTACAATTTCCGGATACTGCTTCACCGCCGTATCAAAGTCCGTATAAATCACGCCCTGCTTCACCAGGTCTTCCTGGATGCTGTGGTAAACCACTTCCGAATCGTATTGGGCGCCTACCCCGGACAAAGACGTTTTTTCCGCTTCCGGAATACCTAGCCGATCAAAGGTATCTTTGATATCGTCAGGCACATCATCCCAGCTGGCTTTCATCTGGGCATGAGGACGCACATAGGTAATAATATGATCCATGTCCAAGCCGCTGATATCGGGCCCCCAGATTGGATAATCGATCTTATTGTAAATTGCAAGCGACCGCAGCCTTGCCTCCAGCATCCACTCTGGTTCTTGCTTTTGGGCAGAAATTTCCTGGACAATGGCAGGTGTCAAACCGGCCTGCGTACGGTAATCGTAGGTAAATTCTTTTTTAAAATCATACATATTGCCGAAATCAGTCAGGGAATTGATTGTATCCCGTTCCGCTTCCAGCTTGCTTTCGCCTTCCCTATCGGGTATGGGCGTTTTTTCTTTATCACTCATGGTCTCACCTACTTACGCCTTTTTAAAGGCTTCGTACCCGTTTTGTTCAATTTCTTGAATCAGGGAAGCGTCTCCGGTTTTGACAATCTGTCCGTCAATCAGAACATGGACTACATCCGGATGAAGCCGTTGGAGAATCTCGCTATGGTGGGTAATAATCAACAACGAATTATCAGCAGTATGGTATTTATTCACGGCTTCAGAAACGATCCGCACCGCATCCACGTCCAGCCCGGAATCGATTTCATCCAGCATGGTCAGTTTAGGATCCAGCATGGTCATTTGCAGAATCTCCGCTTTTTTCCGTTCCCCACCAGAAAATCCGTCATTTACATAGCGGTCTGCATAGCTCCGTTTCATGGAAAGTGTATCCATGACGGCATGCAATTTTTTTCTAAACGGCATGATCCGCTGTTTTTCTCCAGTAATGGTGTTTCTCGCATTGCGGATAAAGTTTTCCACCGTAATCCCCTGCACAGAAATAGGGGACTGAAACGCCATAAAAATCCCAGCTTTAGCCCGCTCATTTACCGGGGCTGTGGTAATATCTTTTCCCTCGAAATAAATATGTCCACTGGTCACGGTGAATTTGGGATTGCCCATAATGGCATTAAACAGCGTGGACTTCCCAGCTCCGTTAGATCCCATGATGACATGAACCTCGCCCTTACGCACAACCAGATCAATCCCTTTCAGGATTTCTTTCCCCTCTACGGCCAATCTCAGGCCTTCTACCCGCAGTAATTCTTCACTCATGTGACTTCTCTCCTATCCGCAGGCTCCTCCGTCCTGCGATTACTATGGTACTGCTTGTTGTATGTCTCCCAATTTCGCCCATTTCCTGCGCAATAGAAAACGACGATACTGGGGAACGTATTTCTCTATTGATTCAAGTTTTAACTGTACAAAAAAAATATTCACCTGAATCTTTTCCTATTATAATCGACTTTTTTACATTGTGCAAGATATCCTAGTGCAAATGACGGCGTTAGTTTTTTGTTAGTTGGATATGGTTAGAGATTCCCCTTGGGTAT
>DXYB01000047.1 GCA_019416065.1 Acidaminococcus sp. | reverse complement strand
TGAAAGTGGGGAAATTCGATGCTCTTTTTGGGGAATTTTGCTTGACAGAAAACATTTTTACAGTAGCTATGCTATCATCTAGCATAGAGAAAAGGAGGTCGTCACCACGATGTCGATGTTAAATGCTATTTTCAGGGAATGTGTTTCCCATGACGGGATTGTATCCGTGGCAACGTGCTCGGCGGAAAGCAAGCCTCACATTGCCAATACCTGGAACAAATACCTGATTATCACGGAAAAAGACCAAATCTTAATCCCTTGTTTTGGGTTCCGCCACACGGAAGAAAATGCCAAACACAATCCCTACGTGGAAGTCACCATTGGCAGCCACGAAGTCCAGGGGAAAATGGGTATGGGGACTGGCTTTTTGCTAAAGGGAACGGCAGAATTTTTGGCAGAAGGCCCACTGTTTGACGCCATGCACACAAAGTGCAGCTTCTGCAACCGGGTTTTGGTCTTTACTCCCACAAGCTGCAACCAAACCATCTAAGCGCCGTTTGCAAAGGCATAAAAATAAGGTTCGCAAAATCAATGCGAACCTTATTTTTATGCCATATTACGCTAGTTATTTCACCGGCACTTCCACATAGGTGGTCCCTTCGGAGTACGGTGCCAGATCACCAGGCTGGAACACCAGCCAAACGGTCTGGTTCTTGCTTTTTTTGCTTTCCGTCAGATAATATTGGGTCGTCATCTGGGTGGGCGCAAACTCCCCGGACCAGGTGATTTTCTTATGCTGCCCATTGTACAGCTTCACCGTTCCCTTTTTGAGCGCTGCTTTCAGCTGATCCACGGTAGCCATATCGGTGTAGACGTGAAGCGGAATATTCTTGCCCGTGGACTTATCATATACAATCCCATAGGTGACGGTTTCCGGATTAGCGAGCGACGGCGTCATTTTTTCGCTGTGCAGCACCAGGGAAAGTTCTTCGTCATTTTCCAAGGTCACCGTATACGTCATCTTGCGGGAATCCTGGGTATCGGGGTTATAGTCCTTCTGTGCTTCTTTGACAAACAGGTCAATATCCGTATTAATCATATTCTGCACAGTTTTGTTGCTTTCATGGGCAACCGGGTACGCCAGATCCAGGCCGAATCCGTCTTTTAACGCCCCTTCGCTGACAGCAGCCTGGGAAACACAGGGAACGGATAATACAAACATAGCAGTTACAATGGCTTGTTTCAATTTGGTATTCATGTTCATGCCTCCAGTACTCATTTTTCTCTTAGTCTTATTTTAGCAGGAATGGGTGACCCCAATTCTTCCCCCATAGTATACAGTATCCAAAGCCTTGTCAAGACAGAAACTTTGAACTTCCTATGACGACGGATCCCTTTACTCTCCCTGGAGGTTTTCCGTGATGGACGTAAAGAAAGCCTTACCCCAAAGGTTTAATTCAGCTGGATTGGGTATGAATGGTATTACATCTATTTTAGCAGCCTCAAAATCAATCTGCTCAAAACGAGTTTGCAGCAACGCTTTCGCATCGTTTGCTGTCAAAATTTTATCTTTCTCCCAACGCCCAGATTGTTCCAACCGTTTTTGCAAATGAAGCAAATTGACCGGCGTGTTCTGCGACAGATACCATACATAATCATATAGGTCTCGCCCTTTGATCCGATGCTGCCAATTTCTGCAAAGCACTGCATGGATTTTACCTGCAAACAGTGAGGGCTTATCATATAAAAGTACGGCTGTCGGTATCGGCCGCAGCGTATATTTAAACTCAAACCTTGCGCCCTGTGGAGGATTGGTATCCACTTCTATCTTAATCTTGACTTGCTCATGCTTATTGATTCCTGGAATGGCCAGATCCTGCTGCTGCTCAATGCGAATCACTTGCAATAATGTCCCGCCTTTAATAAAGGCCGATTGGATTTCCGATACTTTCGTTTTATTTTTCTTTTCCGCAGTCATTTGCAGCCCATAAGCCGCTAACTCCTGCTCAATAGCCGGTAGGTATTTTTCCAGTGCAAATTCAGCGTCAGGTTCTTTCAAGGAAAAATCCATATCTTCCGAAAAGCGTTGCAATCCATGAAAAATCCGTAAGGCAGTACCACCGTAAAAGGCACACTCCTGAAAAAAAGTGGTTCTGCCTAGGCCAGCTAAAGTAATTTCCTGGATCATTTCTTTCAACGCATTACGATACTCCTCTGCTGTTTTAGGATGATGTTGTTCTAGCATATTTTGCAGCGTACTGTTCATCTGTGGTTTTCCTTCCATAAATAGATTTCTAACTGGTTTAAGGTGGTTTTATGGTACTTAGGACAAAGAAATGCCAAATCTGCATGATTCAACCGGGAAAACCCTTCTTCGTCAATTCGTAAGTCCGAAAACAGCATTTCTTCCAAAGCTTTTCTGCTATATACAGAGGGCTGAAGATACAACAAATCACAAAGCGCCTTTTCGGGCGCAGCCATCAGATAACTGTAGGAATCCCCTTCTTGTTTCCAGACAACCCCATACGGATAGGCTTCCCGAGGAATATCATGATAATAAAAATCTCCAAATGGCGTATGATATGACTTGGTCCGATTTTTATTCTGCGTAGCTGAGGTACAAGCATACACCCGTTCAGGAATTAGCCCATAATAGGATAACGCAGAAGTAAAAGAAATATAAGACGGTCCATAAATCGTGCCTGCTAAAAGACGCATGGACACATTGCGATGCGTTTCATATAAACCGCGACGAATAGGAAACAGAGTTCCTGCTTTAACCAACCGTTGTATTCTGTTTTGTGGGTTTTTATATGTTTGCAATTGGAATAAAAGCTCCCCAGCACCTTTGATCATAACGATTTCCTCCAGTAAATACCATTTTATAGTATTTACTGGAGGAAATCAATAAATCTTTTTATATATTCTACTTTCTTTCCACTCCATTTGCCTACGAAACAGCTCAAAACAAAAAGCCACCGGGGCATATCCCTCGATGACTTTTTGTTTTCTTTAGTTTTGTTTCCAGCGTTTTAAGGCTTCATGAGCGGCCCGCTGGGCAGCTTCTTTTTTACTGCGGCCCTTGCCCCGTCCCATCTCTTTTTGGGCTACCAGCACCCGCATCACAAAAGTCTTATGATGACTGGGCCCCTCTTCGGATACTTCCTCATAGGTAATTTCTACCGGGCCTTTTTCCTGCACCACTTCCTGGAAGCGGGTTTTGTAATCCCGGTCTATGCCTTCAGCCGTCAGCACGGGAATTTTTTGCAGCAGCAGCCGGTTTAAAAGGTCGGTTACAGCTGCAAATCCCTGGTCCAGATAGTAGGCACCCAGAACGCTTTCAAACGCGTCTGCAAGGATCGAGGGATTTTCTTCCCCATCCAGGTTTTGCTCCCCTTTACCAAGGAGTAAATGCTTCCCAAGATGATTTTCTGCGGCCAAAATGGCCAAAGTTTCTTCACACACGAGAAACGCTCGGAACTTACTGAGTTCCCCCTCATCCAGTTGGGGATAATGGGTGTACAGGTACGTGCTCACCACCAGGCTCAGCACACTATCTCCCAGAAATTCCAGTCGCTGGTTATGCTCTGGCCGCGGGTTGCGCTTACTTTCATAGGCATAGGATGTATGGGTGAGCGCCATATCCAGCAAATGCAGTTGCTGCATGCTGATGCCCAGCGCTACGGACAACTCTTCCAGCTCTTTTTGTCTAGCCGGGAGCATTTTAGCCTTCGTATTTTTTAAAGCAGAGAATGGCATTGTGTCCGCCAAAACCAAAGTTGTTGGACAGTGCCACTTTTACGTCCTTCTTGCGGGCCACATTGGGCACATAATCTAGATCCAAACCTTCTTCCACATCCACGTCTTCGTAGTTGATGGTAGGAGGAATGATTCCATTTTCAATGGTCATTACGGTGGCCGCTGCTTCTACGCCGCCAGCACCGCCCAAAAGATGTCCGGTCATGGATTTAATGGAGCTCATAGGAACTTCTTTAGCCCGATCTCCAAAGACCCGTTTCAGGCAATTGGTTTCGTTCAGGTCATTGCGATGGGTACTGGTCCCATGGGCGTTCACATAATCCACATCCGCAGGAGTAAGACCTGCATCCTTGATGGCAAGCTGCATGCATTTCACCTGCTGGTCCCCTTCGGGATCCGGGGCAGTGATATGATAGGCATCCGTATTGTGGCCATAACCGGCGACTTCTGCATAAATATGGGCGCCTCTAGCCTTGGCGTGTTCCAGTTCTTCCAAAACGAGAATCCCGGAGCCTTCTCCCATGACAAAGCCACTGCGTTTTTTGTCAAAGGGGCAGGACGCTTTTTCCGGATGCTCATTATCCCGTGACAGGGCTTTCATATTATCAAAGCCAGCCACCGCTACGGGAGAAACCGCTGCTTCGGCCCCACCGGCAAACATAATGTCCGCATCGCCATACTGAATGGTCCGCAGGGCATCACCGATACAATCGCTGCCGGTAGAGCAGGCGGTCACAATGGCCGTATTGGGGCCTTTCAGATGCAAGTTAATAGCAATCTGAGCAGCCGGCATATTGGGGATCTCCATAGGAATAAAGAACGGGCTGATTTTGCTTGGTCCCTTGGTCGCTAATTTCGTAGCTGCTTCCACGAAGGTGTGAATGCCGCCAATCCCGGTGCCAACGCACACCCCGATCCTGTCCGCATCTTCTTTTTCCAGATCCAGTTTGGAATCTGCTAATGCCATGGTGGCACAGGCAACGGCAAACTGGGTTACCCGGTCCATGCGTTTACCTTCTTTTCTGTCACCATATTGGGCAAAATCAAAATCTTTGACTTCCCCTGCGATTTTACAGCCAAAATCCGTCGTATCAAATTGGGTAATCAGCCCAATTCCGCTTTTGCCGGCAATCAGATTATTCCAGAATTCTTCTTTGCCAATCCCAATGGGGGTAATGGCACTCAAGCCGGTTACGACCACTCTTCGTTTCAAAAAGATCACCTCTACTCAAAATTCTTTTAATCAGCAGCTGTTGCCAAGTCTTCCCGCAGTCTCCGGAAAATTTCACGGACAGGAAGGATTTCCTTAATTTTCCACATATTGGCACCGGTAAACACCAATCCTGTTTCCAGATCTCCCTGCTGTCCCCGGGTAAGTGCCCGGATAATGCAGAAGCTGTGCGTACAATGTTTCATACAGTTATCGCAGGTAACAGGTCTGGGGCCGTTGCCTTCCAGCACCGCTTTGGAAAAGGGTGTGAGCAGGGCTCTCCCTTTCAGGCCTACTGGACTATCTATCTGAACCACATCATCTTTGGTCATTTTCAAATACAATTGTTTTAAGTAAGGCGCCCCATTGGACTCCTCACTGGCAGCAAACCGGCTGCCCATCTGTACACCGCTGGCCCCCATATGGAGCAGTTCTGCGACATCACTGCCGCAAACGGCACCTCCGGCTGCAATCACCGGAATTTTGACTACCGAAAGGATTTCCGGCAGGATATCTTTAATGCTGCGCTGGGTTCCCAAATGCCCTCCGGCTTCAGTGCCTTCCACCACAATGGCAGAAGCTCCCAGACGCTCTGCAATTTTTGCTAATTTAGCATAGGACACAATCGGAACGATGGGTACACCATATTCCCGTCCTACCGCAAACATGTCCCTGGAAAAACCAGCCCCGGCCACAATCAAATCGACTTTTTCCTGTGCGGCTGTTGTAATCAGCCCCTTAAATTCCCGGGCGGCCACCATCGCATTGATACCAATCATGCCCTTGCCATTGGATAATTTCCTGGCAAGGCGGATTTCCTTACGCAGCTCATCAAAGGGCAAGCCAGACGCAGCGATCAGGCCCACACCGCCTTCATTGGCCACCGAAGCTGCCAGGCGTGCCGTGGACAAGCGTATCGCCATACCGCCTTGGACGATAGGCATCGTTGCTACTTTTTCACCAATCTTCAGCACTGGCAATTTCAACAATAATCCCCCATTTCAGGATCAAAGACCTAAGGATAAAGTTCGGAAAGCCCCTGAAAAGGGACTCTCCGAAAAAAGGTTTAGTCTTTGTTTGCCTTATCCAACAGTTCCACTGCGTCTTTGACAGTGCGGATCTTTTCAGCAACATCGTCGGGGATTTCAGTGTTGAATTCCTCTTCGAAAGCCATGATCAGTTCCACAATGTCCAGAGAATCAGCTCCCAGATCATCGGTAAACGTAGAATCCATCTTTACGTCTTCAGGAGCAACGCTCAGTTGGTCCACTACGATCGCCTTTACTTTTTCAAAAGTGCTTTCTTCGCTCATGGGTTTCACCTCCCTTCAATCCATACGGGTAATGCATTACATTACCATGCCACCGTCCACGTTTAACACCTGGCCGGTTATGTAAGCAGCGTCTTCGGAGACAAGGAATAACACTGCATTGGCAACATCCTGTGGCAGGCCTTGACGGCCCAAGGGAATGGTCTTTTCCATTTCCGTTTTTTGTTCGTCGGTCAGAACACTGGTCATATCGGTGGCAATGAAGCCTGGAGCCACCGCATTGACGGTAATCTCCCGGGAAGCCACTTCCTTGGCCAAAGATTTGGTCAGGCCGATCACGCCAGCTTTAGCCGCCGCATAGTTGGCCTGTCCTGCATTGCCCATTTCGCCCACAACAGAAGCCATATTGACGATCTTGCCGCCTTTTTGCTTCATCATCGGACGCATCACCGCTTTGGAGCAATTGAACACCCCTTTAAGGTTTGTGGCAAGCACGGCATCCCAGTCATCGTCTTTCATGCGCATAATCAGTCCATCCCGGGTAATCCCCGCATTATTCACCAGAATATCCAGGCGGCCTAGTTCTTTTACCACATTTTTCACCATGCTGGCAACGGCTTCACTATCAGCCACGCTGCATTGGCACAGGAGTGCCTTGCGTCCCATGGCTTCAATTTCTGCTTTGACAGCTTCGGCGGCTGCGGTGTTGCCCGCATAGTTAATGGCTACGTCGGCACCGTGCTTTGCCAAGGTCACCGCAATGGCCCGGCCAATACCACGGCTGCCCCCGGTTACGAGAGCGACTTTACCGGCTAACGTCATTTTATCTAACCTCCTTTAAATAAGCAAGGGTTTTTTCCAAACTGGCAGGGTCTTCCACGTTCTCCCCTTTGAGGGAACGGTCAATTTTCCGGAGCATGCCCGTAAGAACTTTCCCCGGCCCCACTTCTATATAGGTATCCACACCGTCAGCCAGCATGGCCCGGACGCTGTCTTCCCACAACACGGGGTGAGCAGCCTGCTGCACCAGGTTTTCCCGAATTTCGCTGGCCTTGATTTCTGGTTTGGCGTTAATATTGGCCATAACAGGAATCTTGGCATCGTGAATGGTAATCGTGTCTAATACTTCTTTCAACCGGTCGGCTGCCGGCTGCATTAGTGTACTATGAAACGGTGCGCTGACGGCCAACATCATGGCACGCTTGGCCCCCGCTTTTTTCATGAGATCAGCAGCTTCTTGAACAGCTGCCGTAGCCCCGGCGATTACCACCTGTCCCGGGCAATTAAAATTCACCGCTTGTACGGCTTTACCCGTGCGGTTTTCCACATCCCCACAAATGCTTTTGATTGTATCCGTATCCAGGGCAATGATAGCTGCCATAGCCCCTTCACCCACAGGAACAGCTTCCTGCATAAACTGGCCTCTTTTACGCACCGTACGCACGGCATCGGAAAAGCTCATGGCACCGGCACACACCAGGGCAGAATACTCTCCCAGGCTGTGCCCTGCGGCTACATCCGGAAATACGCCATTTTCATTCAATACTTTCATGGCAGCAACAGAAGCCGTCAAAATCGCCGGCTGGGTATTATAGGTCAGCCGTAAATCTTCTTCCGGGCCTTTGGCAATCAGATCCGTCATAGAAAAGCCCAGCGCCTCGTCTGCTTCGTTAAAAATTTCTTTCACGCAGGCATACTGCTCATACAGGTCTTTCATCATGCCCACGGCCTGAGAACCTTGTCCCGGGAATAAAAACGCAATCTTGCTCATGCTTTTTTTACCTCATCTTTCTGCCATTTAACAACCAATGTGGCATACGTGAGCCCAGCGCCAAACCCAACCATCACCACAGTATCTCCTTTGTGAATCCGTCCTTCGTCCCGTGCCTGGCACAAAGCGATGGGAATAGAACCACTGGAAGTATTGGCATATTTGTCCAGGTTGACAAAAATTTTCTCCATAGGAACTTGTAACCGCTTGGAAGCGGAATCAATGATTCGCAAATTGGCCTGATGGGGAATCAAAAGGTCAATGGCGCTTTGATCCAGCCCCACTTTATGTAGCGCTGTCAGCACGCTTTTAGGCATGGTGCGCACGGCAAATTTAAAGACCTCCCGGCCTACCATGTGAATAGTATGTTCTACGGCATCCACGGTCTCGTGACTAGCAGGACGACGGCTGCCACCAGCAGGCTGATCCAAGTATTTTCCACCACTGCCATCTGCACCCATATCAATGGACAAAATGCCGTATCCTTCTTCCACTGGGCCCAAAACGGCAGCACCAGCACCATCGCCAAACAAAATGCAGGTGTTGCGATCCTTCCAGTTCAAAATCCGGGACAAGGTTTCTGCCCCTATGACAAGAACGTGTTTATACAATCCACTGGCGATACTTTGGCTGGCGATTCCACAGGCATATACAAAGCCACTGCATCCGGCGGATAAGTCAAACGCAGCCGCATGGGTGCAGCCAAGCCGGTCCTGCAACAGACAGGCAGTGGAAGGAAATGCCATGTCCGGGGAAGCTGTTCCCAACACAATCAGGTCAATATCTTCCGGTTTTACCCCTGCATCTTCCAAGGCACGTTGTGCCGCAATAAATGCCAAATCACTGGTGGCCTGTTCCGGTGCGGCAATGTGCCGTTCCCGTATCCCGGTCCGTTCCACGATCCAGGCATCACTGGTATCCACCATTTTTTCCAAATCGAAATTGGTGAGTACTTTTTCAGGTACATAGTATCCCATACCCAAAAAGCCCACTGCTGTTTGCGTCATTTTTATAATTCACCGCTTTCTTCATCCTGTAAAATTTCTTTACGAATACGTCCCACCACGTCTTTTTGTGTCAGTTCCATACATACCCGCAGGGCGGATTGAATATCCTTGGCTTTAGAATTGCCATGGCAGATGATAAACGGAGCCTTTACCCCCATAAGGAGTGCGCCGCCATATTCCGATACGTCAATGCGCCTGCCCAGTTTTAGCAGCGCCGGTTTCACCAATAGCGCTCCCACTTTGGCAAGCAGTCCGCTATCCAGAAGTGTCTCCTTAACCATTTGGCTTAGGGCTTTAGCCAGGCCTTCCATGGTCTTTAGCACCACGTTACCCACAAAACCGTCGCACACCACTACATCCACAGTTCCCCGGTTAATATCCCGGCCTTCCACATTACCCACAAAATGGATATGGGGATCTTTTTTTAATAAGGGATAGGTCGCCAGGCACTGTTCATTGCCTTTGGTCTCTTCTTCGCCGATATTCAAAAGTCCCACCCGGGGCTGGGCAATGCCTAGCTGCAATTCCGCATAGACGCTGCCCATAATCGCACTTTGTACCAACGTTTCCGGCTTAGCATCCACCACCGCACCAGAATCTACCAGCACCGTGGCCCCATCCAAGCTAGGAATGACTGTAGCAATGCTGGGCCGTTCAATTCCTTGGATTCTTCCCAATCCAAATAACGCCGCTGCTACAGCCGCCCCTGTACTGCCAGAAGAAATCAGGGCATCACATTCTTCTTCCCGCAGCAGCCGAGTTGCTACCACAATGGAAGCATCTTTTTTCTTCCGCACGCTGATGCCAGGGTGATCTTTCATTTCGATCACCTGGCTGGCGTGATGAATGTATACATGGGGATTGTTTTCTTGCTGTTCCTTCCCCAGTTCTTTTTTTATAACGTCCTGATCGCCTACCAGCACCACATCCAGGCCATATGCTTTGACTGCCTGAAGGGCTCCTTTGATGATTTCACTGGGACCATAATCCGTTCCCATTACATCAACTGCGATCTTCATTTTCCTGGTTCCTCTTTTCCGGGACAGAAACAATCAAAAATTTGGCACGAAAAACTTCTTTGTGATTGTTTCGAATTTTGACCCATATGGTATATTTATCGTCTTGTTTGCGGACTACCTCTGCCCGTGCGACCAGTACGGCCCCTAACGGCACGGGGATTTTGTATTTCACGTTGCACACCCCAGGCATTGCCTGCGGTGCATCAATCACAGCCAGTGCCAGGCTGCTGGCCTGGGCAAAGATATACTGTCCACGGCAGATCCCGTTTTTTTGGAACACCATATCTCGTTCCACGGTCATCATAGAAAGACCGCTTTTCCCTATATCCAGGTCAATCAGTTCCCCCACGATGTCCGCACTTGTTATGGCCTGCAATTTGGCCTGGGCATCTTCTGCCATATGCCGGGTTCGTTCCCGCAATTCCGGGATGCCAAGTGCCACCCGGTCCAACCGGATGGTCTGTATGCTCACCTGAAAAGTTTCGGCCAAGTGCTCATCGGTTAAGAAGGGATTTTTTGCCAGCAGCTGCTGCAATCGCTGCTGCCGTGCTTTTTTCTGTGCAATGGAACCCATTCTACCACCTACTTTTAATACCAAGTCATAACATGGTATTTATTATAGCAAATCATAGCAGGATTACAACCCCATTGCCGGGCAGAACAAATAAATAATACAAATATTCTACAAGAACCAAAAAAACAATAGAAAGGTGTTGCAGGTCTTTTCCCCATCCTTCGTTTCATTATAAGCTACTTGGCAGGATTAATAAAGAGAAAAAGAAAACGCCACCCAAAGGCAGCGTTCTTCCTTAGATCCATAGGATCTTACTCTTCTTCTTTTACGACTTCCTTGCCATCATAGTAGCCACAGGAAGGGCATACGTGATGAGGGAGCTTAAACTCGTGGCACTGGGGGCACTCCACCATGCCAGGCGCACTCAGCTTCCAATTAGCACGGCGGGAATCCCGGCGGGCTTTGGACATTTTTCTCTTAGGTACTGCCATATTGTCACACCTCCTACATTCATTCTATTTCAAGAGCGCTTTGAGCGCTTCCAGCCTGGGATCTATGGAACGGGTATCGCAGTGACATTCCACTACGTTCCGGTCACATCCACAGACCGGGCAAATCCCTTTGCAGTCCGGCTTGCACAGGATTCTATCCGGTACTGCCAGTAGTAGAGATTCCCTCAAAGCATCCGTAACATCAACCAGGTCATGCTGATAGGTAAAGGCATCCTCTTCCAGCCCTTCCGTGCCAGCGGGATAATACCGCTCATCCACTTCTGCCAGAAGGGGCATCGTCACATCTTTCAGGCAACGAGCACATATGCCATGGATCACAAAATCTTCCGTGGCTTTTAACAGCAATACGTCCCCGCCATTAGAGAGGGTTCCGCTGATTTCCACTGGTCCTTCCAGATACGCATCCGTTGGTAAAAGATCCAGCTCCCGGCTCGTTAGCACATAATGGAAGTCCGCCGATCCTGTCAGTGTCTTTTTGATTTCTGCTACATTGATCTTAATCATAAGTTCAACCGTTACATTATACCGGCAGCGCTACACTTTGTCAAGAAAGCCGCCCTATTATTTGCCACACAAACGGTTGGTGTCCCGGGCAATGGCCAGTTCTTCATTGGTGGGAATTAGGAACACTTTGACTTTGGAATCCGCAGCGCTGATTTCCGTATCCTTGCCACGTACATTATTGCGTTCCGCATCAATCTTAACACCCATGTATTCCAGGCCAGAGCAGACCTGGGCACGGGTATGGGGATCATTTTCGCCTACACCAGCAGTGAACACAATGGCATCCACGCCGCCCATGGCAGCTGCATACGCACCCACATAGCGTTTCACCTGATAGCAGAACATATCCAGGGCCAGCTGGCATCTTTCATTGCCTTTTGCGGCTTCCGCTTCCAAATCCCGGAAGTCACTGGACACGCCGGAAATTCCCAGTACGCCACATTCTTTATTCATATATTGGTCCACGCCTTCGGCATCAAGGCCCAGTTTATGCATCAACACAGGTACCACAGCAGGGTCAATGGAGCCGGTACGTGTCCCCATCAGCACGCCATCCAGCGGAGTAAAGCCCATGGACGTATCTACAGATTTTCCGCCATTAACAGCGGTAATGCTGGAGCCGTTGCCCAAATGGCAGGTGATAATCTTCAAATCTTTGATATCCTTGCCCATGAGCTGCGCGCAGTGGTTAGCCACAAACTTGTGACTGGTCCCATGGAAGCCGTATTTCCGGATGCCGAACTTCTTGTATTCTTCGTATTTTACACCAAACATATACGCCACAGGAGGCATGGTTTGGTGGAATGCCGTATCAAAAGCAGCCACTTGCGGGGTGCTGGGCATCAGTTTCTGGCAGGCACGGATCCCGGCAATATTGGCAGGCTGGTGCAGCGGAGCCATATCACTCAAGTCTTCAATCTGTTTCAAGACTTCCGGTGTGATCACGACAGACTCCCCGAAAATTTCGCCCCCGTGTACTACCCGATGGCCTACAGCATCAATTTCATCCATAGAGCGGATAACACCATGGTTGGGATCCACCAGGGCAGCCAGTACTTTTTTTATACCGTCCACATGGTCAGGAATGGCACTTTCCAGTCTGACCTTATCCTTGCCAGCGGGAGTGTGAGTCAGTACGGACCCTTCAATGCCGATACGTTCAACCAAACCCTTTGCGATTACAGATTCATTTTCCATATCAATCAATTGATATTTGATGGAAGAACTGCCGCAGTTTACAACAAAAATCTTCATTCTCCTGCCTCCTGCTTCAATGCAAATTAAGCGACTATGATGTTTCCACGCCCATCATACCGAATAATTTTATCAAATCTCCCCGAAAATGTCCAGATGTAGTATAATATTTAGACACCAACGCACAAGGAGGATGGTATGTCTAAGCAGCCTTATGTACCCGCCCCGATGTTAAACAAATTGTGGCGGGCCATCATCGAATTTGATATGATCCAAGAAGGGGACAATATCTTAATTGGACTGTCCGGCGGCAAAGACAGCCAGTTTATGACGGCCGCACTGGCAGAAGTCCAAAGACATTCTCCTAAGCAATTCACGCTATGCTGCTACACCATGGACGGGGAATTTGAGGGAGGGACGTTTCCACAAAAAGAGCTGGAAGCGTTTTGCTCCCGGTATCATTTGCATCACTACAGCGGCAAAGTACCCATCGAAAAATTATGGGCCCACCGGGGGAACACCCCATGTTTTACCTGCGCCTATTTTCGTCGGGCTGCCATGAACCGCATGGCCAAAGAATTGGGCTGCAACAAGGTAGCACTGGCACACCACAATGACGACGCCGTGGAAACGCTGCTGTTAAACCTGTTTAATTCCGGACAGATGAAAACGTTTCTGCCCGTAACGTACCTGAGCAAAAGCGAAATCACGGTCATTCGTCCCCTGCTCTTTTACCGTGAAGAGGAAATTATCCGCTATGGGAAAGAGCTGGGGCTTGTCCCGCTGAAAAATCCCTGTACCTATGATGGCACCACCAACCGGCAGAGCATGAAGGAGCTGGCCGCGGAACTGGATCAGCGGATCCCCCATTTTTATGATCACATGGCCAGTGCCCTCCGCCACGATCCCGGGGAAGAACTATGGCCGGAAAAACTGGCGCAAAAAGAAATGTTACAACGATTCAAAGTGTTTTGGGGTAAATAATAAGAAAGCAGTTAGGAAAGGAAGCGTATCATGGAAGCATTATTGGACAAAGTTTTCCAGCTAAAGGAAAACCACACCTCCGTCCGCACGGAGATTATCGCCGGCATTACCACGTTTATGACCATGGCCTATATTTTAATCGTAAATCCGGCCATCATGTCCGCTACGGGCATGGATAAAGGGGCCGTTCTTACTGCCACGGCCATCGCCTCTGCCCTGGGGACCTTTTTCATGGCGGCCTTTGCCAATTATCCCTTTGCCCTGGCACCGGGCATGGGGCTGAACGCCTTTTTTGCCTATACGGTTTGCCTACAAATGGGTAACAGCTGGGAGATGGCGCTTTCTGCGGTATTTATCGAAGGCATTATCTTTATTATTCTGTCCCTCACCAGCATTCGGGAAGCCATCTTTAATGCGATCCCCCATACGTTGAAACAGGCGATCTCTGTAGGGATTGGGCTCTTTATTGCTTTTATCGGTTTATTGAACGCCCGTATCATCGTAGCAAACCCAGCCACCAAGGTCTCCCTGTATTCCTTCACCAAGGCCATGGCAGACAATACCTTCCACAGCGTAGGCATTACCGTAGTCCTGTCCTTGCTAGGGATTTTATTTACAGCCCTTTTGATGGTGAAAAAGGTTCGGGGCAATATTTTATTTGGGATTCTGTTTACTTGGATATTGGGCATGGTCTGCCAAGCCACAGGCCTATTTATCCCCGATCCCAAGCTTGGAACATTCAGCGTCTTTCCTGATCTTTCCCAGGGGCTGGCATCTTTCATGCCCCAAAGCCCGACATCTCTTTTCATGCAGTTGGATTTTTCCCATGTGTTAACCCTAAATTTCTTTGCGGTCATCTTCGCTTTTTTGTTTGTGGATACTTTTGATACCCTGGGAACGTTAATCGGCGTTGCCACCCGCAGCAATATGCTGGATGAAAATAACCAGCTGCCCCATATTAAAGGCGCCCTGATGGCGGACGCTACCGCTACCGTGACAGGCTCTCTTTTGGGGTGCAGCACGGTCACAACCTATGTAGAAAGTGCTGCCGGTGTTGCCGAAGGCGGCCGGACAGGGCTGACGGCTACTACAGTGGGCGTACTCTTTCTACTATCTTTATGCCTCTCCCCTTTCTTTATGGCCATTCCATCTTTTGCCACGGCCCCGGCACTGATCATCGTCGGCTTTTTGATGTTTTCTTCCGTGGTGAATATCAATATGGCCGATCCCAGCGAAGCCATCCCGGCCTATATTGCCATCATTGCCATGCCTTTTGCCTATAGCATTTCCGAAGGGATTTCTTTCGGGACTATTTCCTATGTAGTGCTGAACGTCCTGTGCGGCAAACGGGAAAAGATCAGCAAGCTGATGTATGTACTGGCCGTGCTGTTTATCTTTAAATACTTTTTCCTGTAAACTAGCAGACAAAAGGGGCCGTTGCATGGGTGAAATTCACCCATGCAACGGCCCCATCCTTATCAACTATGGAACACAGAGGAAGGTTCACTGTATGGAAAAGAATTGGTTCTATAATAAATGTTGGGGTCTTGTGGACGTTTACCTTCACAAAACCCCA
>DXYB01000046.1 GCA_019416065.1 Acidaminococcus sp. | reverse complement strand
TGAAAATGGGGATTTTTAATGATGATTTTGGGTATTTTTAGCTTATCACATACAATTTTGCCAAGCTAGCAGAAAGTGAGCATTTAACCCATACCGCAGAAAAGCTCCATATTTCGCCACCAAGTTTAAGTGCTTCCATAAAGAAATTGGAGTCTTATCTAAATATAGCTTTGTTTGATCGTAAGGGAAATCGTTTGATCTTAAATGATAACGGGAAAGCCTTTTACCAAACAGTAAAGCGTTCTCTTGCCATCCTAGACGAAGGTATTGAGGTATTGCGTCCGTTGAATAATGATACTATTTCCGTGGCTTTGACCAGTCAGTCTGTATATTTGGATATGATTTATAACTTTGAGCACAAATTTCCAATGATCCCCATTAAAACACATACTATCACTTATGATGACGTTACAAACGATGATACAGTCCTGAATTCGTATGATTTTTATCTTGGAATTATAGAAGATCTAGATCTTTCCAAGCGGGAAATTATACAATTATATTCTAGTGAGAACCCCGTTGTAATGATTTCGTCCCTTCATCCTTTAGCAACTAAAAAAGCTTTACGATTATCCGAATTACAAGATATGCCTTTTATTTCTATTACACAGGAAAATTCTTCTGCTTCTCAATTTGTACAGCGCGTCTTTCAAGAAGCTAATTTTTCCCCGATTAAAATCTACGAAGGAAATTATGTTGCGCGCCAAAAAATGGTTAAAGAAAACAAGGCAGTAGGCATCACAACTATGGTAGGTGCAGTTGCTAATTCATTAATTGACAAAAGCGTCACTTTTATTCCAGTCTTGGGAGTCTCTGAAACACGTACCCAGTCCATCAGTTGGGTAAAAGGGAAAAAATTAACATCATTTCAACGTGATTTTCTATTATTCGCAAAGAATTATTTTAAGGAGCATCCCTGGCGCATATAATTTAACAGCATTTACATGATTCCCCTTTTTAAGTTCATTGTCTGTTCTAGACGGACTTTTTATGGGCAGAGACCGCAAAGTCTATTCTTATAAAACTAACACAAAACCTAGAAAGAACCCTTTCTCCAGGCACAGCATTCATTGGAGGAACAGAGCTGTAAGCCATATCTCCCCAACATTTATTATTGAACCGATATTGCTTTCTGAGTAGGAAAGTCCGAGAAAAATGATTTCTCATTTTTCTCGGACCCCTTCGTTATTCCATATAGCATTTATTTCACTGCCACGACTTCAATTTCCACTCTGGCATCCTTGGGAAGGGCGCCTACCTGGAAGGCTGCCCGAGCCGGAAATGGTTTGGAGAAGTACTCTGCGTACACTTCATTCATGGCACCAAAATCAGCGATATCCTTTAGCAGTACCGTGGATTTTACTACATCTGCCATGGTATAACCGGCCCCTTCCAGAATCGCCTTGATATTTTCCAAAGATTGCCGAGTTTGGGCTACAATCTCATCGGAAGGGAACGCCCCTGTTTTCACATCAATGGGCAGCTGCCCGGACACATACAGGATGCTCCCGGCCTGGATAGCCTGGGAATACGGGCCAATGGCGACAGGAGCCTTTTGCGAAGCGATTTCTTTGTTCATATTTCACATTCTCCTTTTCTGTTCTATGGGAGAATTCCTCTCCCTGCAACATACTTATTATACGACCATTCTTGTATTATAGAAATAGCCCATAGGAAGACAAGCATTTAAATGATTGACTCACCGTTTTAGAGCCACTGGTGTGCCGCCGCAAGGACCTGTTCCACGGTCAAATCCCGCATGCAACGTAAATCGTCGCAGTGGTGTTTCATCCCCTTACGGCATCCATCGCAGGGAGGAATGGCCCGGACAATGGTCGCCTGCTTGGTATAGGGCCCATACAGTTCCGGATGGCTGGGGCCATACATGGCTACAATGGGGACTTTTTGGCTGATCGCCACATGCATGGGACCGCTGTCATTGGTAATAATTAGGCAACAGCGGCTCATGGCAGCCGCCAGTTCCCCCAAGGAAAATTGTCCCGTGGCAACGATGGGACGACTTTGCATAAATCCCACGGCTTCTTTAACCATGGTTTCATCCATAGTTCCCCCGAAGAATACAGTTCGATAGCCTTCGTTAGATAGCGTATCCGCCACCTTGGCAAATCGTTCCGGCGCCCAGCGCTTTGTGACAACGGCACTACCGATATTAAACCCAATCAGTTTTTCTTCTTTTTTTAATCCCGCCTGCGCCCAAAAAGCTTCTGCCCGAGCTTTATGTTCCGGCCCAGGAAATACTTCCAGGCCATTGTGTTTCAGATGATGCACCCCAAGCCGGGTCAATACATCCAGGTACATATCCGCTGCATGGAGCTTACGGTTTAACTTCAAAAAAGGATGAAAAAATCCCCGGAACAAAAAATGAGAAGCGCCTACCTTCACCGGTACCCGTGCTGCCGCATCAATAAAAGAGCACCGTTCATTGGGATGCAAGTTGATCAGCACGTCAAAATGAGCCGCAGAAATTTTCCGGCTCATTTGCCACAGTGCTGGCAGATTGTCATCCTTACCTTTTTTGTCCAGCGTCCACACATAGTCAATATGGGGATTGTAAGTCACAATATCTTTTAGTTTTTCATCCACCAGATAGGTGATGTCTGCATGGGGAGCCGCATTCCGCAGTGCACAGAGAAAAGGAGTCGTGAGCACTAGATCCCCCAGGTGCATCAGAAATGTCACGATAATTTTTTTCCCATCCAGTTCAAGCACGGGTCTCCCCTCCTTCCTTCCGAAGTATGGCATAGACCTGCTCCGGCGATACCGCATACATACAATCCCAATGTTCACATTGCTTTTTTAGGCAACCGGCACACGCTACAGGGCTCACCAGCACTACGGAATGAGGATTTCCGTAAGGACCTGTCCGATCCGGTCTGGTAGGACCATAAATACTCACGGTTCGCTTCTGCAGCGCCGTAGCAATATGCAAAGGCCCGGTGTCTCCACTGACATAAAACTGACAGCCTTTAATCAAGGCCCCTAGCTCTTTTAAGGACGTTAGTCCAATAAAGTCCACCAAATGGGGATGGTTTTTCACAGCTTTCCGAATTTTTTCTCCCAAAAGTTTATCTCCGGCCCCACCGGCCAGTACCACATAATAGCCGTCCTGCATGACCATAGTCGCTAGCCGTGCAAAATATTCCACCGGCCAGCGCTTGGTATCCCAACGAGCCCCAGGAACAAATACCGCATAGGATAGGATTTCTCCTTCCGGCAGCCCGGCAGCGATAAGACGCTTGCGAAGCTGCTCCCACTCTTTCTGTAAAGACGGCATAGGATAACGGATGGTCTCTACCTTGGCGCCCAGGTACCGGGCCACGTCCAGGTACCGTTCAATCACGTGGTCATTCCGATGTGCTCCCACAATCGGGCGAGATACCAGGCCACTTCCTTCCCGCATTTCACAATAGCCAATCCTCTTTGAACAGCCGGTCAAAAGGGCCATGACCGCACTTTTAAACAGTCCCTGTAAATCAATAACCAAATCAAAATGGCGGGATCGGAGCGTTTGCCGGATAGTCCGGTACGTGCGCCATTTATCCCGCCAATTCATTTTGTTAAAAGCCGCTTTGTCAAAATACAGCACTTCATTAATGAGCGGTGGTTCCGGCACAAAAGCACTGAACTGGGGATGTACCAGCCAGCTGATCCGACTCTGCGGATACCGGTCACGTAAGGCCGCCGCAAAGGGCAGTGTATGGATCACATCCCCCAGGGAGCTCATTTTGATAATCAGGATATTTTTATAGTCCAACCTGCTCCCCTCGCTCCTTCAGTACGCTTTTAACAAAGTCCAGCAAATTCCCACCTGGAAATAAATACCCAGCAATTCCGGCTCCTGCTGCGGCTTGTATATCGCTATCACGATCCCCAATAAGGAAAGAATGCTCTTTATCCAGATCATGCTGGGCAAAAGCCTGGAGAATCATACCCGGCTTGGGTTTACGACAGGCACAAGCAATGGTTAGTGCTGGAATGACGCCCTGGGTAGGATGATGGGGACAGAAATAAAACTGATCAATCCAGCCTCCCACCGTTTGCAGTTCTTCTTGCATATGGGCGTGGAAATTTTCCATATCAGTTTGGGTAAATAGACCCCGGGCAATGCCGCTTTGGTTGGTCACCACGAAGACAGCATAGCCAAGCTGATGAAAAAGTGCTACCGCTTCTCGAGCTCCCGGGACCCACTGCAATTGCTCCGGCCGGTACATATAGCCGGAATCCACATCCAGGACCCCGTCCCGGTCCAAAAATACCGCTTTACGTCCACTCATGCCTGATAATAACCGTCAGTATCCCGGAGCAGCTGACAATACTCTTGTACCGCCTGGGTAAAATCTGTGAAGCCGTCATCGTAGCCTGCTTGAAGCAGCTTAGTCGTATCCGCCTGGGTATAGCTCTGGTATTTTCCTTTTAGCACGTCTGGGAAAGGTACATACTCCAATTCCCCGCTGCCAAAAAACGCCAAAAGCGCATGGGCCATATCATTAAAGGTATGGGCGTACCCGGTACCCAGATTGTAGATGCCTTTTAATTCCGGATGATGCCAAAAATAAAACAGGACTTTCACCACATCTTTGACGTAAATAAAGTCTCTTTTTTGCTCCCCAGCTCCAAAGCCGTCATAGGCATCAAACAGCTTGACTTTTCCCGTATCCTTCCACTGGAGGAACATCTGACGCACCATGGAGGCCATTTTCCCTTTATGGTTTTCCTGGGGGCCAAATACGTTAAAATACCGGAACCCTGCTACCTGGCTTTCCAGCTGCGGGAAATAGCGCCGGGCATAGTTATCAAAAAACAACTTAGAAAACGCATACACATTCAGGGCTTCTTCACAGGCCGGGTCTTCCCGGAAGCCTTTTTTCCCGCTGCCATAGGTGGACGCAGAAGAGGCATACAGGAAAGGAATTTTGCGGTCCGTGGCAAAATGGAACAACACTTTGGTGTATGCAAAGTTGTTATCCATCATGTATTTGCCATTGTATTCCATGGTATCAGAACAAGCTCCTTCATGGAAAATTACGTCAATGGGAGTATGGGTAAACTGCCCGTCCTGAACCCGTGCAAGAAAATCGTTCTTGTCCAAATAATCCTGGACTTTTAGCCCCTGGATATTTTTAAATTTGGTCATGTTGGTGAGGTTATCCACCACCAGAATATCATCCCGGCCCTGGTCGTTCAGGCCCTTGACGATATTACTTCCGATGAAACCGGCACCCCCGGTGACTATGATCATAGCTTGCCCTCCTTCAGGAATCCTGCAATTTTTTTGATCAACCCTGTGGTGGAATAACCATCCTGAAACGGCAAAATTTCCACCCGGCCCGCATACTCTCTACCGGCTACTTCTTCGACCTTGTAGTCCCCACCTTTCACCAGAATATCCGGGCGTAAGCGGTGAATCAGGTCTGTGGGCGTATCTTCTCCAAATAGCACCACGGCATCCACGCAGCCCAGTGCTGCCAGGACACGTGCCCGGTCATTTTCTCCGTTCATGGGGCGGCTGGCCCCTTTCAGGCGTTTCACGGAAGCATCCGTATTGACACCCACAATCAGGTGTTTTCCCAGTCTGGAAGCTTGTTCCAAATAAGTTACATGTCCTACATGGAGCAAATCAAAACATCCATTGGTAAATACAATCGATTCTCCGGCAGCATGCCAGGTTTTGGCAAGGCTAGCGGCTTCATCCCACGTCAAGGGACGATAGGCTTGTCCCCTGCGACCTTCATCCGCCAACACTTCTTTTAACAATTCTGCCCGGTGTACTGGATAGGTTCCCACTTTACTGACCACAATACCTGCGGCCTTATTGGAAAGATTCAGGGCTTCTTCCAGGGGCATGCCGCCCGCTGCTGCCGCTAAAAGGACGGCGGCCACCGTATCCCCGGCCCCGGACACATCAAATACTTCCCGGGCCGTAGCTTCTTCCGTAATGACTTCTTTCTGGTTGAGCAAGGTAACACCTTTTTCTGAACGCGTTACCACCACATTTTTGATATGAAAGGTATCCCTAGCTTTTTGGGCGAGTGCTACCAAGGGTTCTGTTTCGTTAGGAACCGCTTTCCCCCCCGCTTCGCACATCTCTTTTACGTTTGGGGTAATAAAATCACAGCCTGCATATTTCCGCCAGTCTGCCCCCTTGGGATCTACCAGTACGGGAACTTGGGAACTGCGGGCCAGGGCAATCACCTGTTGGCAAAAATGGGCCGCACAGACGCCTTTGGCATAATCGCTAAGTACAATGCCATCCAAGCCGTCTGCCAAGCGTCGTTCCAGCCACTGCAGCAATTTTGTTTCTTCTTCTGGAGAAAGGTCCCCTGGTTCTTCAAAGTCCAGGCGCAGCATCTGCTGCCGGGCTCCGATGACCCGCATTTTCGTAATGGTCCGCCGCTTAGGCATCGGGAATAACCCACTATAATCCATTCCCGCCTGGGCCAGCTTCTTTTCCAGGCTATCCCGGTGCTCATCCAGTCCGGTGACTCCGGCAACATATACTTGAGCACCCAAGCCTGCCAGATTGGCTGCCACATTACCGGCGCCTCCCAGCACGCTTTCCATCCGGCGCACATGATTTACCGGGACCGGCGCTTCCGGCGAAATCCGTTTCACCTCTCCATAGACATACCGGTCCAACATCACGTCCCCAATGACAGCAATTTTCAGTTGCTGGATCGTCTCTGTTAAAAACTGGATACTTCTAGGACTGGGCATAGTCTTCCACCAATTCACACAAGGTATGACCTAATAGTTCATGGACTTCCTGAGCTCTTGCAGTATTTTCCGTGGGTACGTCTAGTAGCACGTCACACAGTGCCGCCATCTTGCCACCACCGCGAGCGGTAAATCCCAGTACGCGCATCTTTTTCTCTCTAGCTGTGATAATGGCGCGCAATACGTTGTCACTATTACCGCTGGTAGAGATTCCAATTAAGAGATCTCCTTCCTGCCCTAAGCCTTCCACCTGTCGGGCAAAAATTTCCTCATAGCCGTAATCGTTGCCGATGGCCGTCAAGACCGAGGTATCCGTCGTTAAGGCCAGCGCAGCCATCCCTTTGCGTTCTTTTTGGAAACGACCCACCAGCTCCGCTGCCCAGTGCTGGGCATCTGCAGCGCTGCCTCCGTTGCCGCACAAAAGGATTTTGCCGCCGCTGAGCAGCGTCATCACCATCAGTCCGGCAGCTTCTACCACGGCTTTTTTTAATCGTTTACTCCCCATCACTTTATGGATCAACTTTTCGTGTTCCAGCAGACGGGTCTCAATCAGTTCTTCCGCGTTACCATCTGTAAAGGTCATAGGTCACACTCCATTCATGCTCCCCGTTATATTTTTTCTGCCGGTATTCCAGTCCCAACCGGAAACAGCAGAAATCATGGTACCAGCGGTAAATATATTCGTACACACGACTGGCCTCTTTGTCATAGCGCAGGGTGAAGTTTACCCAGTCATTATGGTCGATTTGTTTGGAGAGTCCCCACTGCACTTCTTCTTTCATATCCGGGTTGGAATACTCAAAGACAGAAGTGTGAGCTTTTTCATAGTAGAAGCCCAACCAAGTATTCCATCCCCCGTCAAAGCTCTTATTGAGAGTAGCTGTATATAGCGGTGTCTGCACGGTCGTACCCCGCACGCTTTCTTTAGTCCACTTGCTGCCAGCCCCCAGGTTTAAATACAGAGGATTCTTCTCGTGTGTCAACCGAATGGGATCATGAGTAATAAAGCCCGCATATTCCGTATGCCAGCTCTTACGCCAGTCATCTTTCCACAACCCATGGCTGATGTAGCCAGAATAGTTCAGGGGCAATTTATCCCAGAATTTATGGCTCTTGATCCCCAGCTTTATATCATGGTATTTGCGGATCCAATGATTATCCGAGTCCTCATCATGTCCATCCTGGATCTGTACGTAAAAGTTTTTTTCGTCCTGAATATCCCGGAACATAGGACGCCAACCAATTTTGGAATAGTATTTCAGATCTGCATTAAAACTGTTATTGGGAGAAAGCGGCACATCCAGGTCATAACTGATTTCCCAACCATGATCGCTGTCGTGCCCAATATGGGGCAAGAGGCTATGTTTTTCTCCTCCCTCGGAAATCCGGTTAATCCAACGGTCACGGGAATAAATATGTTTTCCTTTCACAAAGACCTTTACATTATAGGCAATAATCTTATCCTTGGGATAAATCACCACCTTGTCCGCTTTTACTTCCACGCAGGGAGGATGTTCCACCGCTGGGCACCGGGTTGTCCGCCCGCCGCTTGTAAGTTCCACCCGGTCGGGATAGATCTCACCAATATCCGCATGGTAAATATCGTCTCCACTGACGCCGGAAATATTCTTGACCGTTCCGGTTTTATCCAGGAAATTATAATGGCCCCACTGCCCATCGGTGACGCTTTGTCCAGTCCCTGTATCCTGGATCACCCGGCCACCGGTTAACAGGTATACGTCCCCTGTTTTGGAATTGCCTTGCGCCTGGGCGGTGTATAGCCGTTGGTTACCCTGGTACAAACGTACATTGCCCTTGGCGTAGAAATTACCGGTTCCTGAATTGTATTCTACCTGATCCCCATAAATGGTAATGGGAAGCGTGGATTCCGTATCCACCGTACGATTTTCTTTTTCTCTTTTCTCTGCTTCTTTGGACGTTTCCCGCCCAGCCTTTAGAATTTCTTCGGTTTTTGCATCCGGCTGGTCCTGCAGTCGATGTATGCTTTCCCGCTGCCGTGCCTCCGCTGCCACTTCATCCAGACTTTGCAAAGGTTCCTGGAAGTGAGGCCCGTCTTTATCGCTTAGCCGTCCCCCATCATAGGTTACCGCAGCAGCGCCAGCCACTCCGGGCAAAGACAGGAGGGCGGTAAGGCCAAAGGCCAACGCCTTGTTTTTCATCGTGTCCTCCACTGATTTATTTTTATAGATATACTCTTTTTTATTATAACACAAAAGGTCCCTTCCTTCCGCAATTTTGTGAAAGGAAGGGACCTTCGTCCGTTAGCTGGTTATCATTTATACATTGGAGTTAGCGCTGTCATAGGCACTGCCATCGTCCTCATCCAGCAGTTGGTCACTGCTGCTATCCTTCTTCTGGTCCGCCTTGATAGCGGCTTCTGTTTCCGCATCCGCTTGATTTTTTACGCTGCCTGCCGTTTCTGTTTCGTGCTCATCCAGAGAAATGCTGCTGTCATCCTGCGTAGCTGCAGGGGTTTCTTTACCGTTATCTTCTGCGGGTGTTTCTTTTGCTGTACCGGAGCTTACCCGGGCTGCTGGCTGTGCAACGCTCGTTTCTTCGCCTGCTTTGCTCCCATCCAGCTGCTGGCCCGCTACAGTATTTCCTGCTAGCACCAGGCCGTCCACCGTAGTATCTTCCTTCACCTGTACATAGGTGTTGCTGCCCGCCGGAATCACTACAGAAGCGCCCTTCACAAAAGCACCACCAATAATTCCTACTGGTCCAAAGAGCACCATCCCGCCAATGGAAGCCCCGGCAGCTCCGGCAGCAGTTTTTGCTTGCTGTTTGGCCAAATCTCCCATAGTCACGGGAACAGCCCCATCATTTACGGCAATCACGTGGGAAAAATCCAGATCAATCCGAGCATCTCGGCCAAAAATCCGAGGCTGCACAATTTTGGCAATGCGGCCTACGCCTTTGGCGCCTTTGGGAAGAACCAGGGCATCTCCCACGTAAATATTGTCATCCACCACAAAATCCACTACGTCACCAGCCTGATTTTCCTTGCTGCTGATGTCTTGCATGAACTTAACTTTAATCAGAGAATCTTTCGGAAGTACCACACTGCTGCTGGTCAGGCTTCCAGAAGGAAATGCAGCTTTAGTCAGGCGATTCACCCGGCTTACCAAGGAATCCTGAGTATACTGGGTACCAAAAATTTGGGTTTCCAGGGAGCTAACCCGGGCCGTTGCCGCTTCCGTGCTCATCCGGTCAGAGAACTGCCATTCGATGGCATTCATTTCCGTAGCTAGGGAAAGTTGCCCGTTGTTAGGGGCCCCTTCTAACCGATTAAAGAGACGATCCACCCGGCTCATAACAGAACCGCTGCTCTGCTGTCCGTACATTTCTTTTTCTAGTTTATCCACCCTGTTTACCAGGGAGCCAGTCTGCACGGCGCCATACATAAAGCTTTCTGCTTGTTCCAGTTTGCCGGCTACCGTGCTGCTAGTTTCTTCCGCAGCCAGGGCGGGCACCAGGCTGGTCAAACATAGGAGCGCTGTGATCAGCAGACTGATGACTTTTTTCTTCAATGCCAACACCTCCGTCATGGGTTATTTTATGTTCGGGACTATTCGGTTTTTATTGTATCATAAATTGTTTTGCTTGGCGACGGGTGTGGCCAGATACGGGGCGATTTTTTCTCCAATTTCTTTTCGCATAGCATCCATCAGTGCATAGCGTCGTCTGTGGTTAGCTCTTTTAGACGGTTTGAATTCTGCCAGCTCCCGGCGCTCTTCTACCAAAGGAATACGGTAAAACCGTGGATCCGCACTGGGGGCGCCGCCGCATTCCGCCCAAAAATCTCCAAAATTTGTTTTCAGTTTCCGGTCCATCCGCAGGTGGTTCATGGCATAATAGCCTGCATTGGTCACGGCTCTGATCTCGCTGCAGCCTAAGAAATCCGCCAAAGTGCGAAGCCCATAAAAGATTAAATTTTTGGTTCGATAGCCAAAGTACTGCTTTGTCATAGCCTTGACCACTTCCTTGCCCAAGGTTGTGCCTTGTAAGGCTCCCACCCAGCAGCAGGGTTGTCCCGTATCCGGGGCTGGCGAAAACCAAAACATAATCTGATAAAATTCCAGGTTGCCTAGATGCAGCACCAGCGACAAACACCCTTCCTTACGCTGGCCAGGATGAAATAGCAGATCCAGTGTCAGTGGCTGATCCTGGAACATATCCTGCCACAGCGTGATGCGTCCTCCTTGCGTATGCTTTTGGGTATAAATCCTGCGGAGAAAATCCGGGCCCGTCCGCTCCTCCAAGAAAGAAATATGATCTTCAATCAGCTGCACCCGTTCCGCTACTGTGGATCCCTTGTAAAAAAATGCCCGGGTGGCCTGTTCCAAAAGGCAAGGCCGGCCCTGAAACACTTCCTGGCGCACCAAGGTAGCATGAAAGAAGCGATCCAGCTCGCCTATGGCCCCACGATGCAAGGCGCAGCGCAGCAAATAGATATAGTAGCGCTTCCGTTCTTTGATATGTTTGATATTATAGCAGGATAATCCTGCCGCTTTGATGTCTCCCCAATCCATGGAAGCTCCTTCCTGCAACGACAAAGGCGGCCTACCGGCCGCCTATTTTTACTTATTATTTTTGATCACCTTGTTCAGCTCTTTACGGCATACTTTGGCAAATTCATGATGAGGCCAGTCGCTGCGGGGATTGATGGAGCCGGTTTCCCGTTCAGCCCGGTAACGCCAGTGATCATCCTTGAATTGTCCGTTTTTCATATTGATGGTAGCAAACCGCCCCTGGAAGTCCAGCGTGGTCACCGGTTCCCGACGGAACTGGTCTTCATGGACGTCAAATTTATCCACGGCCATCACCACCACCACGTCAGCACCGCTGGCTTTTGCTACTGCCTCTATGCCTTCTTTGGTAAACAGCTGATCCTGCTGTTGCAGGGCCGTTTTCCGTACGATATCCGAATCCACCATGTCGTATTCCGGATACTGGAATACTTTGGCCAGTTCCGTACTGTATACGATGGGTTTCATGCCTTCATTATCTTCCACATCTTCCCCGATCATCAGCGGTACTACCGCCAGTTTCAGGGACTGCACTTTGGGCTCATTGGAAGGGGCCTGTGTCTCTGTCGTAGTTTCCGCCGGTTTTTCCGGGGTAAAGGTAAAGGTGGCAGCCTGGGCCTTATCCATCACAGGCAGGGCCAGCAAAGCACTAAAGCATACAGCGGACAAAACCCGCCAGATTTTTTTCATTCGAGTATACCTCCTCGCAATAATATCTATCATTTTACCATACCCGTCCAGGAAATACTAGATTTCCTGACAGTATATGGACGCCACCCAGCCCACATCTCCGTTTTGCCGCTGGACCTTGGTCCACTGGATACCTGTACCTTCTGCTGCATCCAGGATGGTGACGATTTCCCCTTTTTCAAAATAATCCAGCACGTCCGCATTGTGGCTGGGGTCGCTGCGCATCCGTACCTCTGAGCCTGTAATTTTTCCCTGCCGGTCGTTGATTCGGTTTACTGAAGGAACCAGTGCCGTTTCCACTACCTGACAGTATTCCCCAGCTACCCAGCCTTTAGTTCCATCGGCGCGCTGTACTTCATACCATTTCATGCCACTGGCATTACGACCATATAAAACCGTTACCCGTTCGCCTTGGGTAAAGGTCCCTGTCACTTCTCCATCAAGGCCCGCCGCAGCACGCATCCGCACTTCTGTGCCGGTGATGGTTCCGGCGGTCGTTCCTGTACTACGGTTTGTTTCCTGTATAGCGGCTTGCTGAGCTGCTGCTTGCTGCCGGGCAAGTTCTGCCTGGCGTTCTGCTTCTGCCCTGCGAGCGGCTTCCTCAGCTTCCCGTTTTTTTGTCTGGGCGATTTGGTTGGCTTCCAGCTGTTGCAGCCGAGCTTCCCCTTCTGCCTGCTCACGAGCTGCTTTTTCTGCCTGGAGTGCCGCAATTCTTTCTTTCATAGTCTGGTGTGGCGCATTGGCTGTGCTACTTATTTCCGCTGGCTTGCTCTCGCTTGCAGTAGCCGTTTTTCTCTTTGCAGAAGCCGTTTCTTTTTCTGGTGTCTCTATTTTTTCGGCAGTTTTCTTTTTACGGTCTGCAGTTTCTTTCACAGATTCTATTTGCTTTTTCTCAGGTTCGACTTTAGGCTCCGCTTTCTCTTTTTTCGGTGCCGTCGGAATTTTCACTTCTACAGGCTCCGCCGTATTTTGGTTTTCTGCAGTAGGACCGGCTACCACGCCGTCATCCAACCCGGAAGCGGACAAATTGATTTCAATTTCCCCTTCGTTTTTATCCAGCACGGCCCCTGCATGATACAGCCCGATTACACTGCCGTCCGTATCCACATAATAAGTATCTGGCAGAACATCCTGTTTCTCCTCTGGCACATCATACAGGTAGCTAAGCCCTTCCTTAGCCCGTTGAGCCAAGACATTGCCGGAATAATAATCACTGAGAGGTTTCAGGTCTCCGGTTTTCCGGTTAAACGTCATACCCTGTGTCTCTTCCATGCCCATATTGGGTGTCATGACTAGGGTCAGACTAATCAGGTCCTCGTCTGCCTTGTGTACATCGTAGTGCACACTGCCGCCGCCTAGGGTAGAGGCCTCACTGACCAATGAAGCTACCTGGCGGGACAGGGCATTGTTGATCTTACCCGTAGCTTTTTTATTGCCCCCTACCACTTCGGGGCATTCCACATCCACTTTTTTCTCCGTCCGGGTCACGGTCTTAACCACTACATCAGTAGTATCCGCCGCCCACACCGGAACGCTATAGGTTCCCAGCACCAGAGCGGTCATCACTCCGGCACAGATTTTCTTTACTTTCATGCTTAACCTGCTTTCTGTTGGGATAAAACAAATATTCGTCTGTGTTTAGTTTACTGTAAAAATAGGGGAAAATCAAGGCGCTGGCGCAGCAGGCCGTTCCGCTATATACTGCCGGACTTTTTCCAGGCTGATGGCCCTTCCCAACGTTTCTGTCAGCCATGCTTCTGCCATTTCTTGGTCTGTTTCCTGCATTTGCAGATGAAGTTCTGCCTGTATGCTATACCTTACGTCTCCCACGGTAAAAATATCTTGCTGGTAGAGTTGGTGCAGTACCCGCCCCACGTCCGCCACCGACCAGGAAAAAACATACTCTCCCATGGGCACTTCTTCTAATAAGCCCAGTGCTTCCACAGCTTTGGCCACACATTTTCCATAAGTCCGGGTGAGGCCCCCAGCTCCCAGTTTGATGCCGCCAAAATACCGCGTCACAACGGCAGCCGTATTATACAATTCTTTTCGCCGCAATACTTCTAGCATCGGTGCCCCGGCTGTCCCGCCAGGTTCCCCGTCATCATTAGAACGGACAATTCGTTCATCCCGGCCCACAATATAGGCAGAACAGTTGTGGGAAGCATCCCAGTAGTTTTTTTTCATCTCTTTGACAAAGGCCTGCGCCGCCTCTTCCGACGCTACCCGTCGCAGCGTACAAAGAAAGCGCGATTTTTCTACCACCAGTTCTATTTGCCCGCCGCAAGCAATGACATATTTTCCCATAGCTTCCTTTCTGTGGTATGATAAGAAATAAAAGTGATCGCTTATTACCAGCCGATCACTTTCCCGTTTCACTAGCATAGTCGGAACGAATCCGCCTTTCCTTTTGTAAGTATAGCATGCCAGGCTACAAAAACAAGCCATTTTCCCAAGGATTCCTTAAAGGAGGCCACCTTATGTCAACTATCCGTATCACAAAAAAACTTACCCTGCTGACCAGCGCAATCTGCCTAGCTGCACACATTGCCTTTGCCGCCATGCCTGGCACGCCGGCAAATTTAAATCAAGCCAGTGCCTGGCTCCGTCCCGATGGCAATACCGTTCTTATGACGGATGCCCGGCGCAAGGCAGTCAATGACCAGATGGGGCGTTCTGTATTTGGGGATGAGTTCAAGCAACTGCCGGATACGGTCAATAACACCACACTCGCCCAGTATGTCAATCAGTTTGCCATGGACGTGAACCAATATGTCCAAGGCACTCCCCTTTCCCATGCCCAGGCAGAGCAACTGGTCAGCGATGCCAAAGCCAATATTCGTCCCAGTAACACAGTACGCTACGGCGTCGTAGTAAAGCGCAGCGATCTTCGGAGTTTTCCTACCCTGCTCAGGGCTTTTGACACACCAGAGGATCATAGTTTCGACAACTGGCAGGAAACCGCCGTGGATCCAGCCACACCTGTGCGAGTTTACCATACCAATCCCAAAGGAAATTTCACCTTTGTTCGCACGCCCCATTACCGGGGCTGGATTCCCACCAACCAGGTAGCCATCACAGACAAAAAAAATTGGCTTACGTATGTGGAACCCACCAATCCCGCAGTGGTAACGGGACGGCTTTTAACGCTAAATGCCGGTACCGTTCCCCAGCTCTACCAGATGGGTACCGCCATTCCCACTGTAAACGGCAATCTCCAGCTCCCCACCAGAAACCACCAGGGCTATCTGGAAATTGTGCCGGTAAAGGCTGTTTATGGAGCCTATTTGCATCAGGGATATCTCCCCTATACCACCAATAACACCATCACTATGGCGTTTAAACACTTAGGAGCCCCTTATGGCTGGGGCGGTATGCAAAACAGTGTAGACTGTTCCGCCTTTGTCCAAGACGTATTCAAAACCATGGATGTGCAGCTGCCTCGGAACGGGGACGAACAAGTAAAAGCCGTCAGCGGTAAAAGTTTGCAGGGGCTCAGCCACACCCAGCGGATGGATCTTATTAAAGCCCTACCCGCCGGCAGCCTGCTGTTTACGCCTTTTCACGTAATGCTGACCTTGGGCAATGTCAATGGCACGCCCTACATGATTCATGCCCTGGCCTCCTACGGGGAGCCAAGCAAAAGCGGTGTCGTACGGAACCGGATCATGCAGGTAGTGGTCAGCAAAGTGGATCTATTAGGTGGCAGCGGCACGCCTCTGGTGGATCAGATGACTCAGGCCAATACGATACGGTAGCGCTGCAATACAGTGATCCCAAGAAATAGCAAAAACAATACGACACGGTTATAAAAACAGGTTCTATAATAAATGTTGGGGTCTTGTGGACGTTTACCTTCACAAAACCCCAT